>JBJMWW010000137.1:0-20907 GCA_045809945.1 Chthoniobacterales bacterium
CCGTTTCTTCCGGAATGACGCGTTCGCCTAGCGACAATACATTGGCGTCGTTATGGCGCCGCGAAAGCGCGGCCACCTCTTCGTTCCAGCAAAGCGCACAACGTGCACCGTGGACCTTGTTCGCGGCCATCGCCTCCCCGTTTCCCGAACCGCCAAAAACGATCGCACGATCGCACTCACCACTCACCGCCGCCTGCGCCGCCGGGGGGATGAACTTCGGATAATCGACCGATTCTTCGCTGAACGTGCCAAAATCCTTCACCTCGTGGCCTAACGACTCGAGCAGTTGCTTTACTTTTTCCTTCAAGCGGAAGCCGGCGTGATCCGTTCCGAGCGCGATTTTCATGCTGCGCTTGTAACGCCGCGTTGCGTATCCTGTCGAGCGAAACGCTACTTACCGTGCAGCTGCGCAAGCTGCTGCCAGATCGCGCGCTCGCTCTCACCGAGCTTTTTCGGCACGCGAATTTGGGTGATAACGTAGAGATCGCCGCGCGTTCCGTTCGCATTCGGAAGACCACGACCGCGGAGGCGAAAACGCTGGCCTCCCTGCGTACCTGGCGGCAATTTCAGCCGCACATTTCCTTCCAGCGTCGGCACTTCAAGCTCGTCGCCGAGTACTGCCTGCCATGGCTCGATTTTGATCTCGTGAATCGGGTCGCTGCCTTCCAGCGCAAAGTCTGGATGCTTCGCCAGACGCACACGTAAGAATAAATCGCCGCTCTTGCCCCCGCCAGCTCCCGCTTCACCCTGACCGGCCAGCCGAATTCTCTGACCTTCGTGAACCCCCCGCGGAATTTTGACCTGGTACGTCTCGACTTTGTTCGAGCCGCCGCGACGAAGCGACACCTGCCGCGTCGATCCGTGCAACGCTTCCTCCAGCGTAACCATGATGTCAGCTTCGACATCGCTGCCACGTTCTGCTGTGGCGGTGCGGCCGCCAAAACCGCCGAACGCCGACCGTCCGCGTCCGCCGCCAAAAAACGCTTCGAAGAAATCGCTGAACCCGGTGCCGCCAAACTCAAATTCCACTCCGCCGTCCGTTCCCGTCCACTGATAGCCGCCGCCGGGTTGTGCGCCGCCGCCCCAGCCTGGCGGTGGCTGGAATCCACCGGGCTGGTTCCAGTTCGCGCCGAGTTCGTCATACTTACGGCGCTTGTCCGGGTCGCTCAGCACCTCGTACGCTTCGTTAATCTGTTTGAACTTCTCCTCCGCGGTCTTCTTGTCCTTCGCGACATCCGGGTGGTACTTGCGTGCCAGTTTGCGGAACGCGCTCCGGATCTCGTCCTCGGTTGCCGTCTTGCTGACGCCGAGAGTCTCATAGTAATCGCGGAATTGAACTGCCATTTGCCGCTGGACTTTCTCCGCGTCGCATCGCCCGCGCAACTTTCCGCGCAACGACATGTCCTCGGCCGGGTTGTAGTTAGCGCATGAAAAAGCTAGTCCTAATCTCGTGTAGCGCAGCCGTCACTCTAATCACGGCAGTCGGAATCGCCCGCGCTGTCGAAACGAACACAATCGACAGCGGCCGACGCCAGCACCGATCTGGGCACCGGATGCACATCATGCGGGCGCTCAAGGAAGTTGGCGTGACCGAGGCGCAGAAGGACCAAATCCGCGGGATCATGCGCGAGCAGCGTCCGCAGTTGCAGCCACTGCGGAAACAAATGGTGGAGGAACGCCGCGCATTACGGACGGCTATTGAGGCTTCACCCGTTAACGAATCTGCGATTCGCACCCAGGCCGCGCGTGTCGCGCAGGTGCAGGCTGATCTTGCGGTGAAACGCGCTCAGATCGCGGACCGAGTGCGCGGTGTGTTGACGCCGGAACAGCAGGCAAAGCTTAAGGAAATCAAGGCGCAGCGCGATGCGAAGAGCGACGACGAGCGGCTGAACCGCCAGGACAGCGGCACTTAGCGAGAGTCATCAGAGGGCGAGAGCGCGGCTGCGCGTTCTCCGTTTTGCTTTCGATTTCCACCGCGCGAAGATGCCCGCATGCCTGAAATTGGTAAGCTACTCGTCGCCCTTGGTGCGATCGCCATCGTAATCGGTGTGTTGATTTGGGCGGGCTTCGGCAACTGGATTGGTCGATTGCCCGGTGATATTCGGATCCAGCGCGGCAACGGCGCGTTTTTCTTCCCGATCGTAACGTGCATTGTGATCAGCATTGTTCTAAGTCTGCTCATGTCGTTCTTTCGCCGCTGACGGACGGCGAATTTTTCGCGACAAACTGGCGGCGAGATCGGGCCGCCACAGCGCTAGGCATCCAAGACAGCCAATCGCCGCCAGAACGCTGCCGAAGTAGTCGGCAAACGTGCGGTGATACTGAAATCGGTAAACGCCGGCTGCCAGTGGCACCTCGATGAACGAGGATCTCGGCAGAGCGGGATCAGCAACGCCGGTTATCGCAACCGGCACTCCGTCACGCGTCGCGGTCCACTTTCGGATGTAAGTGATGTTTACGCGTAATTTCCCGCTAGCGCCGGGCAACGCGCGAAGCACAACTCTTTCATCTTTGAATTTCAGCAGCTGCACGGTGCCCGTTCCTTTCACAACAAACGGATTCGGGTTCCAAGTAGTGACGCGATAGACGCGCAGCTTGCCCGCGAACGTTCGATCCAGGACAAAGTCGCGGCGGTTCATCGGATGATCGACGAGCGCGAAGCGGACATTCATCGCGCGTAACGCGTCCGCCGAATAAGACTCGAATGAGTGGAGGAAATGGTCCCCGGTCGGGGTATTCGATACTTTGTACATCGGACACGGCAACCGTGCCCCGAGATCGGTATACTCATGGTAGTTGGGACCAAAGCCGTGAGCTATTCGGTAGAATTCACCGGGTTTCCGTGGCAGCGCGTTGATCCATGCGACGAACTGTTCGCGCGCCTGTGCGTCGCGCTGCTTCGAGTGCCACTCGGTCGGACGAAACAATTCGTCATGGAGAAAAGTTTTAACGGCGAAGTAAGCGAGCGGCGCGACAAAAAGCAGGACGAACGTCGCTGCAACAGCCGTCCGAACTCCGCTCCACCGAATGTATCGTAAGCGCAAATCGACAGCGCAGCGCGTCGCTCGGACGATGAGCAACGCCGCAGCCGCGCACCAGCATGGTTTCGCCAGCATCAGCAGCCGCATAAAGATCATGTGCTTGCCAGCCCATTCAGCGACGCGAGGGCCGAATAGCTGCACTGCAGAAGAGCTCGACAAGGTTAGCGCAAGAAAACCGAACGCACCGACAAAGAGCGCCAGACTTGTTCGCGCGCCGAAGAGCAACGCGAACGAGCCGATCAACCCCGCGCCAGCCGGCAACCACCACATCCGCGGAAACAATTCAAGGCGCTCGATATTTTGGCCGAGATCGCTGATTGTTTTTCCGAGCCATCCAATATTTGCAAGGTATGGCGCTAGCGAAAAGTTCGGTGCCCACCAGAACGCCGCAATCAGTAGTCCGCAAACGCCGCCAACTGCGAGCCAGCCAAATCCCGCGCGCCAGCGTGTCGGTTCGCCGACAACAAATCGGCAGCCGCACAGCAACGGCACGGCAAGGGCGAAGTAAACTGCTGCGAGCTGGTGGCAGAGCAGAGCGAGCCCGATACAAACCGCGACGATAGCGGCGCACCGCGGCGCGGGATTATCAAAGAGCCGCGAAATTTGAATCGTGCCGATCAGCGCCGGAACCATTGCAAGCGCGGCAGTCCACACACCGACGTCGACAAACCAAAACCATCCACCGACGTCATTATTGCCTGCTTCACTGATCAACAACAACACCGCGACGATGGCGACAGTGCGCGATCTGAGCGCGCGGCTTACAAAGTAAAAAACGGCATACGCATGCAGGCAGTAAAAGAGCCAGAACGCGACACCGTAGCTTTGCGGTATGGACGCGCGGCCTAACAACAGCGCGTGCACAATCAGTACCAGGAGATCAGCGCCAATAGGATAAAGGCCGCCTGTCGGGCATCCGGCAAACCAGCGCTGTGTCCAGCCCCAGAAACTTCCGTGGTGCAGAAGCGTTTGTTGCAACTGCCAGATGCGGAACAGGTGCACCGAATGATCGTGACCGACCGGCCAATCACCGGTCAGACCCCGCCACACCATGATGGTCGCAAGGCCTACAACGATCGCGATACTGCTCCATTCGCGTGCGCGATCGCTACGCGAAAGCCGACGCGCGCTGTTGTAAAACGAGATGAACTGCAGCCGCATCGCACGCTTCTTAGCAACAGCACGGCGAATTGATAAGTTCCGATATCGCGACGAAACGAATCAGCACAACCTCAGCGAAAGACGAACGGCTCAAGCGCCACGTCGTGCGACTCCTGCAGTGCCGGCGTTGTCCACGAGTCGTTCCGCCGCCTGTTTCAGGTGGCGCAATCGTCAGTGACGTGATGCTGATTGGTCAGGCACCAGGCGTGCGTGAGCCAGTGCTAAAGCGACCATTCGCGCATACCGCTGGAAAGACGCTGTTTCGCTGGTTCCACGAGTTTTGCAGCCTCGACGAAAACACGATACGAAACCGCGTTTACTTTGCCGCCGTCATCCGCTGTTTTCCCGGAAAGGCGCCAGGCGGCGGTGATCGTGTCCCAAGCCCTGTCGAGATTCGCAACTGCTCGGGTTGGATGAACGACGAGATCGAATACTTGCGGCCGCGCCTCGTGATACCTGTGGGCCGACTGGCTATTGCGCAATTCATCGCCGTCCAAAAACTCGATGAGGTGATCGGGCGGAAGTTCAAGATAGATCATCACGGCGTTGCGTTTGATCTGATCCCATTGCCACATCCGAGCGGCGCCTCACCGTGGCATAAGATGTCGCCTGGCCGCGAGCTGCTTGGCAAAGCCATGCGGATGATCGCGAACCACGATGCGATCCGCGTGATTTCGAGTGCAGTCGAGAAATCCGCGGAGATGGCTCGGCTTCGCTCGACATGACAGAGAAACGCGGTTGTTTTGCAAAATGCCGCGCAAACTTCGCGTCACCGTCTGGGGCGAGAACGTGCACGAGCGCACGAACCCCATCGTACGCTCGATCTATCCGAACGGCATGCATATCACGATCGCCGAAGGCATCGCGGAGAAACGCCAGGTCGATGTACGCACCGCCACATTACAGGAGCCGCAACATGGCCTGACGAAGGCTGTTCTCGACGAAACCGATGTGCTGGTGTGGTGGGGCCACGCCGCCCACGGGTTGGTGCGCGATCGCGTGGTCGACCGTGTGCTGGCGCGAGTCTGGGAAGGCATGGGATTCATTGCGCTGCATTCGTCGCATTACTCAAAGCCTTTTAAGCGACTCATGGGCACGAGCTGTTCGCTGACTTGGCGCGAAGCCGGCGAGAAGGAGCGGCTTTGGGTTTGCAACCCGCCACATCCGATCGCACGCGGAATCGATCGCTACTTCGAGATCCCGAACACCGAAATGTACGGCGAGCCATTCGCGATTCCCACGCCCGACGAGATCGTCTTCATCTCATGGTTCCAAGGCGGCGAAGTCTTTCGCTCCGGCTGCACTTGGAAACGCGGCAATGGGAAGATTTTCTACTTCCGGCCGGGCCATGAGGTCTACCCAATCTATCATTATCCAGTCGTCAGGCAGGTCTTGCGCAACGCAGTTTGCTGGGCCGCGCCCGATGCGGAAAAGTGGATCGACAGTTGCCCGCAAATCCCCGCACGCAAAGCGCCCGAGCCGCTCAAGGCAAAAGGTCCGCGGATGCACAAGGCAGGCGAGCGCGGCTTCCGGTGATGCGGCGCGAGATTACTCCTGCGCGCCATGCTTGCGCAACAGCTCGGCGATCTCATTCTCATTTCGGCTGAGCGCATGCTGCAGCGGCGTCTCATTATGATGGTGCGAGCGCGCGTTCACATCCGCCCCGTGTTCGAGCAGTAACTCGACGACCGGCGCGCTGCGATGGCCAATTGCCATGTGCAGCGGCGTGTTGCCATTCTTGTCCCGCTCGTTCGCGTCCGCGCCGCGACTGAGCAGCAGCTCGACTGCGTCGCGTTTGCCGCTGGCCGACGCCTGCATAATCGCAGTCTGCCCAAGCTGGTTCGTCGCCTTCAGATCCGCGCCGTGTTCGAGCAGATACGCAGCGACATCCCGGGAGCCCCACACGCAGGCGCGGTGCAGCGGCGTATCACCTTCGGCGGTGGCGTTCACCTTCGCGCCATGCGCGAGCAGCAACTTCACGACGGACAATTTCCCCGCGAGCGCTGCGCTGTGCAGCGGCGTGTTGTCGTGATTGTCCCTCACCTTCACGCTCGCGCCGCGCACCAGCAGCATCTTCACGATCGCGTCGTCGCCATTTTCGGCCGCCCAATGCAGTGCCGTCTGCCCGAATTTGTTTTGCGCATTCACGTTCGCGCCGGCCTGCAAGAGTGTGCGTGTCTCCGCCTCGCGTTCCTGACCGACTGCGCTGAACAGCGGCGTGTCTCCGTCCGCGTCCTTCGCCTCGATCTCGGCGCCCTTCTTCAAGAGCAAGCGCAAAGTGCCAATCTCTCGTCCGTCGGCAGCCGCCGCATGCAGCGGCGTGCGGGCATGTTCGTCACGCGCGTTGATGTCGGCACCGTTCGCGAGCAATGTCGCCGCTACGTCCGGTTCGATCCGTTCGTGCAAGAGTGTTTCGCCATTTGCGCCGCTCCCTTCGACGGACGCACCACGCTTGAGCAACAACTGCGTGATCGTGCTCCGCGTTTGGCGCACCGACGCGTCGATCGCCGTCTCGCCGTCCTTCGTTTTCAAATCGATGCGCGCGCCGGCTTCGAGCAGCAACTTCACCAGCTCTTCGCGCCCGTAGGCGGCGGCGTGGAAAAGCACCGTCTCGCCACGATTGTTCTGCGCGTTGATCTCCACGCCGTGGCCGAGCAACGCGCGCGCCGCTTCCACTCCGCTCGACCACTCGAAGAGCGGCGTGTTGCCCGCTTTGTCGCGCGCGTTCACGTCCAGCCCGCGCGCGACAAACAACTCCACGAGCGCCGCACGATTCGACTTCGCGGCCGCATGCAGAAGCGTGCGTTCATCTTTGTCGATGATCTTGAAGTCTGCGCCACGCCGCAGCAGCAACTGCACTCCATCTTCGTTTCCGACCTCGACTGCTTCGAACAACGGCGTGCGCCCGGCGTTATCCCGCGCCTCCGGTTCGGCGCCATGCGCCAGCAGGATCGCGAGCAGACTGATACCGTCTGAGTTGAGGCCGGATCTCCTCGCCGCTGCGTTATGCAACGGCGTCCGCCCCGCGGAATCACGCGCGTTCACCTCTGCCCGATTGTCGATCAGGAACTCCGCTAGTCCGGCATCCGCGACGTTGTGCAACGGGGTTTCGCCTTTTTCGTCACGCTCGTTAGGCGCCAGGCCATGATCGAAGAGGAACTGCATCGTCTGGATGTTGCGCGCCCGCTGCGTGAGCGGTCGGTTGTTCTCGTCTTTCGCGTGCACATCCGCGCCGGCCTCGACCAACTGCGCGATCACCTCGACATGTCCATCCGCCACCGCCCAGCTGAGCGGCAGGTTCTTGAACTTGTCGCGACCGTTCGGATCAACGCCGTGTGCGAGCAGAAACGCGACGATCTCTTTCTGGTTAGAACCCGCCGCGCGAATCAGGGCACGTGTTGCCTCTTCACTTCCGTTCACAACTGACGCTGGATGCTGTGCGATAAGTTTGTCGACCGTCTTCAGGTCGCCTCTTCCCGCAGCTTCAATCAATGACGATTCCTGATGCGCTCCGCGCGCCAGCGCGCTCATCACGAGAGCGATATGTAACGCGACAACCCAGCTTTTCATTGCAATGTCACGCGCAGGATATCAGGCAGCTCACAATGAATTCAGGAGAATAAAATGGACAAACGGACATCGGAGCTCGTCGCCAAGGTCCCGCAGGTAACGCTTGTCTTCTGGATCATTAAGATCCTCGCGACCACGCTGGGCGAAACCGGCGGCGACGCCGTCACGATGTCGTGGCTCGGCGAAACCACCGATGAGGCGAAAGGCACCGGTTATCTCATCGGCACCGCGATCTTCGGGGTGATCTTTGTCGCGGCGGTCCTCGTACAGATCAGGGCGAAGAAATTCCACCCGTTGCTTTACTGGCTGACCATTGTTGCGACGACAACTGTCGGCACCACGCTGGCTGACTATTGCACCAGATCGCTGGGGATCGGCTACACCGGCGGTTCGACTATCTTGCTGGTCCTCGTGCTCGCTTCACTGCTGATCTGGCGCTGGTCGACCGGGAGCATCTCGATCGAGACGGTGAGCACGCCAAAGGTCGAAGTCTTTTATTGGGTCACGATCATGTTCTCGCAGACGTTAGGCACGGCGCTCGGCGACTGGGTCGCGGACACGAACGACATGGGCTACCTGGGCGCCGCGGCGGTGTTCGGCGGTTTGCTCGCGGTAACCGCCCTCCTCTATTATTTCACGAGCATTTCACACGCGCTGTTGTTTTGGACCGCATTCATTCTGACTCGCCCGCTCGGCGCCGTGGTTGGCGATTTTCTCGACAAGCCTGTCGCGCAGGGTGGTCTCGCACTCAGCCGTTATACCGCGTCACTCGCGTTGCTCGTTGTAATCGTCGCGTTGATTCTGTTCGTCCCGCAGAAGCCCGCGTCGAAAGCGCATTGAGTCAGTAGAGAAGTTGCACGCCGCAATAGCCGACCCACGCCAGCGGATCGGGTGAACGCAGTTCGTGGCCGATCGACGCGATCCAAATCGCGTGCTTGTTCAGTTCGTAACGCCAGCCCACATCCAGCACGAGCGTGTCCTGACTGAAATCGTTACGGGCGGTTGCATATAATTCCGCCATCACTTCGGTCTTCTTCGTCAACTCGGTGCCGACGACAAATCCAGAGAGCCATTCGCTCCGGCTCGCTGTACCGACGAGCGCACCGATTTCGGTGTCGACCTCAATTCGGCCGAACTTCTTCGCAATCTCAATCGGCACACGAAACCGCGTGCCGTCATCCGCGAGGCCGCGCCGCACCGACGACTGGAAGATGTTGAACAAAACTCGAGGATAGGTCGAAACGTCGAAGCCGCTCTGTTCCTCATCGAGAAAACGCCACTTCACTGCGAGCTGTGTGTCGCCGAGCCCGCCGACTCCGCCGTGATCGTTCTGTTTCAGAATCCGGTAGGCGGTTTGCAGGTTGAGTTGAATGTGGTCGCCCCAGCCGTAATTCAGGTCGAGCTGCGGCGTGTCGAGCAACCACTCGCCAGGCCGGTGTTCCACTGCGATCGCGATGTTGTTCTCCCACTTACCGTTCCCCGGCGTGCCGGGATCGTCGGTAATCATCGGCGGACCGCCTTGCCCAAAAGCAAAGCGCGCAACTGCCACCAGCAATGCGACAACAACAAAGCGTCGCACGTGCTATTCGGATCCGTAAACGAGGAGCCGCATCGTATTCGGCGTAATCGCCGGTCGTCCACCCGGTGATGCAGCTGCGCCGAAATCTGCCGTCGGCAGGTAGATGCGATGTGTCTTTGGATCGAGCGCAATCGTCCGGGCGCCGCGTTGAGTCTGCAGGGTTTGCACAACCGACAATTCGTTAGGCGATTGCTCCTTCGCGATTGTCACTACGCCTTGACCGCACGAGGCGAGCGCAAGCTGACTCGGATCATCGAACGCGCAGCCATCAACACCCGTACCTATTGGCACCGTGGCTACAACCTTTCCGGATTCGGTGTCTGTCATGGTCATCATCTTATTGTGACAGGTGGAGAAGAGCCGGTGATGCGCGGCATCCAGCGCGATGCCGCTCGGTTCCTCACCGGGCGCAAGCGGCCAGCGAGCGACGACTTCATGTTTCTTTGTATCGATCACGGCGACTTCGCTCTTGTCTTCGAGGTTGACGTAAATGCGACCCGCGGCGGAATCGACCTCCGGAAATTCTGGAGCACCGCCAAGCGGAACTGTGGTAACGAGCTTCGCGCTTTTTGCCTCAATGACGCTGGCGGAGTTTCCCTTCGCGTTGAAAACGTAAATCTCACCAGACTTCGGTTCGTAAGCGATCGCGTCAGGATTCTCGCCGACGTCGACCTTCTCGATCGTCTTGAGCGTCTTCAGATCAACCACGCTCGATTTGTTTTCCTTCCCGTTGGTCGAAAAACCGCGTTGTAGTTCCGGCACTGCGAGAAACGCGTGCACGCCGGGTGTGTCCGCGATTTCACCTACCACCGCATTCTTGTCGATGTCGACCACGATGACTTTCGTCGCGTGCGATAGATACAAACGTCGCGCATTCGCGTCGATCGTCAGGATGTCCCAGCCGCCTTCGCCGCCGATTGGAATCTGCTGCAGCAATTTGTAATCGCTCGCGACGGCGCTCACCGCGGCCAGCAGTGAGAGAGCAAAAAGGCAGATTCTCATCTTTCGACTATTGTTCGGAACGAATGAGCGACAACAAGATTCCGACGCGCGCGGACATTCCTGATTCCGACAAGTGGGACCTGACCCATCTCTTTGCCGACACAAGCAAATGGCAGGAGGACGTCGCCTGGATCACTCGCACTTATCCTCAGGTGACCGAGTGGAAAGGACGTGTTGCCGCATCTCCCGAGACGCTCGTGGAACTGCTCGACTTCGAGAAGCACCTCGATCTCAAAATCGAACGCGTTTACCACTACGCCTCGCTTCAGCTGGCGGAGGACAGCGCGAATAACGATTACCTGGCGCGCGTCGGGCAGTTGCAGAACCTGATGACGAAAATCGGCGAGGCGTCCGCCTTCCTCGTGCCCGAAATCCAGGCGATCGATGATGCGCGCTGGCAGGAGTTCATCGCCCATCCAGCGCTGAGTGAATGGCAAATCAGTCTGCACAAAATTCGCCGAATGCGGCCGCACGTCTTGAGCGAGAAAGAGGAACGTTTGCTCGCGCTGGGCGGAGCGGCGCTGGCGGGTTATGACGATGCTTTCTCGCAGCTCACCGACGTCGACATGAAGTTCGGCACGCTCGCCGATGCTGAAGGACGCGAGCGGCCACTGACGCAAAGTTCGTTCAGTTCGTTTTTGCTCAAACGCGACGGCGATCTGCGAAAACGCGCATTCGAGCAGTTCTACACGGAATTTCAGGATCACCAATACACGCTCGCAACAGCGCTGGCCTATTCGGTTAAGGCTGACGTGTTCCGCGCGCGGGCACGCAACTACGCCAGCGCGCTCGAAGCCGCACTCTTCGCCGACGACGTGCCGATATCGGTTTACGACCGACTGATTTCGGCCGTTCGAGCCGGCACTCCATCGCTCCTCCGTTATTACGAACTGCGTCAGCGCGTCCTGCGTCTCGACGAGTTGCACGCTTACGACACTTACGTGCCGCTCGTCTCAGAAATCGAAACACGGATCAGTTTCGATGAGGCGATCGAGAAAGTGACGGCGTCGCTCGCGCCGCTCGGCGACGAGTACGTCGGCACCCTGCGCGAAGGTCTCCTGAATCGTTGGTGTGATCGCTACGAGACGAAAGGCAAACGCAGCGGCGCGTTTTCCAGCGGCAGTTACAGCGCGCCGCCCTATTTGCTGATGAACTACAAGGACGACGTTTTCGCCGATGTTTACACGCTGGCGCACGAAGCAGGTCACTCGATGCACACGTGGTTCGCGCAGAAGTCGCAGCGCTTTCAGGATTACGATTACCCGATCTTTCTCGCCGAGGTCGCGAGCACGTTTAACGAAGAACTGCTCACCCATTTTCTCCTAGAGGAAACGAGCGACCCGAAAATGCGCGCCTACATTATCAACCGTCAGATCGACGACATTCGCGGCACCGTTTTCCGGCAGACGATGTTCGCCGAATTCGAGAAGGTGATTCACGCGACCGAAGAATCGGGCGATGCGCTCACGCTCGATTTCTTCAAGACGGAGTATCGCAAATTGCTCGACGCCTATTTCGGCAATGCGGTCACGATCGATAAGCAACTCGAACTCGAGTGCCTGCGCATCCCGCATTTCTATAGCGCGTTTTACGTTTACAAATACGCGACCGGTCTGTCGGCCGCGGTCGCGCTTTCGCAACGTGTGCTGAAAAACGAGTCCGGCGCTGTGGAGGCGTATCTCGGTTTTCTCAAATCGGGCGGCTCGAAATTTCCCCTTCAAACGTTGCGTGATGCAGGTGTCGACATGACAACGCCCGAGCCGGTAAATGCCACGTTGGCGCTCTTCGAAAACAGGGTGGGCGAGCTCGAAGCGCTCCTCGGCTGAGCGACTTGGCAAGCCCTATGCTGAATGTCCATTTGTGCAATACGAATGGCATGTCTCGGCCGCCTGCGGTTACGCAGAACTAGGCATGATGCGCGAGTGCGTTGCCGAGCTCGACGCGATCGAGCCGCGCATGCAAACCCGCCCGGAAGTACTGCACCTGCGCCTTCAATATTGGAT
Organism: Chthoniobacterales bacterium; assembly: GCA_045809945.1. Lineage (GTDB taxonomy): Bacteria > Verrucomicrobiota > Verrucomicrobiia > Chthoniobacterales > UBA10450 > CADDYX01. The sequence goes on from JBJMWW010000137.1 coordinate 12,357, forward strand.
GCAAAAGAAACGGTGGTCGCAAGCCCTGCGCATCGCGCAAAAGCTTTGCCGGGTCGCGCCTGATCGCAGCACGGGATTCCTCCACGCTGGCTACTGCCTCCATAAGGTCGGAAAAACCGCCGAGGCAAAAGCCACTCTCATTAAAGGCCCGGTCGCGCTGCTGAAGGAGCCAATTTATTACTACAACATGGGCTGCTACGATGCGCTGCTCGGTAATATCGGAGACGCAAAAACGAATTTGAAGATCAGCTTCAAAATGGACGCGTCGTTCCGGGATCTCGCGAAACGCGATCCCGACCTGAAGATGCTGCAGGGAGCGATCTAGCTCCGCGCACATTTCGGATGCGGTTGAGGGAAGCCGCCACTAGAACTTCGCTGTGGACGCCGATGCGTTGCGCACGAAAATCGAGCCGCTGTTTCAAGAAAACTTCGCCAGCCGGGGCGAACTAGGCGCGGCAGTTTCGATCTGGAGAAATGGCGAGCCGCTCCTCGATTTGCATGGCGGATTCCGTGACACCGGCCGCGAGCGACTTTGGACTAACGATACGATTGTGCTCGTCTGGTCGGCCACGAAGGGAATCGGCAGCGCCTGTCTGCTCCACGTGCTTCAGGAACACGGCATCGATCTGCATCAGCGCGTCGCGGAGTTCTGGCCGGAGTTCGCGCAGAATGGCAAGGGCGACATCACCATCGCGCAGATGGTGTCGCATCAGGCTGGTCTCCCGGCGATCGACGCCCCAGTTTCGATCTTCGACTACGACGCTGTTATCGCAGCGTTGGCGCGACAGAAGCCGCTCTGGACGCCCGGAGCTGCGCACGGTTACCACGCACGGACATTCGGATTTCTCATCGACGAGCTCGTTCGCCGGATTACCGGCGTTCGGATCGCGACCTACTGGCGCGAAGTTTTCGCGGAGCCGTTGCAGCTCGATTTCTGGATCGGTCTGCCAGGCGAGTTAAACGATCGTTGCGCGACGATCTATGCCGCGAAGAGCGGCAACCCGCCGGAGCCTGCCGCCTTCTATCGGAAGCTCGCGCAAGCCGGCACACTCCAGCGCAGGACGTTCACCTCACCAGCCGGACTCGAATCCATCAGCGCAATGAACACGGCTGAAATGCGCGCGCTGAAAAACGTTGCGTTCAGCGGCATCGGCAGCGCCTCGGCCCTCGCGAAATTCTACGGCATGCTCGCGAACGGCGGCGAAATCGGTGCCCGCAGATTTTTCCATGCAAAGACGATCGCGCAGATGTCGACCTCACTCGTGAGCGGCACCGACTGCATTTTCGAAATTCCGACGTCGTTCTCTGCCGGTTTCATGAAGGATTCGGCCGCCGCGAACCGCCGAATCTTCGGGCCGTCGGCCGACGCATTTGGTCACCCTGGTGCCGGCGGTAGCAATGCCTTCGCCGACCCGGAAAATCGTATCGCGTTCGCTTACGTCATGAACCAGATGGAGCAGACGCTCCTTCCCAATGACAAATCGCTGCGGCTCGTCGATGCAATCTATGCCTGGTCGGGTTAGCGCGCTCGAATCGCAGCCAGATTGTCAGTCGCTGATTTGGTAAGCGGATTGTCAGGCCCGAAGTTTGTTTGCGCATCGGCCTGCGCTTCAGTCGCGACTTGTGCGGCTTCGGCAATGCGGTTTTGGCTGAGCAGCACGCGGCTGATTGTTGCCTTCAACGGAACGATCGCGCTGTAGTTTTTGGTCGGTTGCTGTTCGTAAATCGCGAGAGATTGGCGGCAGCATTCTTCCGCTTCAGGGATGCGACCTTCTGCGGCGAGAATTTCGCTCAGCGTGCAAAGCGGGCTGGCAGACGCAACACTGTTTTCACCGGAGATCGCGCGCGCAATGGCGAGAGATTCGCGCGCTTTTGCTTCGGCAGGTTGCAATTCCTTTTTTAGGAAAAGCACCGCCGCCGCCTTGTCGAGATTGTAGCAAAGATATGCGGTTCGATCACCGAGCGTCTGGCGATAAATCTGTTCGCCCTCGGACAGATCTTTTTCAGCCTCGTCCAAATTGTTTTTCGTCGTCGCCGCGACGCCGAGCATGGTGAGGAACGCGCCTAACTCCCATGGATGTTGATTTGAAATTTGCTGAAATTCGTTGACCGCTTCGCGCAGCAACGGTTCGCCTTTATCCGTTTGGCCGAAGTAGATCAGGAGCGCGCCGAGGTCGGCTTTGTTCATGGAAAGCACCGCGCGATCGGCGCCCTTGAGGTTGGCACGTGACGATGTTTCGACTGCTTCATTCATCAAAGCGACAGCCGCTTTTGAATCGCTTTGCGCCTTCACGTCGCCCAACGCTAGCGCGAGTTTGATCGCGTCGTATTGGGGTGTTCCGATCTGGCGGCGATAGAATGCGACCGCTTTTTCCAATAACTGGTTTGCTTCCGCGAGTCTGAGCTGGCGGAACGAGAGCACGCCCAACTCCGTCATGGTCGCGGCCGCTTCCGCACTGTTCTCACCGTAAAGTTGCGTTTGCACGATAAGCGCGGCGCGGAGGTTTTTTTCTGCCTCTTCGTAATGTCCTTGCGAGGCGTAGACACTGCCGATCGTCCTCAAGACCTGAGCGCGAACATCCGGCTCATCGGAGAGTTCGCTTTCCACGCGCGGCGTGATTCGTTCCAGCATCTCCCTTACGGTCGCGTCTCTTTTGTGCGCGATCGGCGAGACCGAGGTTATGCTTTGATTTGAAAATGAGAGCATTGTCTGCAGAAACTGGTTGATCCGCGCGGCCTTCCGTTCTTCGGCCTTGGCACGATCGCGTTCCACCCGAGCGACGCGCGCCTGCCACGCCATGCCGACCAATCCGGCGACAAGACTGATCACGACGAGGGCGGCTGCCGCAGCCCAGACACGATGGCGAGAAACAAATTTCGAGCTGCGATAAAGAAGAGTGTCTTTGCGTGCAGCAATGGGCTGCCCGTTGAGGTGCCGGCGAATGTCGGCCGCGAACTGCGCGACAGAAGAATAACGCCGCTGCGCTTCTTTCCGAATCGCGGTGGCGACAATATTATCAAGATCGCCCTTCAGGAGTTTTGGATTCCCGCCGCGACTCGCAACCGCAATGCTCGGTCTCGGCGGTTCCTGTTCGCTGACGATTCGTGCCACCTCGACCGGAGTTCGGGTGTTGATCCGATATGGTTTCGAGCCGGTCAGCAATTCATAGAGCAGCACGCCCAACGAATAGACATCACTCGCGGTCGTGATCGGTTCGCCGCGCACATGTTCCGGACTCGCATACTCCGCCGTGAGGACGTTTTGCAGGGTGACTGTTTGCTCGAGGGCGGTATTCGTAACCGCATCGAGCAGCTTTCCGATTCCAAAATCGAGCAGCTTCGGTTCGCCGTCGGCGGTGACGAGGATGTTTGACGGTTTGATGTCGCGGTGAACCACCAAATGCTGATGCGCGTAATGAACCGCGGCGCAGACTTTGCCAAAAAGCTCGAGCCGTTGCCGAATGGTTAGATTCCGCTCACGGCAATAATCGTCGATCCGGATGCCGTCGACGTATTCCATGAGGAAAAAGGGAATGCCGTCGTCCGTTATGGCGGCGTCGTAGAGCTGCGCGATGTTCCGGTGATTGAGATTGGCAAGCAGCTTTTGCTCGTGGTGGAAACGCCGGATGATCTCCTCCGAATCCATCCCACGACGGACGAGTTTAAGCGCAACGCGCCGATGCAGCCGTCGGTCTTGAGCGAGATAGACTTCGCCCATCCCACCTTTGTCGATGAGCGAAACGATTTCGCAGTTCCCGATAATCTCGCCAGCCGCGAATGCGTCCCACTGTGTGATCGCTTCCGCGGCGAGTTCGACGGCGGGCGTTTCGATGAAGTCGTCGGCGAACTGTTGATGCTCGAGCAGCGACTCTACTTCGGCGCGAAGCTCAGGCCGGCAGTTCGCGTCGAGAAAAGATTGCCGCGCACCCGGCTCGTATTCGATCGCCGTTTTGACCAGCTCGGCAATGCTGGCTGCGCGCTCTGATTCAGAGTTGACCATCATCGGGCGATTCGCGGCGAAAATTAGCGGTTTCGCGGAGCGGTTGGAAATTCTTTCACCGCTCAACGTTACTTTTTCCGGAAGAATCGCGTCGGCGGCTTGACCGTTGCGATTCGCTGAAAGTTCTTGAGCCGCTGCGTCCGAACCGCGCACTATCCGATCCTGTTGCGTCTACCTGTCATCGTAACTCTCGTGACCGTGGGGCTTTGCTCCGCCGCAACCGATAATACCGATTTGCGCCGGCAGCTCGCTGGCGCGCAGCAAGCGGACAATAAACCGGCGACCGTGGAACTCGCGCGACGCATCATCGAATCAGCTCCGGCAGACGCGAAAACATGGGAGACGTTGATCCGCACCGGGCTCAATCTGCTGGAGGCCGAACGGTGCGCGGCGTGGCTCGATCAGTGGCAACAGCGCGCGAAGCCGCCGCCGGTAATCGAAGACTTGCGCGGCGACGTCTGCCTCGATCGTGAAGATTTCGCCGGGGCGGAGCAACACTGGCGTGCGTTTTTGAACGCAAAGATCACATCGAATGAACGCGCCCTCACGCTAGGCAAGCTGGCTGATCTTTTCGTGAAGCAAAAGCGCTGGTCCGACGCCGCGGAGGCGCGGAGCCGCGTAGTTGCCGCACGCGACACGCCCGCGAATCGGGCAGCCCTCGCCGCCGCACTGCTGCGCATCCAGCGATGGGACGCCGCGTCTGCAGAGATCAAACGGGCTAACGCTCGCGACGCGGCGGACGAGACTGTGAAACAGTGGCTGCCGCATTTTGAGGCGCTCGCGAAATACCTGCCGCGCATCAAGCAGCTCGACGCCGAAATCGCAAACCAACCGCAGAACGCCGCTCTGTTGCTCGATCGCGCACGTCTTCTCACGCTCTCGGATTTACCGCTGGCTGCGCTCCTGGATGGCGAACGCGCGATGTCGCTTCAGCCGAATTCGATGCGGGCCCGAGTGCAAACGGCCGAGTCGTTCCTCGACGCAGACCAACCCGATGGTGCGGCAAAATTGCAGATCAGCCGGAAGCTGGTGCGGGGAACTGGCAATCACGTGAGCGAGCATTCCCTCGACGCCTTGAGCTCCGCCGACGCCGCGCTCGTGCAAAATCCGCGCGATACCGAAGCGTTGGTGAGTCGCGCGAAAGTTCTGCGTGACCTGAATCAGTTCACGCTCGCGCTCGCTGAAGCGCAGGCGGCGCTGGCGGTCGAGGACAAATCCGCCGCGGCGCATTTCGAAGCGGCGCACGCACTCGACGGGCTCGAACGAACGAGCGAAGCGGTTGAGCAGATTCGTCGCGCGACCGAGTTCAACGCCAACGACGCAGTCTATTGGTATTACCGCGGCGTGCTGGAGGCGCAGCGCGCGAACTTCAGCGGTGCGGTTGAAGCGCAGACACGATCGCTTGCCGTGCGCGAATCGCTCGTTGCCCTGCAGGAGCGCGAGCAATGCGAACGCCGCATCGGCAAAGTCACGGAAGCCGATGCCGACCTGGCGCGAATTGCGCAACTTTCGGCGCCACAATGAAACGACTCGCGTGGATCTTTGCCGCGCTCGTCGCGCTCGCGCTTCCGTCGATTGCGCAGGAGGACGAGGAAGCATCGGAGAAGAAACCAAACCCGAACTCAAGCGCGGGCGGTGTCAGCATCGATCCACAAAGCGGCGAAATTTCACCGGGCATGGAGATCACGCTCACCTTCCCGCGCGCAATGGTCGCGACTGAATTGATCGACGTCGGAAATCAGACACCTCCAATTGTCAGCCAGCCGGCAGTTGAAGGAACGTTTTTGTGGAAGAGCCAGACGGAAGGCGTGTTTAGCGTCAATAGCGTCGTTGCCGGTGCGGAACATCACTTTCGACTCGCCCCCGGGTTGAAGGAGGCGAGCGGTGCTCCCTTCTCGGTGCCGAAATGGCAGGCCGACTTCACGGCGCCGAAGTTCACCATTACGACGGACAACGAGGAGCGAAAACATCTCGGGGCTAAACCGCAGATGACGCTCGATGCATCCTATCCGGTCCGACTGACCGAAGCGGCGGAGCACATTTACTTTCAAGACCGCGATTCGCGTGAGCGGTTGCCCGTCGAAATTATCCAGCGGGTGCGCGGCAACGATGCCAGCAGCTCGCTCGAGGAAAAGGAGTTTGGCGTCTCACCACGCGAGCCGCTCCCTGCAGGACACAGCTACGACTTGATCGTTAACGGATTGCTCGAAGCAAAATCACGTCAACCCCTGCCCTACCTCGGCGTGTTTCCGGCGGGAACAACAGAGTCGCTGCAAGTCGCGTGGGTCGGCGCATTTCATCATGCGCTCGAAGAACCGTCGATCATCATCAAGTTCAACGACGATATCGATCCGGATGAAGCGACGCCGAAGACGATCGACGTCCAACCGCCGGTGCCGGAGATGAAGATGCTCGCCAGCGGCGACGATGTCACGATCACCGGCGACTTCGACCTGAAGCAGCATTACACGATCACGATTTCGCCGGAATTGAAGGGCGACCGGGGCTACGGCCTCCCCGCGCCATCGCGATGGGGTGCAACATTTCGCGCGATCGAACCCTGTCTGGTATTCCCGGGATCGAAGGTCTTCGTGCGCGCGCGGCAGGAGTTACGGCTCGCATTTTTTCAGATGAACACGCCGGCGGTGACCTGGCGACTTGCGCGAATTCCTCCCGAGAAACTCGCGCCTCTGACCAAGCGCGTCACGGAATTCGAAAAACAAGCAGTCGATCCAATTACCGGAACATTCATCACCGATCCGCGGACTGGCTTCACGAAGCAGTTTCAGACCGAGCTGCTGGTTGATGCGTTCGAGTTGCCAGTGGTCGCAACCGGAACAACCGATGCGGTTGAAGACGATGAGCCGGTGCGGCGTGATGTGAGCTGCCCTGCGCCAGCGGGCGCGACGCTGTCCGGCGCCTATTTGTTCGAGGCGAGCGCGAAGTTACCGGACGGCCGCGTCGTGGGAAATCGCACGATTGTCTGCGCGAGCGATTTTCTGCTCACCGAAAAACGGACGCAAGCCGAGGTGAAATTGCGGGTCGCGAAGATGGCGGACGCGAAACCGATCGCGGGTGTGACCGTTCACGCGCTGACCGAGGAGAACATCGAACTCGGTCGCGCTGTCACTGACGCGAACGGTCTCGCAACTTTCCGCCGTGACGCGGTGCTGCCCCCGAAAGGAAAGCAGCTCCACCTGTTTATTGCTGACACCTCAGCAGGGGCGGCCCTCCAGTTCGCAAGCGCTTCCGCGTATTCATCGGGCAGCGACGAGCTTCCTCGCCAGCCGCAAACGCACATTGAGATCGTGACCGATCGGAATCTCTACCGACCCGGACAGCCGGTTAAGATGAAAGGAATCGCGCGCGATTTTTCCGACCGCGATCTGGCGATGCCGCGGCGGGGCGATGTGCATTGGCGCGTCATGGACGCGGAGAGCGATCGGGTGATGGGCGAAGGATCAGCGACGCTGAACGACTACGGCGCGTGGGATGGCGAATGGACGATCCCGGGCACCGCCAAGCTCGGTCACTACAAAATCCGCTGCAAAATTGGCGATCATGATTACGACGGCAGCACGGTTGTTTCGGTAGAGGAATATCGTGTCCCATTATTCTCCGTCGAAGTTGATGCCGATGCGGAGATCGGCACCGCGGCACACGCGAAAGTTTCGTCTGCCTACTTTCATGGAGCGCCAAACGTCGGCGCCCGTGTCCATTGGAAAGCGACCTGGAGCATCGTCACCGAAATCAGCGAGAAAGATTCTCTTCACCGATACAATCAGCTCGCGCAACTCGGTCCGCGTATCGATCCCGAGCAGGAAGCATCGAAAAGTGCCGAGGGTGATGCACAGCTCGACCCTCATGGACTGGCAACGCTCGCCTGCGAGTCGCCCTTCAAGAATGATGCCGCGGTCGGGCGGAGCGATGTTTCCTGGAAGATCGACATTACTTCAGCCGACGGACAAACGATCACAGGCGGCGCGATGCAGCAGATCGATGTCGCACCGGTCCGTCTGGGTGTGAGCGCGTCGGAAGGCACGACCGGAGATGGCGTGAAGGTGAAAATCGACGCCGTTAATCAGGAGGCGGAGCCGGTGCAAGACGTGCCGGTGCGGGTCGAACTGTTCCACGTCACAACCAAAACGGTGAAGGAACAGATCGCGCCGTTCGTTTATCGATATCGGAACACGGACACATTCACGAAAGTCGAATCACACGATTCGAGAGCGCCGGCGGAGTTGACTCTGAAGACGCCGGAGACCGGGCGTTACGCGGTAGCCGTTTCGGCGACGAACACGAAGACGCCGATGGTCAGCGACGAGACGGTCGTGAGCGGCGAAGCCATCGCGGAGTTGCCGGTGCAGAACGAACAGACGTTCGAGATAACGCATCGGCCGGAGCCGTTCACTCCCGGCGAAAAAGCAGTGCTCAGTCTCAAAGCGCCATTCGCCGGCGTCGCGTGGGTTTCCGTCGAAACGGAGGAAATGCTGGACACGTTCATTGTGCCTCTGGCGGGGAATGCGGGTCGCGTTGAACTGCCGGTGAAAC
>JBJMWW010000138.1:0-3464 GCA_045809945.1 Chthoniobacterales bacterium
CGCGAGCGCGAAGCGGAGCTTCTTGCGGAACTTGTCGGCGCCGATGCGGAAATCGCCGTTCGAGCGCGGGAGCAGATCGTTCTGCAGCCAGTTCTTATAATCGGTCAGCGCGGCGATCGCTTTTTCCTGAACGGGTGCAAGTTCCTTCTTCGCCTCCGGTGCTTTATCCAGCACTTCGCCCAGACCTTCTTTGATCAACGAGATCGCGCCCTGCACCTGGTCGATGGCCGTTTCGGTATGAACGCGCGGCGGATTCTTCAGGTTCGTTTTCGCCTGCGCAATGACGTTGGGAATCGCCTCCATGCGCTTGCGCAAACTTGCGGCGCGTTGCGGGGCAGGCGCGTAATCGCGCGCGACAATCAGGTAGAGTGAATTCGCCAGGCTCTCCATGTAAACAAGCGGGTCCCACTCGCGATCGCGCAGCTCCTCTAGCCCGAAAATTTCGTTATCGATGTTGTCCTTTAAAATCCGGACATCGACCTTGTTCGCGCCGGTCAGCTGATTGAGATCGTTGAACTGCTCGAGCTGCTGCCGGAACTGTTTGGCGTGCGCGAGCTCCTTCGCGACCGCGTCATTGGAGTAATCCGTCAGCTTGTCATCGAAACGATGATCGCCCAGTTCGGTCGCGTATTCCGGATGCGTTGCCAACAGCTCCTCGATGTAATCCTTCGCGATCTTCTCGAATTGCTCGTCCTTCGGGGTAGCGAATGCCGTCAGTGAAAGACCGAGACACAGTGCGACTGCGATTGCGACTTTGTTCATAGATTCGTTAGGTCGGCGTCCCGCCGGCGAGGATTGGTTCGGTCACGCGCTCGTCGTCTGGCACTGCCTGCGACTGGAGATACGTGCGTTCTTTGTAATGCCGCGAGACGTAGACGTAGATGACCGCGGCGCCGAACATCAGCAGGGTAAAGAAGCGGAAGTAATTGGCGCCTTCCAGGTTCATCCCCATCGATTTCAGCTTCGGAATCAGGAAGCTGATGACGGACGGAAGCTGGTTGCCGAGAGCGATCGAGAGCAGCCACATCGACATGAGCAAACTCTTCATGCGATTCGGCGCCTGCGTGTAAGCGAATTCGAGACCGGTGATCGAAACCATGACTTCCCCCGCCGAGAGGATGATGTAGGCGAGGAACTGCCAGCCGACATTCGGTTGGCCGCCGTGATCGATGCTCAGCTGGATCATCCAGATCACAACGAACGACATCGCGGTCAGAAACAAGCCGATGCCAATCTTGCGAATCGGTGTGAGCGGGAAGATTCGACTGATCGCCGGATAGCCCCAGTAGTTGAAAAGCGGAATCATCGCGAGGATGAACAGTCCGTTGACGACGTTCACCTGCTCGGGCAGGAAGGTGATGCCGAAGAAATGCAGATCCATCTTCTGGCATTGGATCGTCCATTCGCCGCCGCTGCTCTGATCCCAGAGGGCCCAGAAAATCATGGTGAAGGCGAAGATGATCCAGACGCGCGCGAGAACGCTTAGACCTTCCTTGCTGCGAAGGTCTCGCAGGAAGCCGAGGCCGGCTGGCCGAATGTGGACCATTTTCTTGCGGCCCATCCAAAAGATGATCGTCGCGATAAACATCAGCACGCCCGGTAAACCGAATGCGTAACGCGGACCCCAACGCGGATTGCGCAGCAGCTCAGGGCAGAGCCAGATCGAGAAGGACGAGCCGAGATTGATCGAAAAATAAAACCAGCCGAAGACGCGCTCGAGCAGGTGCTTGTTCGATTCGCCGAATTGGTCGCCGACGTTTGCCGACACGCACGGCTTAATCCCGCCCGCGCCGGCTGCGATCAGAATGAGGCCGATGGCGAGCACCCATTTCTGTCCGAAATGAATTCCCGCCTGCGTGTCCATGAAGGCGAGCGTGAAATGGCCGAGGCAGTAGACGATCGAGAGGTAAAGAATCGTCCGGTATTTCCCGAGCCAGCCGTCCGAAATGATCGCGCCGAAGAACGGCATCCAGTAAACCGACGAGACGAACTGGTGGAACCAGCCTTGCGCTTCGTTTTCCGGCATGCCTTGCAGCACACCGGATTTGTTCAGCATGAATTGCGTCATGAACCCGATCAGGATCGTGCGCATGCCGTAGAAGCTGAACCGCTCCGCGCCTTCGTTGCCGATGATGTACGGCACGCCCGGCGGCATCGTCGAAATGTTTGGCGGCGACGTCGGGTAATCGTTGGCCATGGGCGTCAGGCCGATCAGTGCGGCGAAGCGGTGGGCTTGGGGAAGAACTGCCCCGGCGTTCGAGTTGCGCCCGGCGAAGCATCTTCGTGCGGTTTCTTACCTTCGGCGTGCGCAGTATCCTGAGCAGGCATGAGCTCTTCCGGACGATGACGCTCGCACGAACACCACAACAAGATTCCGACCGCGGCGAACGTCAGCGCGGTCTGGCGAAGAATGGGTCGCATGCGGAGGGAAGCTATGCGCCGCGTCCTGTGACGCGCAAGGACGAATGCAGAAGCACTACGTTCCGAGCAACGACGCAGAATGAACACGCGCCTGCTTTCACAAATAAGACAACTAGACGATTGCTCTCGAGCAATACCCGTCGGTGGATTTGTGGAAGGAATAAGATTTCAGTGATCGGAATGTTTTTGAAACCAGTTCAGTTCTCCGCCGTTATCGTCTTTGCGCTGCTCCGGGTTGCGTCCGCGCAGGAGGCGGAGCGACCAGGCGAAGCGGTCCGGACGATCGTCAGCCGCGAAACGGAATTCTTCGAGTTCGCGCGAGATCATGGACGGCGCGCGGCGTTTCTTGAGTTTCTCGCGGATGACGCGGTGATGTTCGATCCGGGACCAATCAACGCGAAGCAGATGTGGACGAAACGGCCCGAAGATGACTCATCGCTCGCGTGGCAAGCGGAGTTCGCCGCCGTGGCCCGGGCTTGCGATATCGGCTACGACACCGGGCCATGGGAGTTCAGGAAAGACAAAACGGCGGAGAGGCCCGATGCGTCCGGCCATTTTGTTTCGATCTGGAGAAAAGAGAAGGATGGCCGCTGGAAGGTATTGGTGGATTACGGGGTCGAGCACCCGCAACCGGTCGCTACGCCGCAACCAACCGCGATGGTCTCGAGCGATGATGGTCTGAACGAGCCGATCGACACCAAGAAGTCGCGGAAGGCTGCGCGGACGGCGCGCGATCAGTTCATCAAGGAAGCAGCGAGCGATTCGGCCGCCGCATTCATCGCGCTCGCGGACGAAAACATCCGCGTCTATCGGCAGGGCATGTTGCCTGCAATTGGACGCGAAGCTGCGGGCGTGATGCTTGGAACGACAACCGGTAAATTGAAGCTGGCATCGAATGGCGGCGGAATGAGCCGGACCGGCGATGTCGGCTTCGATTACGGCTCCTACAACCTGGTGCGCGGTGAGACGAACGAGCGCGGCTACTATCTGCAAATCTGGCGGACGGATGCCGCCGGTAAGTGGAAGCTGGCGCTCGACCTCGA
>JBJMWW010000139.1:0-3431 GCA_045809945.1 Chthoniobacterales bacterium
CGCGAAGCGATTTCCGCAGCTCTACGATCCGGCCGTGCGCGCCGACGAAGGCCATCTGAGCCAGGCCGGTGCGGACGAGTTCACGCGTTTGCTCGCGCAACAATTCATCCAAGCGACTCGTTAGGCCATGCTCTTCGTCGAGTTTCGCTTCTTCTGGTTCTTCATCGCGGTCTTCGCGGTTTATTGGACGCTGCGCGAAAATCGCTCGCGGAAAATGTGGCTGCTCTTTGTCAGTTACATCTTTTACGCGGCGTGGAATTGGAAGTTCGTCTTTCTCCTCATCGCCTCGAGCCTGCTCGACTACTTCGTCGGCACGATGCTGGCGCGGACGAGCGATCCGCCGGGGCGCCGCGCCTGGTTGATCCTTAGTTTGACGGCGAACCTCGGGACGATCGCGTTCTTTAAGTACTGCAACTTCTTCATCGAATCGGCGGCGACGCTGCTCGCGTGGCTCGGCCTGCCGGCGAGTCTGCACACGCTGCACATCATTATTCCGGTGGGCGTGAGCTTCTACACGTTCCATTCGATGAGTTACACGATCGATGTTTATCGGGGGCGAATGCGACCGGTGCGGAGCGTGCTCGACGTGTGTGCGTTCATCGGATTTTTCCCGCAGATGGTGGCGGGCCCAATCGTGCGCGCCGTTTTATTTCTGCCGCAGCTCGAGACGGCACGGAGATTTGAGAATGTCGATGTGCGCGGCGCGCTCGTTTTGTTTCTGGGCGGCTTCGTCAAGAAAGCGTGCATCGCCGATGCGGTCGCGCCCTTCTCCGACAAGTATTTCGCCGCGCCAGAACATTTCACCGCCGGCAGCGCGTGGGTCGGAGTGTTGTTCTACGCGATCCAGATTTATTGCGATTTCTCTGGTTACACCGACATGGCAATCGCGTGCGCCCGGTTGCTCGGCTACGAGCTGACAATCAATTTCAATTTTCCCTACTTCGCGCGCGACATAGCCGACTTTTGGCATCGCTGGCACATCAGTCTTTCGACCTGGCTGCGCGATTATCTCTATATCCCACTCGGTGGGAACCGCGGCCCGAGCTGGTTAATTTATCGAAACATCATGATCACGATGCTGCTCGGCGGCCTGTGGCATGGTGGAGCGTGGACGTTCGTCATCTGGGGCGGTCTGCACGGAATCGCCCTCGTAATTCACCGTGAGTGGACGCGGCTGGGGCGCCCGTTGCCGCTGCCGATTAGTTGGCTGCTGACGATCTACTGGGTCTGCGTCGCGTGGATTTTCTTCCGGGCGGGAACGCTGGAGCGCGCGCTGGTTGCGACGAAGAGCTTCGTGTTCTTCCGTGACGCCGGGCCGGAGCAGCTCGGCACATCGATGCTGCTGCTCGTCGTGCTTGTCCTCGGCACCGTGCACTGGATGAATTTCCGCGGCCTGTTTCGGGACTGGTGGCGACGGGTGCCCGCGCCGGCCTTCGCGGCCGGATACGGTTGCGCAGCGGCGATCGTCCTTCTATTTATTCCGCCGCACTACGCGCCGTTTATTTACTTTCAATTCTGACGGTGGTCATCCCGAGCGCGAGCGAGGGACCTCGCAAGCGGCGACTTGAGAGATTCTTCGCTTGGCTCAGAATGACCGCCTAGCCATGCGCAAGAAAATCGTAGCCGCCAATTGGAAGATGAACATGACGCAGGCCGAAGCGGCGGCGTTCGTGGAGTCGCTGCTGGTTGAGATCGGCGATGAAGTGCAGGTCGAGGTTGTCATAGTCCCACCGTTCACCTCGCTGGCGAAAGTTTCGGAGGCGCTCGGCACATCGCAGAACATCAAACTCGGCGCACAAAACATGCACTGGGAACGGAGCGGCGCGTTCACCGGCGAGATTAGTGCGGCGATGTTACGCGATCTTTACGTGCGCTACGTCGTGCTCGGCCACAGTGAGCGGCGTCAGTATTTCGGCGAGACGGATGAGATCGTGAATCGCAAAATGCGCGCTGCACTTGAAGCAGCGCTGCGCCCCATTGTTTGCGTCGGCGAGACGCTCGCGCAACGCGACGCAGGCGAAGTCGAAGAGGTGCTGTCGCGCCAACTCCGCGGGAGTCTCGCCAGTGTCGAAAGCAAAGAGTTGATCGAAGTGGTCGTTGCCTACGAGCCAGTGTGGGCGATTGGCACCGGTCGCAACGCCAGTCCCGAACAGGCGCAGGAAGCGCACGCGTTCATTCGCAAAGTTCTGGGCGAAATTTCCGACAGCACGACTGCGGACAAGATCCGCATTCAGTACGGCGGCAGCGTCAAACCAGACAACGCCGCGAAGTTGATGTCGCAGCCGGACATCGATGGCGCTCTCGTCGGCGGCGCGAGTCTTGATCCGCGCAGCTTCGCGCAAATCGTCAAAGCCGCGGAAACCGAAGAGTCTTAGCCGACGCGAAAGCGTTGACTTACGCGTCGCCATACGAAACCATCCGCACCGCTTCAGTTTATGAACAAATTAATCGCGCGGATCGCAGCGGCGGCTGCGTTGTGTGTCGTCGCATTCAGCCTGACCAGCTGCGGCAGCTACAACCGGCTGATCGCACTTAACCAGAATGTCGACAAAAAATGGGCCGACGTGCAGTCGGTTTATCAACGTCGCGCCGATTTGATTCCGAATCTGGTGAACACGGTGCAGGGCGCGGCGAACTTCGAGAAATCGACCCTGACCGACGTGGTCAATGCGCGGGCGAGTGTCGGCCAGGTAAAGATCGATCCGACGAAAGCGCCTACCGATGCGGCACAGTTGCAGGCGTTCCAGCAGGCACAGGGGCAATTGAGTAACGCGTTGTCGCGCTTGCTGGTGGTGAGCGAGCGCTATCCGGAATTGCGTGCGACGCAGGCGTTCCAAAACCTTCAGGTGCAGCTCGAAGGAACCGAAAATCGGATCAGTGTGGAGCGAAACAATTTCAATTCCGCGGTGCAGGAGTACAACACCGCCGTGCAAACATTTCCGACGCTGATCATCGCGAAATGTTTCGGGTTCCAGACGCGGCCGTTCTTCACCGCGCAAGCGGGAGCCGAGCGGGCGCCCACCGTGAATTTCAATTTCAGCAGTCCGTCGGCGCCCCCGGCGGCTCCGGCAGCGTCTGTGCCCACGGCACCGTCGCCCGCGATCAATCCGGCTGCGTCAACAGCACCAACACCATAATTCTGTCATCCTGAGCGCAGCGAAGGACCTCGCAAGCGTGCGATCGACGCGTCATTTGTTTCGCCAAGCGACACGTCGCTGGCGACTTCCGTTCCTTATGCTGGGGATGACGGGGCTGTTGCTCGTGGCGCAGTTTTCCCGGGCGCAGGCCGCGGAAAAAATTCCACCAAAGCCAGATCGTTACTTCAACGATTACGCCGGCGTCGTCTCGAAGGACGCTGCGCTGCGTTTCAACGAGCAGCTCGCGCAGTTCGAGCGCGAGACATCGGACCAGGTTCTGGTCGCGGTTTACCG
>JBJMWW010000140.1:0-11260 GCA_045809945.1 Chthoniobacterales bacterium
GCATGTGGAGCTTGAAGGACGGAAAGCGCTGAGCTTTCTCAGCCAGAAAATTCAGGAAATCCCACTGCGGCATGAAACCGATGAATTTGCACCGCGTCGCCAAATGCGAGAAATCGGCCAATTCGACGAGATGACCATTGAAAAAGCCACTCAGATGGCTGTGCTCCTGGTGCGGCAGACTGAGGAATTCATCGAGCAATCCAAGCTCGTGCGTTAGCTCGAAGGTCGACGGGTGAATCGTGTCCCCGCGGAAATCGCGATTGAAATCCGTGTGTTTCTCCAGCACGACGACGTTCACACCCGCGCGCGCAAGCAGATAACCGGTCATGATTCCTGCCGGCCCGCCGCCGGCGATCAGGCAACGACTGGAATTGTGGGATGCAGGCATGATCGTAGGTGAACAATGAAAGTATACGGCTGCAATCACGTCGCCATCGAGGTTGGCGACATCAAGGAAGCGATCGCTTTTTACTCGGACATTTTTGGTCTGGAGAAACTCGATGAAGGCGAAGGCGATGCCTTTTTCAAAATCGGCGAGCACCAGTTTCTCGCGATGTTCGAGCGCAAAGACATGCCTCGCGACACAAGCAACCGCCATTTCGGATTAATGGTTCGTGATGAGGCGCAAATTGCGGAAGTGTGCGAGAAGCTCACGCGCAAATACGGGATCGAGCTGATCCCCGGTTTTCGCTGCGATTTTCGCGACCCGTGGGGCAATCGCATTCAGGTCGTCGATCTGCATGACGAATCACTCGTCTGGCTTCTCCCCTACGCTGAGGTACAGAAAGCCGGAGTAACTTTCGAGTCGAACCGATAAGCAAGCTCAGTGAAACTGCTCGGCTTCGGTCGAGCCCGCCAGTGCAGCCGTCGAGCAATCGCCGCCTGCGATTACCTTCGCGACGTCGTCGAAGTAGCCGGTGCCCACTTCGTGCTGATGCTTGGTCGCGGTGTAGCCATCCTTCTCCGCCGCAAACTCGGCCTCCTGCAATTCGGAATAGGCGGCCATGCCGCGGTCGCGATAGCCACGCGCAAGTTTGAACATGCTGTAGTTGAGCGCGTGGAAACCCGCGAGCGTGACGAACTGGAACTTGTAACCCATCGCACCGAGCTCGCGCTGGAACTTACCGATCGTGGCGCTATCGAGCTTCGCCTTCCAGTTGAATGACGGCGAACAATTGTAAGCGAGCAGTTTGCCCGGGTATTTCGCGTGCACCTTCTCCGCGAATTTCTTCGCTTCGTCGACATCGGGTTTCGATGTTTCAAACCAAAGCATGTCCGCATACGGCGCGTAGCTGATGGCGCGCGCGATCGCCTGATCGATCCCGGCGCGAACGCGGAAGAACCCTTCGCTCGTTCTTTCGCCGGCGAGAAACTCGTGGTCGCGCTCGTCGATATCGCTTGTCATTAATGTCGCGCCGGCGGCGTCCGTCCGGCCGATGATGATCGTCGGCACATCACAGACATCGGCTGCGAGCCGGCCTGCCATCAGGTTGCGAATCGCCGTGCTTGTCGGCAGCAGGACCTTGCCGCCCATGTGACCGCATTTTTTCTCGCTCGAGAGCTGATCTTCGAGATGAACGCCGGCGGCACCGGCTTCGATCATCGCCTTCACCAGCTCGAAAACATTCAGCGGGCCGCCGAACCCGGCTTCCGCATCCGCTACGATTGGCACAAGCCAGTCGATCCCGTCTTGACCTTCTGACCTATCGATCTGGTCGGCGCGTTGCAGCGCTTGATTGATCCGCTTCACTACCGCGGGAACGCTGTTCGCCGGATACAAACTCTGGTCCGGATACATCTGGCCGGCGAGATTCGCGTCGGCTGCGACCTGCCAGCCGCTCAAATAAATCGCCTTCAATCCAGCGCGCACCTGCTGGACGGCCTGGTTACCGGTTAACGCACCGAGTGCAGCGATGAACGGCTCGTTGTTCACCAGCTGCCAAAGTCTCTCCGCCCCGCGCCGCGCCAGCGTGTGCTCGACAATGAGCGAACCTTGCAGCCGCGCTACATCATCCGCCGTGTAGGTCCGTTCGATGCGATTCCAGCGTTCACCGCGCCACTTGTTCGGCAGTGTCCGGTTTTTCGCCTTCGTTGATTGTCCGTTCTTGCTCGGCTTTTTCATTGTTAATCCAGGTAGTCATACGCCGGCAGCGTGAGGAACTCGGCAAAGTGATCATCGGTCGTGATGCGATCGAAGAGTTCGCGCGCCGTGTCGAACTTGTCGCCGCTGAATCGCTTCAGCTTACCAAGCTCCTCGTTCAAAATGCTCCGGAAAAGTTCCTTCGTCACTTTGCGGCCATCATCGAGCAGACCGCGTTTGTTGCGAATCCACTGCCAGACCTGCGCGCGCGAGATTTCCGCGGTCGCTGCGTCTTCCATCAAATTGAACAACGGAACAGCGCCGCGACCGCGCAACCATGCTTCGAGATACTGCATACCGACGCTGACATTCTGGCGCAGGCCGGCATCGGTGATCGGCTCGCTCGGACCGAAGTCGACCAGGTCCTGCGCGGTGACGTTCACATCGTCGCGTTTCCGATCGATCTGATTCGCCTGAGGCATGACCGCGTCAAAGGCATCCATGGCGAGCTGCACCATGCCCGGATGCGCGACCCACGTCCCGTCGTGGCCGTCTTTCGCCTCGCGTTCCTTGTCCGCCCGCACTTTGGCGAAGGCGTCGGCATTCTTCGCCTCGTCTCCTTTAACCGGAATGAACGCCGCCATTCCGCCCATCGCGAAGGTGTTCCGCCGATGACATGTCTTGATGCAGAGCAGCGAATAGGAATGCATGAAGTGCGTGCTCATCGTGATGAGCGCGCGATCGGCCAGCACGAAGTCTGGCCGGTTCCGGAATTTCTTAATGCAGGAAAAGATGTAATCCCATCGGCCGCAGTTCAGCCCGGCGGAGTGATCGCGCAGCTCGTATAGGATTTCGTCCATCTCGAACGCAGCCGGAATAGTCTCAATCAGTACCGTTGCGCGAATTGTGCCGCGCGGAATGCCGAGTTCGTCCTGAGCGAGATTGAATACGTCGTTCCACATTCGCGCTTCGACATGGCCCTCCATTTTCGGCAGGTAAAAGTACGGACCGGTGCCGCGTTCGAGCAGCTCGCGCGCATTGTGAAAGAAATAGAGCCCGAAATCGAACAATCCTCCTGCTACCGGCTCGCCGTCCACGAGCATGTGCTTCTCGATCAAATGCCAGCCGCGCGGCCTGACCAGCAACGTCGCGATCTGATCGCGCAGTTCGTATGCTTTTCCTTCGGGCGACTTGAAGTTGATCGAGCGGCGGATCGCGTCGCGCAGGTTGATCTGGCCTTCGATCATGTTGTGCCACGTCGGCGAATTCGCGTCCTCGAAATCCGCCATGAACATTTTCGCGCCTGAGTTCAGCGCATTGATCACCATTTTGCGGTCTGTCGGTCCGGTGATCTCAACGCGGCGATCGCGCAGATCGGCCGGAATCGATGCGCATTTCCAATCGCCATCGCGGATCTTTTTGGTGTCGCTCAAGAAATCGAGCGATTCGCCTGCATCGAGTCGCGCCTGACGCTCCTGCCGACGCTGCAAACATTCTTTGCGCCGCCCGTTGAACTCGCGCTGCAGTTTAGCGATGAAGGCGAGCGCGCCCGGCGTCAAAATTTCGTCGAAACCCTTCGCGATCTCGGCGCGGATTACGACGCCCTCGGGCAAATTCTTCCCTGTCATCTGCATTCGCATTCTAATCGCGTCGAGCACGTTGTCCGCGCGTCAGTGGTCATCCTGAGCGAAGCGAAGGACCTCGCAAGCGTCCGAAACGACGCGGCCGGCAATCGCGTCGATTCAACCGTTCGCGAGGTCCCTCGCCGTCTGCGCGGCTCGGGATGACAAGCAGTGCGCCACGCGTATAAACTGCGCGATGAACGCTCGTTTTTCTCTCGCGCTCTTTTTCGCTTCCGCGCTTTCAGCATTTGCGCAGCAAATGCCGCAACAACTCGCCGATTCGGAGTTGCCGTCGTTGCTCACGATTTACAAGGACCTGCACACCCATCCAGAGCTTTCGACGTTTGAAGAGCGTTCGTCGGCCATCGTCGCAAAGGAACTGAAAGCGGCCGGCTGCGAAGTGACCGATCACGTCGGCAAATACGAAGACGGCAAACAGGCATTTGGCGTGGTCGGCGTAATGAAGAATGGCGATGGACCGGTCGTGCTGGTGCGGACGGACATGGACGCATTGCCGGTGCACGAGGAAACCGGTGCGCCTTATGCGAGCACGACGACGATGAAGAACCGCGATGGCAAAGACGTGCCGGTGATGCACGCCTGCGGCCATGACATTCACATGAGCACGTTGATCGGAACGGCGCGCACGCTGGCAAAACTAAAGGACAAATGGCACGGCACGATTCTGTTCATCGGACAGCCGGCGGAAGAGATGGTGGGTGGTGCGCGAGCGATGTTGGGAGACGGGCTTTACACGCGCTGGCCGAAACCGAATTACGCACTCGCCTTACACGACAGTGCAGAGATTGAAGCGGGAAAAATCGGAGTGACCCCGGGCTACTGCTACGCGGCCGTCGATTCGGTTGATGTGCTCGTGAAAGGTGCAGGCGGTCACGGTGCCTATCCGCACAAAACAAAAGACCCGGTCGTGCTCTCGGCTGAGATTATCAACGCCTGGCAGACAATCGTCTCGCGCGAAAAAGATCCGCTCGAGCCGGCTGTCGTGACAGTCGGATCCATCCACGGCGGCACGAAGCACAACATCATTCCTGATGAGGTGAAAATGCAGCTCACGGTGCGCACCTACAAAACCGAAGTGCGCGACCTCGTCCTCGGCGACATCGAGCGGATTGCGAAAGGCTGCGCGATCGCGGCGGGGTTGCCGAATGACAAATTGCCCGACGTGAAAGTGCTCCAGAACGAGCATGTCAACGCGACCTACAACAATCCTGACCTGACGAAGCGCGAAGCAGACTCCATGAAATCAGTGCTGGGCGCGAACAACATCGATGATAAGAAAGCGCCGACGATGGGTGGCGAAGACTTCTGCGAATACTCGCTTCCCGACCATTCCATTCCCGCGTTGATGTTCGACGTCGGCGCGGTCGCTCCGGAAAAAATCGCCGAATCGAAAAAAACCGGTGCAGCGCCCTTGCCCTCGTTGCATTCGAGCAAGTTCCTGCCCGTCGCGGACGTGACGATCCGCACCGGGATCATCGGCATGACGAGCTGCGTGCTCGACCTGTTAAAGAAGTAACGCGCTCTTCGAAGCCGACATCATTTTACCCGCACGTTTTTGCGCAGGAAGGTTGGAACGTCCAGGTCCTGGCCTTCGACAATTGTTGGCTCGCTTTTTTCGAAACGGCCGCGCGTGACCGGCTCGAATTGCATGACTTCCTGTTTGGCGTGACCCGCCTTGTCACGCTTCGGCGGCTTCGCTGCCGCCTCTGGAATCCCGAGCGGCAGTTCGGACACCGGCGCCGGTGCCATCGGTTTCCGTTTCGGCGGAATCACGCGCGGCGGCGGCTCTTCGATTTGTTCCGCTTCGAATGCCGGAGCCTCGATGATCGGCGGCGGTTCTACAGGCATAATCTGCTCGTCGAGAACGGGAAATTCTGGCCCGGTTTGTGTCTCGAACGTGGCTTCAATTGATTGAAGCTCGGTCGGCGCCGGTGGTTCAACGAACACGGGCGGCGGAGGCGCGAGTGGTTGCGGTTCCGGCTCGGGCTCCTGCGCGATTTTTAACGTCAGCGCCGGTGCAGGCGCCGCCTGCGGTTCCCCTGCAATCGATCCGATGATCGTGACGCTGAGGCGATCCCCCATTCGATTGTCGACCGCGGTTCCGAACAAGATTTGTGTGCGGTCATCAACGTGCTTTTGCAATTCCCGCATCAAAATCTCAACTTCCGTCAAAGTCATCCCCGGGCCGCCGGCAATCTGCACGAGGACTGCGTCCATCTCACTCAGCACGCGTCCGCGTTCCATCAACGGATTCTTCAGCGCCTGCGCGAGCGCATCATGCGCGCGGTTGCCCGAGTCGGATTCACCGAAGCCGAAAACGCAACGGCCGTTTGGAGCCCGCAACGCGGTCATCAAATCATCGAAGCCGATGCGGATGAGCCCGGGACGTTGAATGACATTGACGATCGAGCGCACGCTTTGGCTGATCGTGGTATCGCCGGCCGCGAACGCCTGATGGATCCCGGCGCGTGGCGCAACGATGCCGCCCATCCGGTCGTTCTCGAAGCAAATCACGGCGTCCGACATTTCGCGGAGTCCCGCCAGCGCCTCCATTGCCTGCGCGGTCCGACGCTTTCCTTCAAAGGCGAAGGGCATGGTCGCGAGCGAAATTACGAGCGAACCGTTCTCGCGCGCTTTCTGCGCGATCACCGGTGCCGCGCCGGAGCCGGTTCCTCCGCCGAGCCCGGCGCAAACGAAAACCATTCGCGCATTACTGATCGCTTCCCGAATTTCGTCTGACGATTCGCAGGCGGCGCCAAAGCCTACTTCGGGATCGCCGCCGGCGCCGAGACCACGGGTCAGGTTGCGACCGAGCTGGACTTTGCTCGAAGCGACCGAGCTGGCGAGCGATTGGACATCGGTGTTCATCACGATGAGCTCGGCGCGCTCGAGACCATCGAGCACAATCCGGTCGAGCGCGTTTGAACCGGCGCCACCGACACCCACGACTTTGATCGTGATGATGTCGTCGTCGCGTTCCGGCAGGCTGTAGTTGCGGCTGAGTTGAATCATAAGGTTGTTAGTTAGCGAAACGGGATCAGCTTTTTGACACGGTCGCGCCAGCTCGGGGGCCGGCGATCTGCCTGAACAGCGTGCGCGTATTTGATCAGGCCGATTGCAGTCGAGAATTGCGGATTCTCAAACGCGCTCGTCAGGCCGGACATGCTCTGGGCATGCGCTACTCGCGCCGGCAGCTCGAAAATTTCTTCGGCGAGATGGGCAATGCCCGACAAATGACTGCAACCGCCGGTGATGAAAATTCCTTCGCCGATGTAGTTGATGAATCCTTCGTCATCGAGCTGGCGCTTGAGCAGCTCGAGCGTTTCTCGGAGCCGCAGATGAATGATCGTGTTCAGCGTCTCGCGCTCGATCTCCTTGCCCGCGAAACCGGAATCGTCCTTCAGCAGGACGGTTTCTCCAGGCAGGCAATTCCCCAGCGTGCAGCTGCCTTCTTCGAGTTTCAGTTTCTCGGCCCGGGTCATCGGAATGCGCAGACCCATCGAAATGTCGTTCGTGATGTGATCTCCACCGACGGCGAGAGAGCCGCTTTGCTTGACCGCTCCGTCGACGTACAAAATGAAATCAGTTGTTCCTCCGCCCATATCGATGACGAGCGCGCCGAGATTTTTTTGATTCTGCGTCAACACGACCTGCGCTGAGGCGAGCGGATTGAAGACGACATCCTCGACGTCGAGCGGCAACTCGCGCACGCATCGGATCGCGTTTTGAATCCGCGTCCGCACGCCGTGAATGATGTGGAAGTCAGCTTCCAACCGGTTACCCAGCATGCCGAGCGGATTCAACACGCCGTCCTGTCCGTCGACGTGATAATGCTGAATGATCGAATGCAGAAACGCGTTCGGCGCTGGAATGCTCACCTCGCGCGCGTTGATCTTCACGTCGTCGATATCCTGCTCATCGATTTCGTCGCGCTCCTCCGGCAGCACGACACAGCCGCGATTGTTGAAGCTCTGAATATGCGCGCCGGTTACGCCGACGTAGACGCTGCGAATCATGACGTCGCTCTTCTGCTCGGCGTCGACGATCGCTTCGTGGACGCATTTCATCGCGGTCTCGAAATCGACGATCTCGCCTTTGCGAACACCGCGGGAAGGCGCTTCGCCGACGCCGAGAATCTTGATCGTTCCGTCGGGGCGCCCTTCCCCGACGACGACACAAATTTTCGACGTTCCAATTTCCAACCCCACCATCAAATCGCTGCTCGGCATTCGTTACCCTTTCTTTCCTTTTCTTGGAGGCGGCGCGCTCCCGCGGTGATCGGCACGAGAGCGTCCCGCCTCTGATGCTTTTGGCATGTCCTCCGGATGCACCGGGATCGCTTTCATGATCCGCGGCTGCTCGTTTGGATCGAGTGTGTCGTTGATTACTTCGCTCGCCGGTTTCATGAACGTCACCGGCACGTTTCGCTGCACCAATAAATTCACCGTCTCGATCTCGCGTTTCGAATCGTCCGACCAGACGAGGAACTGCTCGAGGCGCTGGAGTTGTTGTTCGAGGTTGTCGAAGCCGAAGGTGATCCGCGCGTGGGTTTTATCGGAGACGACGAGGCAGTAGCCCTTCGAGACATCGATCTCGCGAATTTGAAAACGGGTCTGCATGAAACTGCCCGTGCTCAGCCGCAGCAGTTCAAGCGCGGCCTTGCCTTCGAATGAGCCGACGAGCTTTCCGGGCTCGAGCGACTCGCTCGCGCAACCCGTGATCAGCGGAAGCCCGAGGTATTCCGGCAACAGCTTTTTTTGTTTCATCAAGACGCCGCGGGCGTCGACCAAAAATGCATTGTCAGAGGAGAACGGGTCGTTCA
The DNA here is from genome assembly GCA_045809945.1 of Chthoniobacterales bacterium. GTDB lineage: Bacteria > Verrucomicrobiota > Verrucomicrobiia > Chthoniobacterales > UBA10450 > CADDYX01. Next base: position 8,546 of record JBJMWW010000140.1, read on the forward strand.
GCTCCTTATCCGCCGTGATCCACGCGATCGGTTTGCGTTCGGTGATCGCGATGTCGATCTCGTTCGGCATCTTGCGAGTGACCTGCACGTCGTCGACCTGAGGCAACGCCTGCAGATCGTCATGCAGACGCGCGAGATTCACGCGGAAGATGTTCACCCCGTCGCGCAGATTCGCCGCCTTCAAGACCTGCTCGCGCTGCAAAGTCCCGTCCGTCTGCACCTCGATGCTGCTCAGCCGGTAATCAGGGTTCTCGAAAAACAGCCGCATCACGCCGACTCGAATCGCGATCGCTGCGCCCGCACAAACTGCGAGCGCGAGGAGAACCTTCGAAACGACGACGAGAATGCGCCGGTTGCGGTGTTGCGTCGCTTTGTGCGAACGCACCTTCACGTCGAGCAGGTGTTGCTGACGACGGACGCGGGTGTTCGATTTGCGTTCGTTCCGGGCGCGCGGCCGTTCCGCCATTCGTGCTCTTATCGCGCACCGCCTTTCGTTCGCGCGAGTGACAGCTCAATGATTCGCGCGCAGAGCTGCGGATAATTGATACCCGCTGCCGCGGCCATTTCGGGCAAGAGACTCGCCTCGGTCATTCCCGGAATCGTGTTCACCTCGAGCACGCTCGGTTCGCCGTTATCCGGCAACATGATATCGACCCGCGAATAAACCTTCAGCCCTAACGAAAGATGCGCGCGCAAGGCGAGATCCTGCACCGCCCGCGTTTGTTCGCCGCCAATGTTTGCCGGACAAACGTGCTCCGCTCCACCGCCTGCATTCGGGTTGAGAAACGGATACTTGTTCGTGAAATCGTAGAATCCGCCTTTCGGAATGATCTCCAGAATCGGCAACGCCTGATGGCCCAGAACGCCAATCGTCAGTTCGCGACCAGGAACGAATTTCTCCACCAGCAATTCGCGGTCGTATTTCAGCGCCTCGCTAATCGCCGCATCCACCTCGCGTTCGTTCCTCACGATCGACACGCCTACCGTCGAACCCTGCCGCGGCGCCTTGATAACGTAGGGAATCGGCATCGTCGGCCGCTGACCGCTCTCGAACACCTGCCAGTACGGGGTCGTCACGCCCGCTTCCTGGAATTTTTCTTTCGACAAAATCTTGTCGAAGGCAACACGACTCTCCTCGACTCCTTCGCCTGTGTAGGGAACGCCGCGCGTTTCGAGGATCTGCTGGACTTGCCCGTCTTCGCCAAAGGTTCCGTGCAAGGCGATGAACGCGAGTTCGGTGCCTGCAGGTAACTCAAAGTTTTCGTCGCGCACGTCCACTTCTGCGGCTTCCGCGCCTAACGAACGCAGCGCCTTGGCCACACCTCGCCCAGTCGCAAGCGAGACATCACGCTCCGATCCCGGCCCGCCCATCAGCACCGCGATTTTCTTCGGTAGCGTCATGCGTCTTCCCCCACGATTTGAACTTCGGTCTCCAGCTCGATCCCGCGTTGCTGGCGCGCGGCCGCCTTGATCTTGTCGATCAATTCGAGCATGTCGCCTGCGCTCGCTCCGCCGTCGTTGACGAGAAAGTTTCCGTGCACGTCGGACACACGCGCCTTGCCGACGTGGATATTTTTCAATCCAAGTTCATCAACGAGTTTGCCCGCAGGACAGGTCCCGGGGTTCTTGAAAATGCAACCGGCGCTAGAGGCGATCGGCTGCGAACTGCGGCGTTTTTCCTGGGAGTCCTGAAGCTTGCGCAGAATTTCTTGCGGCTCCGATTTCTCACCGCGGAACACGGCTGAAACGGCGTAATTGTGCTCGAGTGACGGCACATGGCGGTAGTGCACTTCCAACTCGTTGCCGGATTTCGTGTGCGCGTTTCCGTCGCTGTCGAGAAAGCGCACGCTGACCACGTTATCGAAAGTCTGCGCGCCCATCGCGCCGGCGTTCATGCGCAAACCGCCCCCGACGTTTCCCGGAATTCCCTCCATCCACTCCAGCCCGCCGATGCCGTGCGCTTTTCCCGCATAGGCGACCTGCTTCAACTTCACGCCTGCGCCCGCGCTTATCTGCATGTCACGCACTTCGATCCGGTCGAACTCGCCGCCGCTCGGATGAACAACCACGCCCCTGATGCCGCCATCACGCACGAGCAGGTTCGATCCGCGGCCGATCACAAAGAGCGGCTGATTTTCGCGCCGACAAAAACGAATTAATTCTGCAAACGCCGCTTCCGTTCGCGGCTCGACCCAGAACTGCGCCGGACCGCCGACGCGAAGTGTGGTGTGCTTCGCCAGCGGTTCGTAAAGCTTAACGTTGCCCTCTTCGCCGACGACCGCTTTCAGCTTTTCCGCAATAACCAGATCGGCAGCGAGCGCGGACAGTTGCTCATGAACATTCCCGGCCCCCAGACTCAAGACGAGGTCGCCGGAATCAAGCATGTTCCCGATGTCACGATGAACGCGATCGAGCCTTGGCTGATAGCTGACGCCGCCATGCCCGTGCGCCTCGACTTCATCGGCTATGGTGCGGCCGCTTATCCCCGGAATTGGCGTTTCGCTCGCGGCATAAACGTCGGTTACGACAACGCGAAGCGCGTCATCAAAGGCACGGCCAAATTCCTTCCGCAGCACTTTCGTGCGCGAATACCGATGAGGCTGAAACATGGCGAGCACGCGATTGCGGCCAGCTGCCTTCGCGGTCGCGAGCGTCGCGCGAATTTCCGTCGGATGGTGCGCGTAATCGTCGACCAGAAGAAACCGCTCGCTCGCA
>JBJMWW010000141.1:0-11894 GCA_045809945.1 Chthoniobacterales bacterium
GCCATGAGTGGGCCTTCGATCACTTCCAGCGGTCGATTGAATTTCCGCCGTGCTTCCTCGGTGTCCGCTTCGATGAAGTCGACGTTGCCTTTGACCAGTGCATGCGAGAGACGCTCCTCGACCGTTCCGTGCCACCACGCCTCTTTTTCGGCTGGCGTCTTGTCCTTTGCTTTTACGGTTTCGGCAAAATCGACGAGCCGCTCGGTCGCATCGGCTTTTCTATTTAATAGAACATCTTCAACGCGCTCCAGCAGTGCCGGTTCGATCTCTTCGTAGACCGCGAGCTGTCCTGCATTGACGATTCCCATGTCGAGCCCCGCGCGGATCGCGTGATAGAGAAACGCGGCGTGCATCGCCTCGCGCACGCCGTTGTTGCCCCGGAATGAAAACGAGACATTGCTGATCCCGCCGCTCGTCCGCGCACCCGGCAGGTTCGCTTTGATCCAGCGCACGGCTTCGATGAAGTCGACGCCATAGTTGCGATGTTCCTCTAGCCCGGTCGCGACCGTAAGCACGTTGGGATCGAAGATGATGTCGTTAGGTGAAACGCCGGCGCGTTCGGTCAACAGTTTGTAAGCGCGGCCACATACTTCGATGCGGCGCTGCAACGTGTCGGCCTGACCGCGCTCGTCGAATGCCATCACAATCATTGCCGCGCCGTAACGCCGGACGATTCGCGCTTCGCGCAAGAATTCTTCCTCGCCGTTTTTCAGGCTGATCGAATTGACCACGCCGCGGCCTTGCAGCGTCTTCAATCCCGCGTCGAGCACGCTCCACTTCGAGCTGTCGATCATGATCGGGATGCGACAGATCTCCGGCTCGCTGCCGATCAGGTTCAGGAAACGCGTCATCGTCGCTTCCGAATCGATCATTCCTTCATCGACATTGACGTCTAGAATGTTTGCCCCGCCCACCACCTGCTGACGTGCGACGGCGAGCGCGCCGTCGAAATCTCCGCCCAGAATCAGCTTCGAAAATTTCGGCGACCCGGTGATGTTCGTCCGCTCGCCAACAATGATGAATCCGCTGTCGCGGGTGATGTTGAGCGGCTCGAGACCTGAGAGGTGGAGTGCGTCAGATTTCGACTTGTCCGGCAAGACACGCGGCGCGCAATCGCGAACCGCCTCTGCAATTTTTCGAATGTGTGCCGGCGTCGTGCCGCAACAGCCGCCGACAATGTTGAGCCAGCCGTTCTCGGCCCAACGTCGGAGTTTTGGCGCGAGCGACTCCGGCGTTTCGGGAAATCCAGTTTCGGAAAGCGCATCGGGCAAACCCGCGTTCGGATAAGCGCTCACGAATGCCGGCGCGATGTGCGCGAGCTCTTCGATGAATGGCTCCATCTCGTCCGGGCCGAGCGCGCAATTGAGCCCGACGACGAGCGGCTCGGCCTGCATCGTCGAAGTGAGAAATGCCTCGACCGTTTGTCCGCTCAACGTCCGACCGGAACGATCGGTGACGGTTCCGGAAATGATGAGCGGCACGCGACGCCCCGCAGCTTCGAATGCTTCATCGATCGCGAAGAGCGCCGCCTTCGCGTTCAACGTGTCGAAGACCGTCTCGACGAGGAGCAGATCGACACCGCCCTCGATATAGACATCGATCGCGTCGCGATAGGTTTTGCGCAGTTGGTCGAAGGTGACGGCGCGAAATCCGGGATCGTTCACATCCGGTGAAAGCGAAGCGGTGACGGGGAGGGGACCAAGAGCGCCCGCGACAAAACGCTGCCTGTCGGTCTCATTCGCTACGCGATCGGCGGCACGCCGGGCTACCTTCGCGGCGGCGGCATTGATTTCGTGCACGATCTCCCGCAGGTCCGGATTGTCGACGATGCGCTGGAAAAACTCTGGATCTTTGCGGCCGTTGCGCGGCGTTTCCAAAAAGAGAAACTCGTGGAGGCCAATGGTCGTAGCGCTGAACGTGCCGGTCTCGATAACATCGGCGCCTGCTTCAAGGTACTCGAGATGAACGCGCTCGACCGCGTCGGGCTTGGTTAGCAGAAGCAGTTCGTGCGCGCCTTTGAGATCCTTACCGCTCCAGTCGCGAAAACGCTCGCCGCGATACTCCGCTTCGCCCAGGTGCAGGCGTTGCAACGTAGTCCCCATCGCGCCATCAAGGATGACGATGCGCTTCCGGAGCAACTGCTCGAACGGGTGAAACTCGGCCGCCATGATAGTCGGCACTTAAGAGCCGCTCGGGCGTTAACTCAAGCAACAAATCTACGCATCATGATGCGTAGATATGTTTCTTAGATTCTCGAGAAATGCGACGCCTCTCGTTTGCAGTTTCGCCTCGAGTTTGGCTGTGCAGTCACAATCGGAGCAGGCCCACGGCTCTGTCCCGTTCTCGTGCCGGCAGTTCCGCCGGGCGTGAGCGTCTTTCACCCTCAGCAGCTCAAAATACTCTTCCCAATACGGTCGTTCCTCGTCGAGCGGCGTATCACAAAAGCACGTCTCTACCCAGTGCGCCGTGCCGTCCGACGCGACCCGCGCCTGCTCCATATCGTAGAGGTATTCATCGCCGGCGATGGACCCGCGGCCTAACGAGCCGTCCTTGATCGCGGTCAAAAGCGATTGTTCACGGCCGGGTTTGACTCGCGCTTTGACGAGGTAACGCATCGCGAAATGTACGCGCCGCTCAGACGTTGTCATTCCGAGCGAAGTCGAGGAATCTGCGAGGATGTCTCGACTACGCTCGACATGACAGGCTCGCGAATCGAATGGAAGCGCTGAAGCTCTTTCGCAGCCTCAATCGCGATCAGCGAAACACTTTCATCGCCTGTTTTCTCGGGTGGTCGCTCGACGCGTTCGATTTCTTCCTCCTGACGTTCGTCATCCCGCCACTGGCGCACGATTTTGGGCGCAGCGTGGCCGAGATCGGCTATGCGATCACCCTCACGCTCGCGATGCGCCCGGTCGGGGCGTTCGTGTTCGGCTTGCTTGGCGACCGGTTTGGGCGGCGCATACCGTTGATGATCGACATCATCTTTTACTCGGTGATGGAACTCGCGACCGCGTTTTCGCCGAACTTCACCTGGTTGCTGATTTTCCGTGCTCTTTACGGCATCGGCATGGGCGGCGAATGGGGACTCGGCGCGTCGCTTGCGATGGAGTCGTTGCCCGTCGAGTCGCGCGGCTTGTTCTCGGGAATTCTGCAACAGGGGTACGCGTTCGGTTATCTGCTCGCCGCGGTCGTTTACTGGATCGTGTTTCCGTTCTTTGGCTGGCGCGGCTTGTTTGTGGCGGGCGCGCTGCCGGCGCTGCTCGTGATTTACATTCGTGCGAAAGTGCCGGAGTCGCCGAGCTGGTTACGCGAGAAAAGCATCGCGTCAGATTTTTGGAAAAACGTCAGTGCGATCGTGCGCCAGCACTGGTTGTTGTTTCTCTATGTCATCCTGCTCATGACGGCGTTCAATGCGACGTCGCACGGCACACAGGACATGTATCAAACATTTCTGAGCGAGCAGCGCGGCCTCGGCGTCACTGCGAAAGCGACGATCGGCGTCATTTACGCGTTCGGCGCGATCTGCGGCGGCACAATCGTTGGCCATCTCTCGCAAAAATTCGGACGACGGCGCGCGATCATCGGCTGCGCATTGCTGGGCGTGCTGGTGATTCCGGCGTGGGTTTTCTCGCCGTCGCTCGCGCTGCTGGTGCTGGGCGGATTCGTGATGCAGTTTATGGTGCAGGGCGCCTGGGGTGTAGTGCCGGTGCATTTGAATGAGCTGTCGCCCGCTGGTTTACGCGGGACGTTCCCGGGATTCGCATATCAGCTCGGTAACCTGCTCGCGGCGAATACGGCTGTGATCGAGGCTCGGCTCGCACAGCATTTCCGCGACGCGAATGGCCACGCCGATTACGCGAAAGGCATGGCGCTGTTTGCGCTCGTGATCTTCGTCGTGCTCGCGATCGTTGCGGCGATTGGGCGCGAAGAGCGCGGTAAGAACTTTTAAGGCTCGACCGTCGATCCGCCGGTAGCTGCCGGTGCGGGACCGGCGTAAACCCCGCGACCGTAACGTGTGTCCACGATCGCTTCGGCGATTTTGTCGGCTAACTGTTCGCGGTAAGCCGAACTGCCGGCTTCCGATCCTTCCGTGCGGTTGCTGAGAAATCCACATTCGACGAGCACAGATGGGTAAATCGCCTTGCGCAGAACGCGGAAGTTCGCGTGATGCACGCCGCGGTTCACCGCGCCGCGAATCGTGAGCAGACGATCCATTACCCGTTGCGCGAGCGGATAAGCGACGGCCGAATGATAGTAGACCTCGAACCCGTGGATGCCGCGGCGCGATGTGTCGTTGAAATGAATGGCGACGAAGATCGAGTTCTTCTGCGCGCGGCCGATTGCGGCACGCTCGTCGAGCGGGATGAAAACGTCGCTCGTGCGAGTCATCACGACTCGAAATTGCGATTCGCGCAGCTTGCGTCCAAGCCGGGTTGCGACGTCGAGCGCCGCCTGTTTCTCCGGTGGACCGTAACGACGAAAGGCGCCGTTGTCTTTGCCGCCGTGGCCTGCATCGACCACCACGGTCGTAAAACTGCGCGAGGTGTTCTTGACCGCCGGCTGTTGCACGGTGCCGCAGCTCGCGAGGAAGAGCGAACCGATAACCGCGACCGCGGCCGCAAAGGGTCGAAGCATGCGCACCTCGTTACTGAAAAGATCGAGCAGTTCCACCGGTTTCTGTTCTAAAAAGCAAACGTGCGCCGCCGCTTTTCCGTCTTCGTATAAACCAAAAACCGCTTGTGTTTTCAGTCCCGACCGCTACGCGTAACCTACCTTTATGCTCCTCCGATTCGCTCTGATTCCATGCCTGCTCGCCATCAGTTTACCGACCTGCAAAAAGAGCACGGTTGTTGCGACGAACGCGAGCAATGGCGCCACTCCAGCCGGTAGTTCGTCGCCGGCGAAGAGCGACACGAGCGCCGGATCGACCACCGCGGCGGCGACTCCGAGCCTTCCGCCGCTGAGCGCGCCGCCACCGAAAGTCGGCATCGATCAAAACGCGGAGGTCGTAATCTTCGGCTACCATCGGTTCGTCAATCAGGTGCGCCGGCCGGATACCGAGATCACGCCGCAGGACTTCGAGAAGCAAATGGCGGAGCTGAAGGCGAAGAACATTCCGGTCATCCCGCTGCAGGACATGCTGGCGTGGAAACGTGGCGAGAAAGCAATCCCACCCCGCGCCGCGGTGGTCACGTTCGACGATGGCTGGAAATCGCAGCACGACGTCGCGTGGCCGATCATGCAGAAATACGGTTATCCCTTCACCTTGTTCATCTACACCGAAGGCATTCGACCGGGACATTTCAGCGGCGGCGAATCGATGACCTGGGAGATGTTGGCCGAGATGCGTGACGCGGGTGTGGACATCCAGGCGCACTCTGCGACCCACCAGGATCTGCGGCGGCCGTACGACAAAATCGCGAAGAAGAAACTCAGCCCGCCCGAGTACGAGCAGTGGCTGAACAACGAGCTGATCGGCTCGAAGCAGATGATCGAGCAAAAGCTCGGCGTGAAGTGCAACTGCTTCGCTGTTCCCTACGGATTCTACAACGGCCACGTCAAAGACGTCGCAATCAAGGCTGGTTATGAGGCGATGTTTACCGTCTACGGCCAGCCGATTACCTATCGCACGCCGAACGACACGATCGGTCGTTACGTGATTGAGGCGAACAAACCGAAGGTATTCGAAGATGCCGTCGCGGCGATCGCAAGCGTCGCTGCCGGACCCGCGGTCGCTGAAGTCGCGAATTCGTCCCTCACGACTGCGCCGGCAAACGGCGAAACGGTCCGAACGCCGATGCCGCTCATTCGTGCGAACATCAGCTCGTTCGGCCAGATCGATCCGAACAGCTTGCAGATGCGCATCAGCGGCGTCGGTCTCGTCAAACCGAGCTACGACCCGAAGACACAGATGGTTTCCTACCAAGTGACCCAGAAACTGAACGGGCCGGTCACCGTCATCATCGGCGCCACTGTTGGCGGCAAGAAGACGGAAGCGACCTTCGGCTTCAAGGTCGACGCATCAGGCGCGGCTGCACCTCCTCCGGCGGCAACGCCTGCGGCTGCACCGTCCGCTTCGCCAGCACCCACCAAGAAATAACTGACGCGTAACGCGTCACGACGAGCATGTTTTCGCAATTAGGCGATCGCCTTCAGGACATCTTCAAGGACCTGCGCGGTCACGGGTCGATCAGCGAAGCCAACATCAACGACGCGCTGCGGCAGGTGCGGCTGGCATTGCTCGAAGCGGATGTCGATTTCAACGTCGCGAAGCAGTTCATCGCGCGAGTGAAGGAAAAGGCGCTCGGCGAAGAAGTAGTGCGCAGCGTCACGCCCGGCCAGCAGATCGTGAGAATTTTTCATGACGAGCTGACGACGTTGCTCGGCGGAGACGCAGCGCCGCTGAACCTGCAAAAGCCGGCGCGCATTTTGATGGTCGGTTTGAACGGTGCGGGGAAGACGACTTCATCGGCGAAGCTGGCGGCATTGCTCAAGAAGCAGGGGCGCAATCCGGTGCTGATCGCGTGCGACTTGCAGCGACCCGCGGCGATTGAGCAGCTCGCGACCCTCGGACGTCAGGTCGAGGTGCCGGTGATTACGCCTGAGCCGGCGGAGAAAGATGTGGTGCGGTGGGCTGGCGCCGCTGTAGCCGCGGTCGCTGGCCGCGGCGATGGTGACGGCTCCGCCGCGCGCGATCGCGGCTACAACGTCGAGATTTATGACACCGCTGGTCGGCAGGAGATCGATGAGCCGCTCGTCGAGGAACTGAAACGGCTGCGCGATTTTCTCCAGCCACAGGAAATCCTCCTCGTAGCCGATGCCGCGACAGGCCAGCAGGCGGTGAGCGTTGCCACGCATTTCAACGACGCACTGCAAATCACCGGCATCGTGCTGACAAAGCTCGACGGTGACGCGCGCGGTGGCGCGGCATTATCGATGCGCGAAGTGACGCAGCGTCCGATCAAATTCGCCGGCGTCGGTGAGAAGCTCGATCAATTCGAAACCTTTGTTCCGGATCGGCTCGCCGGCCGCATCCTCGGAATGGGCGACATTGTCGGACTGGTCGAGAAAGCAGCCGAGGCGTTCGACGAAGAGGAAGCGAAGAGGATGGAGCGGAAGATGCGGACCGCGTCGTTCGATTTCAATGATTTCCTCGCGCAATTCAAAATGATGAAGCGCATGGGGCCGCTGGAAAACATCCTTGGCATGTTGCCTGGCATGAGTAACGTCCCCGCCGCAGCGATCGACGAGAAGCAGATCAAACGCACGGAAGCGATCGTGCTCTCGATGACAAACGAAGAGCGCTCGCGCCCCGACATTCTAAATGCGCGGCGGCGTCAGCGAATCGCGCGCGGGAGTGGCAGCACGGTCACAGAAGTGAACGATTTGCTCCGACGTTTCGGTCAGATGCGAAAGATGATGAAGAACGCCGGGAAAATGAAAAAGATGATGGCGCAAATGGCGCGGATGCAGAGGTAAACAGACATGGCAGTTTCAATTAGACTACGCAGAGAAGGCACGAAGAACCGGCCCTACTACAAGGTGGTGGTGGCGGACAGCCGCAGTCCACGCGATGGCAAATTCATCGAGATCATCGGCAACTACGATCCGAAGAAGACCGGCGATAACAGCAAGATCGATGTGGGGCGCGCTGAATACTGGATTAGCAAAGGCGCGCAGCCGAGCGACACCGTGCGCAGTTTGTTAAAGAAGAACCGTAAGCAGGCCGCGAGCGAGACTGCCGCGGCGGCACCGCAACCTTCCGCCTGACGAATCGGTGAAAGAGTTCCTCGAGTTTGTTCTTCGCCAGCTCGTTGAATTTCCGGACGAGGTGATCGTGACCGAAGTGCCGAACGGCAAGACGATCAACTTCCGCCTCGCCATGCGCCAGACTGATGTCGGCAAGGTGATCGGGCGCAATGGCCAGACCATCCACGCGTTGCGCGCGGTACTGATGAGCGCGGCTTCGCGTCATAATCAGCGCGCCACACTCGAAATCATCGAGTAGCTTGCAAACGCGCGAGCAGGCGCGTGGATTTTATGAGCGATCGTTCGACTTCGACCCTGCTCGTCGCGGCAGTTCTCGCCGGCATCCTGATCACGGTGATTTACCTCGGTCAGGAAAGCCGCACCGAACGTGCGCGATTGCGCGAGCAACTCCGGACGCTCAGCGCGACTCAGGATACGATTCGCAGCGATGTCAGCGATGCGTTGCGCCGTCAGGCGACTTCGACGGCTTCGACGACATTGCAACGGGATGTGATTCTGGCGACGAACAACGCGCCGTTCAAAGGGAACGAGAATGCGCCAGTGACGCTCGTCGCATTCACCGATTTTCAGTCGTCCGATTGTGGCCGCTTTTCGCGCGAAACGCTGCCACAACTCGAGCGCGACTACATTGCACCCGGCAAGCTGAAATATGTGTTCCGCAGTTTTCCAGATGAAGCGGCGAACGCGCTCGCGCTCAGCACACAGCAAGCGGCTGATTGTGCCGGCGACCAGGGGAAATTCTGGCAGATGCACGACCGCTTGTTCGCGGGGAAACCAAAATTGAAACCAGACGATATGCCGGCGCATGCACGCGCGCTCGGACTCGATCGGGATAAGTTTATGACCTGCTTCGATGCCGGCCTGCACATGCCGGCGATTCAGCGCGACATTGCCGAAGGGCAAAAGAACGGCGTGACTTCAACGCCAACGTTCTTTCTCGGGCCGACCTCGGCGGATCGCGTGAAGCTCCATGTCACGAAGATCATCAAAGGCGCGCCGCCTTACACCGAATTCAAAGACGCGATCGATTCGCTGCTCGGCAGTTCCTGATCACAATGCGCATCGATGTGCTGACTCTGTTCCCGGAAATCTGTCGCGCGCCGCTCAATCAAAGTATGATGAAACGAGCGCAGGAGTGCGGCGCGCTTGATCTGCACATCCATAATATTCGCGACTGGGCGACGGACAAGCATCGGACTGTCGATGACGCGCCATTCGGCGGCGGTCCGGGCATGGTGATGAGGCCGGAACCGGTTTTCGCGGCGATAGAGGAAGTGACTGAGAAAGCGTCGAACGCCGAATTGGGTCAGCCGAAAGTGATTCTCATGTCACCAGCGGGTCGGCTTTTTGATCAGAAACTGGCGCGCGAGCTTTCGAGCGAACAGCATCTCGCGATCATTTGTGGACACTACGAAGGAATCGATCATCGCGTTGTCGAACATCTCGTGGATGAGGAGGTTTCGATTGGCGATTACGTGCTGACAAATGGCGCGATTGCGGCGGTGATTGTGATCGATGCAGTCGTGCGGCTGCTGCCGGGCGTGCTCGGGGATGAACAATCGGCTTATGACGATAGTTTCAGTCGCGCCGGCGCGGGACTGGAAGCGCCGCAGTACACCCGGCCGGCGGAGTTTCGCGGCTGGAAAGTGCCGGATGTTTTGCTTTCCGGAAATCACGGCGCGATTTCGCAATGGCGCCTGGATCAGGCGCGCTTACGCACGGCGCAGAATCGGCCGGACCTGCTGACTTAGGTGTGCGCAATCGCTGGAAAGAACTTCGCTACCGACTCGAGTGGTTCGCGGTCTGGTTGCTGACAAAGATCGTGCCGCTACTGCCGCGGCTTGCGGCCTACTGCGCGGCACAATTTTTCGGCGCGCTTGCCGCCCATCTCGATCGACACGGGCGCAAGGTCGCGCTCGCAAATCTTGCCTCCGCTTTCGGCGACCAGATGTCGCTGCAGGCTCGCAACCGCATTGTCCGCGAGTCCTATCAGCATTTTGCGCGTACGATGATCGACCTGTTCTGGAGCCCGCGTCTGACAGAGAAGAATTTTCAGAGGTGGATCGAATTCGATTACGCTGAATGGGCGCGCGTCGGAATTGCGCCCGGTGATTCGTTCGTGCTCGGCACGTATCACTACGGCAATTTTGAGTGGTTCAGTCTCGCGTCCGGGTTTCTGCGCTTCAACGGCACGATCATTACGCAGGAATTCAAGAACGCGCTGCTCGATCCGATCTTTAAAAATCTGCGCGAACTGTCCGGTCATCAGATGGTGGCGCGCGAAGGCGGCGTAGTGCGGCTCTACAAAAACGTACGGCGCGGCAGCATTGCCGCGATTTTGATCGACCTCACCATTCCTGCAAAGACGCCGAGCGTCGCGATCAATTGCTTCGGGTTGAAAACGAATGTGACATATGCGCACGCCTGGCTGCATAAGAAAACCGGCAAGCCGTTGATTACCGCGCACGCCGAGCCGCTTCCGCGCGGCCGATACCGCATGGTGCTACACCGGCCGGAGTTTTCATCCGACGCTTCGTTGCAACAGATCGCGCAGGCTTGCTGGGATGCTTTCGAGCCGCATGTGCGCGCAAATCCGGCGCCCTGGCTCTGGATGTACAAACATTGGCGGTATCGGCCAGGAAGTGAACCGCGTGAGCAATATCCCTTCTACGCAAACTTCTCCGAAGACTTCGAAGTGCGGCTGGAGGAGAGCGGTTTTCCGTCCGTGTTGCCAGAGAATGCGGCAACAGTAGCGAACGGGATTATTGACAAATAGCGCGTGATAAGCTCTCCAGTTAGCATGCAAATCCTCTCCCGCGTTTTACTTGCCGTCGTTGCGATCGGCTCTGCTGTGCTGCTCGCGAGCTGCGGCACCATGGGCGGCCATGCGACTGCGAGCAGCAGTAACTACCACGTCGTCGCGCATCGGCCGCATGACCCTTCGAAAGTGGAAGTGAAGCTCTCGCTCGCCACGCAGAACCTCTACGTAACGGAAGGCGATCGGTTGCTCATGGCGGTGCAGGGAAACGTCGGTAAGCCCGGCGCAGCGACACCGACGGGAGATTTTCACATTACGAATAAGGACAAGACTCGCCGACGGCAGAGCGAGCCGGACGCTGGCTATCCGATGGCGTATTGGTGTGAGTTCGCGCCGGCGTATGGATTCCACGAAGGTTTCGTGCATCCGTATCCGCACACGCACGGGTGCGTGAGATTGCATCGTGAAGCAGCCGCACGGTTGTTCGCGCTCGTTCACGTCGGAACACCGGTGCATATCCGTCAGTCACTGCCGGAAGATGCCGAGTACGGCAAACAGGTGACGCGACTCGACCAGAGCAAAGAACCGGATCCGCCGCGTGCGTTCATGCTTTCGTCGGCCTGGTTTAAGGACCCGCCCGGACCGTTGCTTGTCGATTAGTCTGATCGCAGGCAAGTTCCTGCAATGAGCGTTACGACGAACCTGATCTCGAGCGGAACGACGGCGCGCGAGAAGGTGAACCTTCGCACGCCGGAGGTGATGACTGCTGTCCAACAGCAGGTCGAGTCGCATTACCGCAGCGACATCGTCGACAAGATCCGGCGCATGGGTGGAATCATCTCCGTCGGCGGTGTGACGGTGCGACTGGCGAAGCAGTTCGGCTTTTGCTACGGCGTCGAGCGCGCAATCGATCTGGCCTACGCGGCGCGCAAAGTTTTTCAGGACCGGCGCCTCTTCATTGTTGGCGAGATCATTCACAATCCTGAGGTCAACGAGCAGATCAGCTCGTTAGGCATCAAGAATCTTCTTGGTAAAAACAAGCAGGCGAACATTGAAGATCTGCGGCCGGATGATGTGGTCATTGTGCCGGCATTCGGCACTGAGCTTTCCACGTTGCAGCAAATCAAGGAGCGCGGCTGCCAGATCGTCGATACGACGTGCGGCGACGTCATGAGTGTTTGGAAACGTGTGCGCAAATACGCGAGCGAGTCCGCGACGTCGATCATTCACGGAAAGGCCGAACACGAAGAAACGAAGGCGACCAGCTCCCGTGCACTGGGCGACGGCAAAGGACATTACCTCGTCGTGCTTACGCTCGCGGATACGGATTACGTTTGCGATTACATCCGCCATGGCGGCAACAAGC
>JBJMWW010000142.1:0-17400 GCA_045809945.1 Chthoniobacterales bacterium
GATTACGCGTCATTTTGGCATTCCTGTCACTTCGACCGGCACGATCCTGCGGCGCGAAATGGAACTTGGCACGTTGCTCGGCCTCGAAGTTGCGGAAAGAACGAAGCACGGCGAGTTGGTGTCCGACAAACTGATCATTGATCTGATAGAGGACTATGTGCGATTGCACGGTGCGCATGGGTTCGTGTTCGACGGATTTCCGAGAACCATTCCGCAGGCGGAAGCACTTGAGGGCATCCTGCATCGATTTCACGTACCGTTGGATCTGGCAATCTGGTTGGATGTGACGGCAGAGACAATCAGCGAGCGCATCTCGCATCGGCTTCAATGTCAATCGTGCGGTTTTACAACGAGCGAGGGTGCCGCCGTGTTTTCGGAGCGCGCGATTTGTCCTTACTGTGACGGTCCGCTGGTACGCCGAACGGACGACACACCCGATGTGTTACAGAAACGGCTGGACGAATTTAACGCGAAGACGCAGCCCGTCGGGGACTTTTATGCGCGGTCGAACCAGCTCCACCGAATCGATGGCAACCGCGATCGTGAGTCGGTATTCGCCGACATTTCGCAACTGGTCGAGCAAGCGGCATGATCCCGATCAAGAGCGCACGCGAGATCGACAAGATGCGTCAGGCCTGTCGCACGGCGAGCGACATTCTCGAGCGGGTGAGCGATCAGATTCGACCCGGAGTCACGACAAAAGAAATCGACGAGGCCGCCGCTGACATGATGGCCGAGGCGCGCGTGAAGAGCGCGTTTCTTGGTTATCGCCTCGGGCACCGCGTGTTTCCGGGAAACATCTGCATTTCGCTCAATGACGAAATCATTCACGGGATAGGCAGCCAAAGGCGGATTCAATATGGCGATATCGTGAAACTCGATATTGGTGTGATTGAAGAGGGCTGGATCGGAGATACGGCGGCGACCGTGCCGGTTGGCATGGTCGATCAACGGACGGAAGAATTGCTGCGTGTGACGCAGAAGGCGCTGGAGCGCGCGATCGGCGTCGCGCACGACGGCTCGCGCATCGGCGATATCGGCTCTGTCATTGAGGAAGAAGCGCGACATGCTGGATTCAACGTGGTGCGCGAGTTCGTCGGCCATGGAGTTGGGCGGCGTTTGCACGAGGAACCGCAGGTGCCGAATTACGGCCGGCGAGGCACAGGACCAAAGTTGAAATCTGGCATGACGATCGCGATCGAACCGATGATCAATGCTGGCACGGCCGCGGTGCGCTTGCTCGATGATGGCTGGACGGCGTGCACAATGGACCGAATGCCGTCGGCGCATTACGAGCACACGGTTTTGATCACGAAGGACGAGCCGGAAATTCTAACGTGGCGCGGCCAGACACAATTGAAGTAGAGGGTACCGTGATCGACCGCCTTCGGAACGTCTGTCGAGTCGAGATGCCGAACGGTCATATTGTCCTCGCGCACTTGGCCGAAGATTTGCCGCCCAACTTTCGCACCTTGCCAGGCGACAAAGTTATGGTAGAGATGACGCCCTACGATTTGTCGAAGGGGCGGATCATTTGCCGCCAAAACTAGGCGCGGAGGCAGCTCCGCGTTTTTCGTTCCCCCGAACGCAGGACCATGAAAGTACGACCCTCAGTAAAAAGACTTTGTGAAGCGTGCAAGATCGTGAAGCGCAAGAATGTTGTGCGCGTGATCTGCAAAAACCCGCGCCATAAACAGCGCCAGGGATAGGAGACTTATGCCCCGTTTACTTGGAGTAGAAATTCCGGCCGACAAACGCATTGAGGCGTCTCTTACCTATATTTACGGCATCGGTCCGACGACAGCGAAACGCGTGCTTGCGCAGACCGGCATCGATCCGAACATTCGCGCCAAAAATCTAACGCCGCAGCAGATCAACGAGATCATTCACGCGATCACAGGAAACAAGACTTTGATCGAAGGCGATCTGCGACGCGAAACGCAAAGCAATCTTAAACGCCTCCAGGCAATCAATTGTTATCGCGGTATTCGCCATCGTCGCGGATTGCCGGTGCGCGGCCAAAGAACATCGACAAATGCGCGGACACGCAAAGGTCCGCGGAAGACTGTCGGCGTAATCCGCAATAAGGACGCGAAGGCGGGCAAAGTTTAATCATGGCTGAATCAGAAGGTAAGAAACCAGCGAAGCCAAAGGCGAAGCCAGGCAAAGCTGCCGCGCCCGTAACCGAGCCGGAAGCGCCAAAGAACGAATCACCCGCTGCCGCCACTGCGGTTGCGCCTCCGACTCAGGAAGAAACAGCCCCGGCAGCTGTGGCAGAGCAACCAACTACTGCTGCCCCCTCCGAAACCCCTGCGCCTGCAGCAAAGCCCGAGAAGTCAGCCGCCAAAGCGCCGAAGGCGAAGAAGGACGCAGCTGCGCCAGCAGCAGCGGCTCCCGAAAATCTCTCGCTCGATGCCGACGTGGTCGAGCCGGTCAAGATCATCAAGGCGAAGGGCAGTAAGAACGTTCACACCGGCGTCGCGCACATTCTTTCCACGTTCAACAACACAATTGTCACGATCACCGATATGAATGGCAGCGTGATTGGATGGTCGAGCGCCGGCAAAGTTGGATTCAAAGGTTCGCGCAAGAGCACGGCATACGCCGCCCAGCTCGTCGCGCAGGATGCGTCACGTCAGGCGATGGGACATGGGCTGAAGGAAGTGGAAGTTCTCGTGAAGGGCCCTGGTGCGGGTCGTGAATCAGCGATTCGCGCACTCCAGGCGATTGGTCTCGAGCTAACTGTGATCCGCGACGTAACGCCGGTACCACACAACGGCTGTCGTCCTCCCAAACCTCGTCGCGTCTAAATCAAGTAATGGCCAGATACACCGGACCGAGAACAAAAGTCAGCCGCCGCTATGGCGTGCCAATCTTTGGACCTGCAAAAGCTCTCGAGCGGAAAAACTATCCTCCGGGAATGCATGGACCTAAAGGATCGCGCCGCAAGCAATCTGATTATGCGATCGCCCTCGGCGAGAAGCAGAAGCTCCGTTACCAATACGGGCTCCTTGAGAAGCAGTTCCGCCGCATCTTCCAACAGGCACTACGCAAGCGTGGTGTAACCGGCGAAACGCTTTTGCAGCTGCTCGAAACGAGACTCGACAACATCGTATTCCGTCTCGGCCTCGCGAACACACGTCGCGCTGCGCGTCAGCTCGTTTCGCATGGCCACGTCCTCGTCAATGGGCGCAAAGTGGACGTCTCGTCTTACAATGTGAAAGCCGGCGACGAGGTTACGATTAAGGACGTGCCGAAGTCGCGCCAGCTTGCGCTGCGCAATCTTGACCTGACGCAGATCACGCCTGTTCCGGATTGGCTGGTTGCGAATCGCGATGCGTTCAGCGGCAAAGTAACGCGCATTCCATCACGCGACGAGATGCAGCCGATGGTCAACGAGCAGCTGATTGTCGAACTGTACTCTCGGTAGCCTCGAGGAACGCCAGCGCTTTGTCGTAGCTCGCCTTCTGCAAAAAATGCGCGAGCTGCGGATGTGTCGATTCCGGTAGCTGCGCAACGAGCGAATCAATCCGCTGCGAGACCGTTTTCAGCCGCTCCATATGCCGTTCGGGCACGCGCCGACTAGCTTCGTCAGCAATAATCCCGCGGCGTTCGCGCAGTACCGCGGCTAGTTGATTAGCGATATTGTTCACCCGCCGAGTTCCGCTTCGAGTTGACGACGGGCTTCGAGCCAATCGTCATGTTCGCTGGCGGGAATTCCCATTTGAACGCGCCGTTCAGCAATGAAATACGCACGCATGCGGATCTCCTCGTCGGTCGGGTGACGACGGTGGCGCGCGGGCTCTGCTGCGTTCGGTTGTCTACTAGGCGGCGTCGACTTCTTAGCTGCAGTTTTTCGGCTACTGCGCTTTTTTGCGACTTTGCGCACCTCGGCTGGCGGAACAACGGTCGGTTCGGGTGGTGTCGCGTCGGCTGAAGCTGCGGCTTGCCCGCTCGGGGTTTTCGATTTTCTCGGCACGAGAATTTCCTATCGCTGCGAGTTTCGTTTGCAAGCGGTTTCTAAAGACGGTTACGTCGGGCGTGCGGCACTTCATATTTCGATGGCTGGTCACCACTGTCGCGGTCATGGTCGCTGCTGCACTGATTCACGGTATCCGCTATGACAGCACCGGCGGGTTGATCGCCGCCGCGCTGTTGCTTGGAATTCTAAACGCATTCGTGAGGCCTTTTCTCCTTCTGGTCAGCGCGCCGCTAATTCTTGTTACGCTGGGGCTGTTCATTTTCGTCATAAACGGCGTGATGCTTCTGATCGTGCCGATGTTTGTCTGGGCGTTTCATGTCGATACTTTCGGCAGCGCATTCTGGGGTGCGATCGTGGTTGGCGTCGTGAGTTGGTTGCTGAGTGCGTTTTTCCGCGGAAGCGATGGCCGCGTTTACGCGCTGACCCATCACAGCCAGATAAAAAGTGTTCAGGGTCGCGTGATCCGCTGAAGCGCACATGTTCGGCCGGTCCGAGCGCGACGACGGCAAAACACGCGTAAAGATTTGTGGAATAACGAACGCGCCGGACGCTGTCGTCGCTATTGAATGCGGGGCGGACGCGCTCGGCTGGAACTTCTTTCGCGGCAGCAAACGATTCATTCCCCCAGAGCGCGCAACAGCGATCATACGAGAACTACCAAAGCCGGTCGCACATGTTGCGATACTGGTAAATCCGACTTTCGATGAGGCGCTTGCGCTCGGTGACTCCGGCACGTTTACCGCGCTGCAACTGCACGGAACCGAAACACCGACGTTTTGTGCCCGGCTGAGCGCGCGGGGCGTCCGTTTTGCCAAGGCGATCCCCGTCACGGCTGATGGAGCAGTCGAGCCAATCGCCGCGTTTGCTACTGACATTATCGTCCTCGACTCCATCGTACAGGATCAATTCGGCGGAACTGGCGTAGCCGTTCCGTGGCAAGTAGCGCGCGAACTGCGTGATCGAGAGGGTGCCATCCGTATTGTGCTCGCTGGCGGACTGACACCGGAAAACGTGTGTGAAGCGATCCGCGTTGTGCGTCCATTCGGAGTTGACGTAACGACCGCCGTCGAAGCCGCGCCAGGACGGAAAGAGCATGCGCGTCTCCGAGCCTTTTTCGCGGCAGTGCAATCTGCGCAGCGATTGGCGTAAAAGCCGCTCAGAAAAAGCGATCGCGGCTAAAGAGGCGGCCGACGGGCGTGAATAATGCGCTGGTCTGCTTCCTGCTTTAGACGCTCCCGCAGTAATCAACTTCCATCAAATTCTATGGCTATTCGTCTTAACCAATTTGCCTGCGGAGCGGCGCTCTTGGCCGCGGCATTCGCCGCGCAAGCGCAAACCACTTCGCCGGCTCCGGCTCCAAAGGATGCGGCGCCCGCTGTTGTACAGGCTGCTTCAACTGAGCCCGCTACAAAATCGGTGTCGTCAGCGCCACTGCCGATGACCGGCGGCTCCGACAAATCGTCGCTGCTTCTCGTTCAGGCCTCAGCGCCTGCACCGGCTGCCGCGAACAAGACGACAAGCACGGCGGCGGCTACCACATCTCCGGGGACGACAACGACCGCCGCAGCAGGAACCGAAACCGAGACGGCTGCCGAGAGCGGCGGCGCGGGAGTGCGCGAATTTCAAGGTGACGACGTCGGCCAGGTGCTGCGACTTCTCGCGCGCCAAGCCAAAATCAACATGGTCGTGAGCGAGGCAGTGCAGGGCACGGTCACTATGCGGCTCGAGGATGTCACCGCGATGCAGGCGGTCAGCATCATCGTGAAGGCGAAAGGCCTCTCGATCGATAAGATCGATGACGTTTACTACATCAAGACCGCAGCGGAGCGCACGGCCGAGCCGACGGAGAGCGACAGCTATCAGTTTAGCTACGCGCGAGCGAAAGATGTGGTGCCGTTAATCGCATCGCAGCTCGCGAGCAAGGATGCACCGCAAATTGATGAGCGGACAAACACAATGTTCTTTCGCGAGACTCGCAGCAACATCGACAACATGCGCAAGATGCTGGCGTCGATCGATAAGCCGACGAAGCAGGTCATGATCGAAGCGCGCCTCGTCGAGGTAACCGCAAATCCGCAGCAAGCGTACGGGATCAACTGGGCGGGAACACTTTTAAACCAGACCGTCTCATACGGAGGAGCCAACGCGAGCCAACCGGCGCTCGGACAGAATATACCAACGAATGGCCTCGCATTGGGCAACCCTGCTAACAACAACTTCTTCGGCAGTCTCGGCAAACTCGCCGGGGGCGCGGGAAACATGTTCGCCATTCTTTCAGTTCCGCAGATGTCGGCGACGCTTTCGCTGCTGAACCAAGATTCCGACGCTGAGTTCCTGGCCAATCCAAAGATTGTCACCGCCGATAATATGCAGGCGAAAATCGAGATTACCCGCGCCCAGCCGGTCCCGGAACTAACGTTTAACGCGCAAACCGCCAGCTCCGTCTTTAGTGGATTTCAGGACAAGAAGTTCGGCAACACGTTGCTGGTCAAGCCGCTCGTGAACAAAGACAACTTTGTTACCCTCGCGGTAAAGCCGGAGATCAGTAATAAGGTAGGTGACGCCGAGTTTAACATCCCGGGTAGTTCCGGCGGCGGAAGTGTCAAGAGTCCAATCATCGACACGCGGTCCCTGGAATCGAATGTTCTAATCAAGAGCGGAGATACGCTCGCTATCGGTGGTCTCCTTCAGGACGAAGTGATTAAATCCCGCACGAAGGTGCCTATCGTCGGTGACGTTCCAGTGCTTGGCTACCTTTTCCAGAGCCGCAACAATACTCGCACCAAGCGCAACCTGCTCGTTTTCGTCACGCCTACGATTATTGAGCAGTGCTACGGCACAGGTTTGGAAGACCAAGTGACCGGCCTGCATCATACGGGTGAGGAATACGCCGATCCGAATGGATGGCGGAATAACGCCAAAGGCGCCGTGCGCGTGCTTCCGACAGCGCAGCGTTCGGTGGTGGCTGATTACCCGGTGCCCGGCGTCGCGCCTGCTCCGGCCGGGGGCGAAGCCTGCCGCACGAAATTCAAGACCAGCGCTAAAGACAGAGATTTCTAGGACGCAGAAGTACTGTGGGGTTGAGGGGGGCGGGTTCTCGCAAGAGGCCCGCCCTCTTGCGTCTTAGTTAGCTTAGCGGTTCAAATACTTGCTGAGCTTTTCGCGCATCTCAGTGCGAGCGCGAAAGAGCAGGCTTTTCACTGCTGGCACAGTTTGCCCCAGCACCTCAGCAATTTCATCATAACTCAACTGCTCGTATCGCCGCAGCACAACTGCCATGCGCTGCGACTCCGGAAGCGCTGCGATTGCGGCGCGTATGGCCTCGTCCAATTCGCGCTCAAGCAACGCGGCGTCCGGTTCATGGGTTTGCTCATCGGCAATTGGTCGTTCCTCGCCCTCATCGTCGACCTGCAGTGGCACCGCGTTGTGGCGTCTTCGCCGCCGCAGCTCGTTGAAAACGAGATTGCGCGTGATGGTGAGGAGCCATGTCGTAAATTTCGCACGTGCGACGTAACGACCGGCATTCTTCCAAACGCGAATGAATACCTGCTGCGCGAGGTCTTCGACTTCGGAGCTATTGCCAAGCATTCGGCCGATGGTCCCGATCACGAGGTTCTGATGCCGCTCGACCAATTGTTCAAACGCGCGCATGTCGCCGGCGCCACTTAGCTGCATCAGCCGCACATCTTCGTCATCCGGCGGCTGCGCGGTGGCGGGTGGTTCCTCCGATTGCATTGGTTATTTGACGAAAGAAAGCGGCGAAACGTCGCACAGATTACTACTTCTTTGCGGCGTTGTTTTTGTTGCGCCCTCGGAATGCGATGTGCAATCTTCAGCTGTCGTTATTCGCGCAAAAACTGGATGAATTTTTCCCTCATTCCCAAGGCTTTGCGCCCGATCGCTGATAAGGTCGCCGAGGCGCAACGTATTACGGATGTCGAGGCGCTCGAGCTCTATCGCGCGAAGGACTTAAACGCACTCGGTATTATGGCGACCACGGTACGCGAGCGAAAAAATGCCAACGCGGCCACTTATATTCACAACCGTTACATCAATTACTCGAACGTCTGCATCCTCTCGTGCCAGTTCTGCGCCTTCGCGGCGAAGAAGCGCGACGCGCACGCTTTCGAACAAGCCATCGACGAGATCGTCGCCAATGTCCGCGACGCATTGCAGCAGGGTGTCACCGAGGTGCATATGGTCGGGGGATTGCATCCGACGCTGAAGCGCGATTGGTATCTCGAAGTATTGCAACGGCTGCGCGCGCTTGATCCTGATCTCGTAATCAAAGCGTTTACAGCAATCGAAGCGCGCCATCTCGCCGATCGCGTTTTCAAGCTACCAATTCGGGATACGCTGAACTTGCTGCGCGCCGCAGGTCTTGGCGCGTTGACCGGAGGAGGTGCGGAGATCTTCGATGCGGCAGTCCGCGACAGAATTTGTCGCGGGAAGGAGACAGCGGAGGAGTGGCTGGAGGTTCACCGCATTTGGCATCAGATGGGCGGACGCAGCACGGCGACGATGCTGTTCGGTCACATCGAGACTCTTGAGCAACGTGTCGATCATCTGCGGCAGCTGCGCGAATTGCAGGATGAGACCGGCGGGTTCACCGGTTTCGTTCCGTTCGCGTTCGAGCCACAAACGCCGGCGCTCGCGCACATACGCCGCGCTTCCGGTGTCGAAGAGCTGCGTAACCTTGCTGTCAGTCGAATCTATTTGGATAATTTCGACCACCTCACAGCTTACTGGGTGTCGCTCGGACTACCGCTCGCGCAGCTGTCGCTCAGCTACGGCGTTGATGATCTCCACGGTACGATCATCGAAGAAAAAATTTTCCATATGGCGGGCGCAAAGACGCCGCAGCAGCAAACGGTCGAAACGCTCGAGAACGCGATTCGGGCCGCGGGTCGCGACCCCGTGCAACGCGACAGCTATTACAATCATCTGCCGCGGAAACAGCAGGCCGTTCCCGCTCCATCGCGTTCGCCGGATCTGGTTTGCGCGTGACGGCAGACGCCGCGCGTGCGTTACGACTCGGCTGCGTCGGTTATCTAAACGCGCGGCCGCTTATCGCCGGTTGGTCTGGCGCCGTCCAATTCGATCATCCCGCGGCACTTTGCGCGCAGCTTGCCGCGGGCGAACTCGACGTGGCGCTGGTTTCGAGCTTTGAGTATCTGCGCGATCCCGGTTACGCCGTCATCGACGGCATCGCGATCGCGTCTGACGGGCCGGTTTATAGTGTCATCGTCGCCTCCGCCGACCCGTTCGAGCAATTGAAGACGATCGAACTCGACCCGGCCTCCGTTACCTCGGTTAATCTGTTGCGCTGTTTGCTTGCGAATCGGCCAGTCAGCTTTTCGTTGCGCGGCGGCGCGGCCGATTCACCCATTCCGTCCGGCATGGGCCGCCTCTTGATAGGCGATCAGGCGATCCGGTTCCGTCAGGCCCATGAGCGAACACATTATATCGCTGATCTCGGTGAAGCCTGGAGGAGCAAAGCGTCGCTGCCATTTGTGTACGCGCTGTGGCTGGTGCGCGCTGGCATCGAGGCGATTGACGTCGCCGATCGCCTCCGGCGCAGACGCGATGATAATCTTCGGAGGCTGAATGAACTCGCAGCCAAGGAACGCGATTTCGGGTCAGAATTCGTTCGTAACTATTGGACGCAGAATTTGAAATTCGGCTTCGCCGATCGCGAAAAAGCAGGTCTGATTAAGTTTCGCTCATTATGCCAAGAGCAAGGAATTTTGCCCCGAAGCACCGCACACTTAAAGGTGGTTTAGCGCGCTGGTCAGGACAAGCCGGCATGCGAATCGGCATCTCCGGTTGGACCTATGCGCCGTGGCGAGGCGTTTTTTACCCGAAAGAATTGGCGCAGCGGCGCGAGCTGGAGTTCGCCAGCCACGCCCTTAATTCAATCGAGATCAATGGCTCTTTCTACTCGCTGCAACGGCCGTCGAGTTACCGTGCATGGTTCGAGGCAACGCCGCCCGGTTTTGTTTTCAGCGTGAAAGGGGCGCGCTTTATCACACACATGAAAAAGCTCCGAGATGTGGAAACGCCGCTCGCGAATTTCTTTGCCTCAGGTGTGCTCTGTCTGGCCGAAAAACTTGGGCCGATTCTGTGGCAATTCCCGCCGAACTTCGGTTGGAACCCGGAACGGTTTCGATCGTTTTTCGATCTGCTTCCGCGTGACACGGCAGCGGCGGCGAAACTCTCCCGCCGTCATGACGATAAAGTCAAAGGACATGCCTGGACGACGACTGATGCGACCCGTGCGCTGCGATATTGCGTGGAAATTCGTCACCCGACTTTTCTTGTGCCGGAGTTTTTCGACCTTCTGCGCCGACACAACATCGCCTTCGTTTTCGCCGACACTGCGGGTAAATGGCCCTATAGCGAAGATCTGACCGCCGACTTCGCCTACTGTCGATTGCACGGCGACGAGGTGCTCTATGTGAGCGGCTACAGCGACTCCGCACTCGAGTGGTGGGCGAATCGGATTGCGCTCTGGAGCGAAGGCAAGCAACCGCGCGATGGCAAGCTCGTGACAAAACATCAGCGCAGAACGAAACGCGATATCTACGTCTACTTTGACAACGACGCGAAAGTGCATGCGCCATTTGACGCGAAACGGCTTGCGGGACGATTCGGCATTCAATCGTTGCCGTTTGAGCATGTTGTCACTGGGCGAGGCGGCAAATAGAGTAGGCGGTGGAAGCCCGCTGGATCGTAGCTGAGCCCTTTAGCGGCCAGTCGTCGATCGATTGGACGCAGATCTGCGGAACGCCGTGTATCCTCGAACTGCTCAAACGAAAGCGGTTTGCTGATGCAGGCCAGGTCGACAGCTTTCTCTGGCCGCGGCTCCGCTCCCTCGCTGATCCGTTCCTGCTGCCGAACATGCAGGCGGCGGTCGAACGCATACTGCGGGCAATCGACGCGCGCGAAAAGATCGTGCTCTTCGGCGATTACGATGTCGATGGCGTCACATCCCTCGCGTTGCTTTCGGAAGTGTTGCGCGCGTTCGGCAGCGAGGCCGCGCTGTTTTTGCCACTTCGGATAGAGGAAGGCTACGGACTGAGTGCGGAAAGCGTGGAACGCTGTTTACAACAACATGCACCTGAATTGCTGATCGCCCTGGATTGCGGGACGTCATCGGCCGCCGAGATCGCGCAGCTTAACGCGCGCGGTGTCGATACCATCGTGCTGGATCATCACGAACCGAAGGCCGTGCTGCCGGAGTGCATCGCCGTCGTAAATCCGAAAGCAGATGCCGCGTCCAACTTTCAATACCTGTGCAGCGCCGGCGTCGTATTCAAAGTGTGTCACGCGTTGCTAAAAGCGCGCCCGCTGCCGGAGTTCGATCTGCGCGAGCATCTCGATCTCGTGGCGCTCGGCACGGTGGCTGACATTGTGCCGCTACAGGCCGAAAATCGCGTGCTCGTGCAGCGGGGGTCAGTGCAGTTAGCGCGTTCGTCGCGGCCTGGCGTTCGCAAGTTACTGGAGGTCGCCGCAGTGAGCGCGCCGGTAGCGGCCGAGGACATTGGCTTTCGACTTGGACCTCGCCTCAACGCGGCAGGGCGTCTAGCGACTGCAGAGAAAGCGTTACGCCTGCTTATCACGCGGGACGAAGTTGAAGCAGACCTGCTCGCGCGTGAGCTGGACATGCAAAATCGCGAGCGTCAGATAGTTGAGAAAGCGATATTCGCAGCGGCGGAGGAACAGGCGCGCGAACACGCATTGCGCGATGCGGCCATCGTGGTCGGCGCGCGTGACTGGCATCCGGGCGTGCTCGGCATCGTTGCTTCGCGGCTCGCGCGCAAATATTGTCGGCCAACCATCGTGATCGGCTTCGACGATCGCGGACTGGGCAAAGGGAGCGGTCGCAGCATTGAAGGGTTGTCGCTGGTCGAGGCGCTGGTCCAATGCGAGCGGCATCTCGAGAAGTTCGGCGGGCATGAAATGGCGGCGGGTTTGACGCTGCGGGAGGAGAACTTCGCCGCCTTCGCCGACGCGTTTCGCGCCGCCGCGCGGGAGATTCTGACTGACGAACAACTGCAGCCGTGCCTCCGGGTTGATCATGAGCTGACATTTCGCGAACTGAATCATGACCTGCTCAAGTGGCACGAGATGCTTCAACCCTTCGGGAGTGGAAACCCGCAGCCGACGTTTATCGCGCACAACGTGTCGCCGGCGATCGCGCCTCAGACGGTGAAAGAGAAGCACCTCGCGCTTCGTTTGCGACAGGAGAACTATTTTCGCCGCGCCATCTTCTTCGATGGTGCAACTGCGCCGCTGCCAGAGCCGCCGTGGGACATCGCGTTCCGAATCAGCTCGGAAGTTTACGACGGCGAAACTCGCCTTCAGATGCAGGTGCAGGCGATTCGTTCGGCAGCACCAAGATGATCGAACTTTCCCAGTCGCTTGAGGAGATGGAGTGGGTTCCGCGACCCAAACTGACGCCGCTGCGTCGTCTCGGGATCGAGACGGTGGAGAATCTACTGACGCATTTCCCGCGCCGACACGAGGATCGGCGGCAGTTCGCGCACTTTCCGCGTGAAGAATCCGAGGTGCCGATTTGTTTGTGCGGCGAAGTGATCAAGACGCAGCTGCGTCGTTTCGGCGGATGGAAGAAGATCTTCGAAGCGACGCTGCAGGAAGATGACGCGAATGCGCTCAGCCAGCCGCTTACACTGCGCTGGTTCAATCTGCATTACGTCCAAAAAATGATCGCGACGGGTCAACGGCTGGTTGTGTTCGGCAAACCGAAGCTGCGTGGGAACCGCATCATTATTGATCATCCGGAATTTGAGGTGATCGAAAACGACGAGGATGTCTCGATTCATTTCGACCGGATTGCGCCGATTTACCCCGCGACCGAGGGTTTGTCCCAGCGCGTGTTTCGCTCCCTCGTATTTCACGCGCTCGAGCGACTAGATGACGGGCAATACGATGCGTCCCTGCCGAAAGCGCTCGCCTCGCCGTTGGGAGTTGATCTGCTGCGGACGATCCATTTCCCCGACGATTTCGAGAGCCTCGCGGTCGCGCGTGAGCAGCTTGTTCTGGCTGAATTCTTTGAAATGCAGATGGTAATTGGTTCGCGCCGATTTGCGGCGGGATCGCGTGTTGGCCGAGCGCACGATGGGGCGGGCGAAATGCTCGAGCGCTTTATAGCAATGCTGCCGTTCGGACTCACTGAGGCGCAGCGGCGCGTCATTGCCGAACTGCGACGCGACCTGGCAAGCGAGCGGCCAATGAATCGACTGCTGCAAGGCGACGTTGGCTCCGGTAAAACTGTAGTCGCAATTGCAACGATGCTGCTGGCGGTCGAAAGCGGGTCGCAAGCCGCGTTGATGGCGCCAACGCAGATCTTGGCTGAGCAGCACTACGATGTTCTGCGGCGCTGGCTCGAACCGCTCAATGTGCGCGTTTCGCTTCGCACGGGCGCTCGGCAGGAGGATAATTTTCTGCCTCTCCTGAGCGGCGGCGAAAATGCGAACGTAATTGTAGGCACGCACGCGCTGCTCTACGAAGGCGTAACGTTTGAAAACCTCGGTCTTGCCGTGATCGATGAGCAGCACAAGTTCGGTGTTTCGCAGCGCGCGCGACTCACAGCGCATGAGCCGGTGCCCGACGTGCTCGTCATGACCGCAACACCGATTCCCCGGACGCTGACAATGACCGTGTACGGCGATCTCGACGTCTCGACGCTCGACGAAATGCCAGCGAACCGAGGCAAAGTCGTGACGGCGGTTCGTGACGAATCGAAGCTCGGCGATGTGCTCTCGTTCATCCGCGAACAACTGAGCGAAGGAAGGCAGGCATATGTGATTTATCCGCTGGTCGACGAGAGCGACAAGCTCGATGCGAAGGCGGCAACGGTGGAATTCGAGAGATGGCAGGAGCGACTGCGGCCGTTTCGCTGCGAGCTATTGCACGGGCGAATTCCCGCGGCGGAAAAGCAGGCGACAATGGACCGATTTCGTCGCGGAGAAACGCACGCGCTCATCAGCACGACTGTGATCGAAGTCGGCGTCGACGTGCCGAACGCGACGGTGATGTTGATTGAAAACGCGGAGCGATTCGGCCTCGCTCAGTTGCATCAATTGCGCGGGCGCATCGGTCGTGGCGAGCACAAGTCATATTGCATTTTGCTGAGCAACGATGATTCGGACGAGACGAAGGCGAAGCTGTCCGTGCTGGAGCGAACGCGCGACGGCTTTGAAGTGGCCGAAGCCGACTGGGAACTGCGCGGGCCGGGCGATCTATTAGGGACTGCGCAGAGCGGGTTGGCGCCGTTACGGCTCGGAAACCTGGTTCGCGACGCCGATTTAATGAAGCGCGCGCGAGCTGCAGCGGTTGCGATTCTGGAGCGCGACCCGCTGCTCGACCTACCTGAGAATCAACGTTTCCGCCGATTGCTTGTCGAAAGGAGGGAACGCACTTTCTCACACGTCAGCTGATGAAGAATTTCCTAAAGTTTTTGGTGTTTGTACTACTGCTCAGCCTGGGTATTTCGTTTCTCTACGATTACCGGCTCAAGCATGGCGGCCTGCCGCTTGCGCGTATCGCGCCGGAAAAATACACCCTGGCTTCGTCGCCAAGTATCGATCCGAAAACCATCCCGACACTCGACAGCTTGCAGCGCGAACGTCGGGCGCTGGTGAGCAGCGTGATTCCATCAGTCGTGAGCATCAAGACATCGAAGAAAGTTCCAGTGCGACGAATGATGTCGCTGGAAGATTTTTTCTTTCAGAGCCCGCGGCAGAATCGCAATCCTAACGATCAGGCGTTGGTGCAGAACTCGTTAGGTTCCGGCGTAGTGGTTTCGGCTGAAGGGCACATCATCACGAACAATCACGTGGTCGATCAGGTCGACGAGATCGAGGTACAGTTGTCGGACGGCCAGACGAAAAAAGCGCGGCTCGTTGGCTCCGATGCCGATGTGGATCTTGCCGTGCTGAAGATCGAGGATCCGGGCGTAAAGCCACTGAAGTTCGCTGACTCAGACGCAGTGCAGGCGGGCGATTTTGTGCTCGCGATCGGCAACCCATTTGGTTTCGAGGAGACGGTGACGGACGGAATTATTAGCTCGAAAGGGCGGCCGAGCCGCACCGATGGTTTCGGCGATTACCTGCAAACGAATGCCGCAATCAATCCCGGCAACAGTGGCGGACCGCTGATCAATCTGAACGGGGAAATCATCGGCATTAACACCGCGATTATTTCGCGCAGTGGCGGGTCGCAAGGGATCGGCTTCGCGATTCCGTCGAATACCGTGAAGACGGCACTTGAAAGTCTGCTGCAGAAAGGCCGGATCGTTCGCGGTTATCTGGGTATCCAGTCGTCGACAGCGCCGAACGCGCAGCAGATGGACGGCGTGCTTATTCAGGATGTAGTCGCCAACTCACCGGCTTCAGAGGCGAAGCTGCAGCCCGGGGATGTAATTAAGAAATTCAATGGCCGCGAGATTCACAGTTTCCCGGAGCTACGGAGCCTCATCGGGCAGGCTGAGCTGAACAAGAAAGTCGATCTCGAGGTCGAGCGAAATGGCAAACGCATGACGGTTTCGACCGAAATTAAAGAACGGCCGGCTGATTATGCGAGTAGCGGCGTGCTGCCACGCAGACAGCAACCGTTGCCTCGGCAGACGCCGCAACAGCCGGACGACAGCGACACTGACAATGAAAATGGAGGGGGCCTCGCTTCCGTCCAGGTCGCCGATCTGACGCCGGATCTCCTGCAACGTCTCGATTTACCGGCGGGCATTCGCGGCGTTGTTGTGACCGATGCGCCGGAGGATATCGGCGATTTGCGCAAAGGTGACGTGATTGAAGAAGTCAATCAGCAGCCGGTCGCCTCAGCCGCGGATTTCAAGAAGCTCGCCGGTTCCCTCGATGAGAACGAGACGAACGTGCTTGCGATTTGCCGTCACCGCACGCGATCGATTGTCGTGCTGCGCGCGCGCTGAGCAAGCGCGTCCACGCATCGGACTACGAACTGAGGGTGGCGGTGAATAACCGCCCTGCGTCGGAGTCCAATATTCGACGGTCAGACGGTTAATGAAACGGCTACTTCTCGCAATCGCGATGCTGGCGTTGGTCGCGCCAGCGGTGGAGAAGGGGAATGCGGCGGAAGTTTCGATCGATTTTTTCTACGACACGCTGCGCGGTTATGGCAACTGGGTTGAGTTAGGCAACTACGGTTACGCATGGCAACCGACGGTCGCCGTCGGCGACTCAAACTGGCGTCCGTACGCTGATGGCTACTGGGCCTATACTGATGTCGGTTGGACTTGGGTCTCGTATGAAGACTTCGGCTGGGCGGCGTATCACTACGGACGCTGGGTGCGCTTGCGTGACCGTGGTTGGTACTGGGTCCCGGGCCATACGTGGGCGCCGGCGTGGGTCTCGTGGCGCGCTGGCGGCGACTATATTGGATGGGCGCCGCTGCCGCCGGATTTCCGTGACGAAGTCGTTTACGAAGCGCGGCCGGTCGACGGCTCCTTCGACACGCAGTACGACATCGGGCCGCTCTGCTACAACTTCGTTGACATTCGCTCGATCGGCGAGCCGGTGCTGCGGGAGCGGATTTTCGAACCGGCGCAGAACGTCTCCTACATGGAGCGCACGGTGAACGTGACGAACATTACCTACAACAATAATGCGGTTCAGAGCTACGGCCCGGATTACAATATGGTGAGCGCGTATTCGACGCGACCGGTGCTTCGGATGGCGTTGCAGCATGAAAGCGTAGCTGATCCGGCGGCGGCGGCGCAGACCGGCGCTTTGATGCTGAAACAAGGCGACAAGCTCGTGGTCGCTACGCCGTTGAAGCTCGAGCAGGCTGCGGTCAGCTCGGCACCTAAAGTGGTGAAGGAGAAAATCACGCAGCCCACGATCGAAAGAGGTTGGTCCGGTGCTGGTGACCCCACCAAAATCGCGGAGCTCAAGCAGAAGATTAAAACTGAAAATGCGAAGCAGATTCCGCCACCTGATATCAAGCCGCGGCCCGGTGCGTCAGTGACGGAGACGACCGCAGCAATCGCCGCGACTCCAACAGGCATTCCCACCACGCAATCACCTGCGAGAGCGACCGTGCAGACGAAAGGAAGCAGCAAGAACAAACGGACAAGACAGGTCACCGCCGCCGACGCATCGGCTGTAATCGAGCACACAAAAGCCAAGGGCAACAAACCGCCGCCCACGCGGATGAGATCGGCGGTCACCGGTGCGGACCCGCATCTACAGAAAGCCGAAAAGCTCAAGAAAAGCGAGGCACGCCATTCGGCGGCGCCGGGACGCTAAGTATCGAGAGCTAGAGCAGCTCGGCGATTTGGACCGCGTTAAGGGCTGCGCCTTTGAGCAACTGGTCGCCGCTTACCCAAAACGCGAGGCCGTTCTCGAGCGCGCAATCGC
>JBJMWW010000143.1:0-5452 GCA_045809945.1 Chthoniobacterales bacterium
GAAGAAATCGTAACGCCCGCCTCCCTGGCGCAGCTCATTGTGAGCAATCAGCTTGTGGCGGATCTTAACGTAGCCAGTCAATGTCGCCGACGTGAGCAAGGCTTGGGAGTCGGCTAAAAAAACGCGCATTTCTTCATCGAATTCGACCTCCAATTCGCGCCGCTCCTGCTCTCCGATTCGTCGAAGCTGTTCATCGAGATCAGGAGGAGATGGCGGAGGAGTTCTTTGGGTGTATTTGCGGCGCAGCTCGGCCACTACCTGCGCGTCGCACAGAGCGGCTCTGATGTTGCGGATCGAAGGTGTGCGCGGGTTTTTGTCGGCGCAGATCTTCACCAGCTCTTGAATGAAATCCCAATACAGCCAATTTCGCAGTTGTTCGAAGCCGACGCCGCGTTCCTCGGCCGAGATTCGATCGATCAGTTTGGTGTTCAGCGCCATCGGCCGAAAGAACAGAAACTTTGCGTACGCGCGGAGCAGCAGAGTGTGAAGTGACTCAGATTGCGCACCCAGCCTTTTCAGCCGTTCAGTCATTCGAAACACTAGTTTATGAGTAGACCCAGCCCCATGCACGAGGCGAATCGATAATCTCGTATGAGCCACCTCACGCGCGGAGGAATTGAATCCGTGGTCCCACAACAACCGTTATTGCACGATTCCGTCCGATCATGTACAAATGAACATGCGTCGCGCGTTGACATCCGACCATTGGGAGCAGATCAAAACCGCATATGCCGCCGGCGTTGGGCTGCGCGAGCTGGCTCGAAATATGAATCTGCCGGCCGGAACAGTGCTCGCAAGGGCGAAACGCGAAGGCTGGACCCAGCAGATTCAATCGGCGAAGCAGCAGGGCGCCAGCAGTGACGTGCAATCAACTGCAATCACGCCGATGCAATCAGTGGCAGTCACGATGCAACAGCGCGGCGAACGCCACAGAGACCGTATTGCGGGCGTCACAGAGAGCGTGCTGCCGCATCTGGAATCCCTTGAGCCGGCCAAGATACTCAGCAGCGCTCGCGATCTCGAGCAGTTTGATCGCGTGGCACGTCGCAATTACGGACTCGCCGATGTGCCGGCCGGACAGGGCGTGCTCAACCTCGCCATTCTGACGAACCAGGCTGCGATTCAAATCGTCTCGCCGCGGTAAGTCACCTTGCTTCTACGGCGGTTTTCTACGGTCGCTGAAATTTCGACCGGAAAGCAGCGCAATTCTGCGCAACGGATTCAGCCGCGACCGAGCAGTTCAATACTCGGAAATCGTGTCTTTCGGTAAGCTGTGCAAAACAGCGAAAACGCTCTTCTGCAATTAGAAATCCGATGCTCTATCCGGCTGAGCTACGGGCGCGAAGCGATTCGAAGGTAGTCGTCCGTGCAGTTGTCGCAATGTTCGTGATCGCGACCTGCGCGTTTGTGCACAGCGGGACGAAGAAGCAATCGATGAACTCGCTCATGGTGATCGCCCCTTACAAATGGAACGGCATGTGGGTCTTTGACGATCCGGCCGTCGGTCTGGACAAGGAGCCGTTCATCGCGGGCATCGACACGATGATCGACAAAATGACGGCGAACATTCCCGACGCGGATCGCGGGTTTCGAGCTGTGTTCAGCGCGCAGCCGTTTCCGGGTTACGCCGAAGAGCTCGAGTGGCGTCGAGAAGAATCAGGCGGCAACTGGTATTACAGTCCGCGCTACCGGATCGAAGGCTGGCTTTGTCCGGCGTTGTTCAAATACTTTCCGCAGGCGCCGAGAACGATCTACGTAAAACCGGAGCCGCTTACTCGCCGACCCGCTGCTTGAGCTCCCAAACGCGGAGCGCAGCAAGAAGAAGCGATTTAGTGCGGGTGAGCGTGCCGGCTGCGGCAGGCTCGCGCGTTGCCGCTGCGTTCGAGGCCGTGGCTTTGCGCGGACGACCGCGTGGTCGTTTGGTCGCTCTTTGCACACGCCGCGCAGCCGATTCGCTGAGCGGAAGATTGCCGGCATTGTTCATTACCCGTGGAGGAAGCATGTCTCAGGCCAGCCTCCCCTGTTGAAGCCGCCCACCTGTAATCGAAACCGCTTGTCTCACTGGTCGTTCTTCGCGAGTTTCAGCGCGAAATGGCTACGAACCGCAACCTCGGGTGCCTGAGCATTTTTTTGTTCGTTGCGCTCTGCGCCAGCCTGCTCGCTAATTTCGTACTCTCAGTCGCTGCGTTTGGGCATTTCCGCAGCACCGTGCGTTACGAGGAGCCAACGCCGCGATTTCGCGAGGTCGTCGTTCATCGCGGTGCCCGTGACAAGATCGCGGTCATCCCGTTGCGCGGCCTGATCAGTTCCTCGATTCCGGGCAGCGTGAGCGACAACATGGTAGACGACATGCGTTACGCGCTCGAGCAAGCGCGCGACGACGACAGAATAAAAGCGATCGTGTTGGAGATCGACTCGCCCGGCGGCGAAGTGACGGCGTCCGACGTGATCTACAACGCGGTAGTTCGCACCCGCGCGCGCAAGCCCGTCGTCATCTACATGGATTCGCTCGCCGCTTCGGGCGGTTATTACGTCGCCTGCGGTGGGAAGTATTTAATGGCGAACGAGACCACCATCACCGGAAGCATCGGCGTGATCATTCAAACGTTGAATTACGAACAGCTCTTCAACAAGCTCGGCCTGGCGTCGGTCGTTTTCAAAAGCGGTAAGTTCAAGGACATCCTGAACGGTGCGCGACCAATGACACCGGAGGAGCGCGACTACATCCAGAGTTTCGTCATGAAGACGTACGAGAAATTTCTCGGCGTCGTCGCGCATGAGCGCCACCTCGACGCAAATCAATTACGGAACACGATTGCCGACGGTCGTATTATGTCAGGTAAGGACGCGGTCGATAACAAGCTGATCGACGGCGTGGGACAAATCGAAGACGCGTTCCGAAAAGCGAAGGAACTCGGCGGCGCAAGCGATCCGACGATTGTAAAATATGGACCACCCTTCTCGTTAGGCCGGCTCTTCCGCGCGCTCGGGCAAACAGAGAAAATCGAAATCAAACTGCCGAACCAAATCACTTCGCAGCTCGAGAGTGGTCGGGCGTATTTCCTGCCGAGCTTCTACGCTCCGTAGCGGACGGCCGCGCGCATGGCCGTCGACGGCTCATTCACCGCGCTGAACGCGCTTGTCGACGCGTTCTTTCTCGGCATTAGCGTCTACGTTTACGTTGCGCTGAGCCGGCAAATCAGTGCGCGCTCAGCGAACGCGCCGCCAGCCGTAACGCGCGGATTCACCTGGGGCGATGCCGTGCTTGCAATCGTCCTTGCGAGTTGGTTCGTCCTCAACATCACCGCGGCCGGCGCCCAGCAGACGTTAACCATGCGCCCGCGCGACCTGATCGCGAACGCGTTATTTTCCATCGGCTTGATCTTGTTTGTCGCGTTATTCCTGCGCTTTCGCGGGATCGATGTGAAGAGTCTGGCCGGTTTCGCGAAGCTCGGATTGCGGCGTGCTGTGACGACTGGCGCCGTGTTATTGCTCGCGGCTTACCCGCTTATCATCATGGCGGATGCGCTCACGCAGCGCGCTATCGGTCGCAATTCCGAGCATCAGGGGATCGTTGAACTTTTCAACACGTCACGAAATCTGGAGCAGCGCGTCCTCATCATTATCCTCGCGGTAGCGATTGCGCCGATTGCCGAGGAATTTCTCTTCCGCTTTTTTCTCTACGGTGTGTTGAAACGCTATTTCGGGAGGGTGCTCGCCGTGGTTACGAACGCACTCCTTTTCGCTGCCGTGCATTCGCATCTTCCGTCGCTGGCACCGCTTTTCGTGCTCGGCACCTGTTTCACGATCGCTTTCGAGTGGAGCGGGTCGATTCTCGTGTCGATGACGATGCACGCGCTCTTCAATGCGCTGACTCTAGTTTCACTCGCATTCCCCGAATTCAGCCAGCAATGACGCTGCGCGATGCGGGCGAGAATGCGTTGCTCGCACGATTGCTGCCGACGCTCGCGAAAGGTAAGGGCGTTGTCGTTTCTGCAGGCGATGACTGTGCGGTGCTGCGCAACGCCGATAGTCATCGATTCACGTTGTTCAAGACTGATTGCATCGTGGAGGAGGTGCATTTCGATAGGCATGCACGCGGAGTGGACATCGGGTGGAAAGCGATGGCGCGTGCATTAAGCGATTTCGCGGCGATGTCCGGAGTTCCACGTTTTGCGCTGGTCACGTTGATTGCGCCCGCTGCGACGAACTGCGACCGGGTAATCGAGATCTACCGCGGCTTAAACAAGGCGGCGGCGCGGTTTGATGTGGCAATTGTCGGTGGCGAGACCAGCAGCACGTCTGGTCCGCTCGCGATTAGCGTCAGCGTTCTGGGAGATGTCGAGCGAGATCGGTGCGTCCTGCGCCGCGGCGGTCGAGCGGGCGACGAGCTCTTCGTGACCGGTCGGTTGGGCGGCGCGCTAAAAGGAGGAAAACATTTGCGCTTTGCGCCGCATATCGCTGAGTCGCGCTGGCTCACCCAGCACTTCAACATCCACGCGATGATGGATCTGAGCGACGGTCTCGGCGCCGATTTGCCGCGGCTGGCGCACGCGAGCGGCCTTGGATTTCAAATCAATGAGGAAGCTTTGCCTCGCACGCGTGGCTGCACAATGGAACAAGCAATTAACGACGGTGAAGACTACGAGCTGCTTTTCGCGATCAGCCGGCGAGACACTGAGTCATTGCAGCGAAAATGGCGCGCGAAGTTTCCAACATTGCCGCTGACTGGCATCGGCTCGCTGAGTCGAAAACCGAAAACCGAAAATCGAAAATCGCTGCGCGGCTATGAGCACTTCCGAAAGCGTTGAAGCCACAATCGCGATTGGCCGCGAGCTCGCCGCGACGGCGCGAGCGGGTGATGTCTTCGCGCTCGTCGGTGAGCTGGGGGCCGGCAAGACTCAGCTTGCGAAAGGGATCGCTGAGGGAATCGGATCCAGGGCAGACGTGACAAGCCCGACGTTCACGTTGATCCACGAATACACCGGCGGCATGCGGCCGGTCTATCACTTTGACTTCTATCGCATCGAATCGTCGGCCGAGGCAATGCGGCTCGGTCTTGATGATTACTTTTACGGCGACGGCGTTTGCGTGATCGAGTGGGCGGATCGGTTCCCAGAGCTATTGCCCGAGCATGCTCGCTGGTTGCGGATCACGAGCGGCGAAGGCGACAAACGAGTGATTGATGAAGAAACCAGATGAAGGTTCTCGCGCTCGTATTGTCGTCGACGCGCGGCAGCGTGGCTCTTCTGCAGCATGGCAACGAAGTTCTCGTGCGCGAGTTTCCCAATGATCGCCATGATTCGGCCGCTTTCTTCGAAGCCGTCGCTGAGATGTCTCAAAATAACAGTGGCCTCTACAGTATCGTCGTCGGCCTTGGGCCCGGATCGTACGCCGGAACCCGAATCGCGATTTCGACTGCAACCGGCTTGCGGTTCGCGACTGGTGCGAC
>JBJMWW010000144.1:0-16864 GCA_045809945.1 Chthoniobacterales bacterium
GCCGGTGGTATTGATAGAATAGAAATTCCAGCCGCCGTTCACAGGATCGCCGGATTTCGATGCCGCGAAACACTGGAATGAGCCCGGCGGGTTCACGACATTTCCGCCGCTCAGTTTGAATGCGAAGTCGGTGATGATCCAACGATCCTCAAAGCTGTCGTAGAGCACGACCGGATCGCCAAAGTTATCCGTGTCGCAAAGATTTCCGAAGTTTCCCTGCTTCATGAAATCGTTGAAGGAGAACGCCGCTACGCGCACGCCGTCGCTCTTGCGGAATATCCCGATCGAGGTGTTGACCGTCTGGATGTAATATTGCGGCCCGACGTCGCCGTTCGTGTCCGGCGGATGACCGTTACCAAACGTTGCGAAGTCGAGGCCGTCAAAATTCGCGCTCGTACCCGGCGCGGGGACGCTCGGCGCGAGCGTGTTTGCACCGGTGTCGGCCGGCGCTGCCGATGTCCGCGCGTTACCGTTTGGGAGCGGCCGCCGTACAACAGAGGGCGCCTCACGCTCCGGCCGTTCCTTCTTTGCAGGTCGGACGAATGGCAGCTTACGCAGATCGCCATCGAACGATTTCCGCGCGCGCTCCAGATGATGGTGCCGCGGGTTACCGTGAACGGCAAAACCGGGGCCGCGTGCGTTGCCGTTTTTCGCTTCATCTGGATTCGCCGCGGCCAACGCAAGAAGCGCGGCCGACAGTGAAATCAGAATGGCCGCGAGAGAAATCTTAGTCCGATGCATTTCAGGGGGCGGAGCTCAGCGGCTTGCAACACGTGTTCTTTTCGAGCCCGTACCGTGCCGAAGCCGTTTCCGGAAATTACCAGCAGCGAAAATCCGGAGCAACGCAGAAGCGCCTACTTGGGCAAGACGCTCTCGGCTGGATAAACGACGCCGTTCTTCACGATGGCGTGAATGTCCGAGGCGTGGCCGATATCTTCTGCCGGATTCGAGTTCAGAATGACCAGATCGGCGAATTTTCCGGGCGCGATCACGCCGATCTTCGCGCCGGTTTCGCCGCCGAATGTTTTCGCCGCGTTCACAGTCGTGCTCTGCAGGATCTGCATCGGCGTCAGGCCTGCGTCCTTCATCAACTGGAACTCGCGAAACAGCGCCGGCCCGTGAATGGTTCCGATGTTCCCCGCATCAGTTCCCGCCGCGATAGTGATCCCGGCGTCTTCCAGCGTCTTCAGATTTTTGAGCGCGATGTCGTAGGTCTGTTGAATGCGAGAGAGCACCGCATCAGGATTCGCGACGGCAGTTTTGATTCGATCGGGAACTTTATCCGCTGCCAACTTCGTCACGTCGAGTGACGCGATCACTTCCGGATTGCCCCACGCCTTTTCTTCCGGAGTAAGGTTGAGCTTGTTCGCGAAGACGCGGCCATAACGTTCGAACACGACGAGCGTCGGCGTCAGGATGGTGTGACGTTCCTTGAGCAGCTTCACGAAGGCGTCGTCGACCGGTTTGTCGGTGACGCTGTGAACGAGCAGATCGGCGCCTTCTTCCACCGAGTTGCGCGCCGCCTCGAGCTCAGTGGCATGAACCGCGACGCGCAGTTTGCGCGCATGACTTTCTTCCACCACCGCATGCACCACTGGTCGGTAGATCGCCGCGCGATCGACGTCGCTCTCCGGTCCGGCTAGTGAAGCGCCGGGCAG
The DNA here is from genome assembly GCA_045809945.1 of Chthoniobacterales bacterium. Taxonomy (GTDB): domain Bacteria; phylum Verrucomicrobiota; class Verrucomicrobiia; order Chthoniobacterales; family UBA10450; genus CADDYX01. Next base: position 1,659 of record JBJMWW010000144.1, read on the forward strand.
CGGCTTCGGCGGCACCGGCGGGACGATGTACCAAATCTTGATGTAATCGGGATTTTGCGCGGCGAGCTTGCGCACGTATTCGCGGCCCTGTTCCGGCGTGTCGATTTTCACGATGGGCGGATCGCCAAGATCGAGCTGCGGTCGCGCCACGCTCGAAATTAGCGGACCGGCCACCGCGACGCGGGGCGCTTTCGCCGTCGTGTTCGCGCGTTTCCGGACCTCGAAATTCCAGAGCGGGCCGCCGACGTCAACTACGCTCGTAATGCCGCAGCGGATGTAACGCGCGAAGACGTCGTCCAGGTGCGACTTGATCCACGCGACTTCGTCTTTGTGGGGACGAACGCTGTTCAAGTCGACCGCATCGGGCCGCGTGAACAGATCCGCCGACTGGAAAAAGTGCACATGGGTGTCGATGTAGCCCGGGAGGATGAACTTGCCTTTGCAGTCGATCGTCTTCGCGCCGGCAGGCGGCGAATCGGTCGCAACGGCCGCAATCGTGTTGCCGTCGATCAGAACGGTCGCGTTCGGAACCACTTTCTCGTCAGCTGGATTGATGATCGTGCCGTTGACCAGCGCGATTTTTTCTGCACGCGCGGTTGCGAGAAATGCGAAGGCCAGGAGAAGCGAGGCGGTTAGTTTCACGTGGCGAAGATTCCTCGACTTCGCTCGCAATGACAAACTTTGTGGTTCAGGCGGCGGCGAATTCGCGCTGGGGCTCGACCCGCAACGTCTGAGCGACTTCACCACGCCGATCACAAACGCGAATCTCCGACGCGACCGACCCGCATTGACTCTGCGCAAACTGGATCGCCTGCGCCTTCAAAATAAACACTCGTGCGCCGCCGAACATTTCTTCGCATATCCAGCCGTAGCGATGCGGCTTGATCTCGATGACAAATCGAGGAGGCATAAGCGGGTTGCGAGTCTGGCATAACTATTCGCAGGTTGTCGACAAGTTATTCGCAGCTCGAAACCTCGCGTTAACCGATCAACTGTCGCCGGCTCGAACCACTTCGCGATCGCTTTAGAGACGGTTATGCGCCGCGCCGTGTTTGCTGCTGGGCGCTGCGCTGAAAAGATTCCGCAGCACATGATCGACACTGTGGAACGCCATGACGACGGGATTCTTCTTCGGCGGCGGTTTGTGCCGCACGAGCCCAGCTCGGCGACGGGGAGCCGCTTGCATTACTGGCTCTTCCTTGATTCCGGCGATTTCCCAGTCCACATCGCCGCTTGACCGCAGGAGCACGGTGTCTTCGACCAATCCCGCTGCGCTCAGCGCAGAGCGATCATTTGCCAGCTCGAAGCGGAGCCGGAACCGGGCGAGGCTCTCGTTCGCGCGGTTAGTCAAGCTGAACGGACCCTTCATCGTATAGTGGCGATGCGGCCAGTGCTGGTCATACGCGGCGATTTCCGCCTCGATGTAATGGCCGTCGACGATGCCGTGATCGAAGTAATCGACTTCGCCAGCGAAGAAGGAAAGGTCATCCTGAAGCTGCGGTGTTTCACAGGCGACAAGGTAGCGATGGAGATAATCCTGCACCTGCTTCTGATCTACCGGCCGCGGCGGGTTCACCCCCAGCTCGAGTTGTGCGCCCGGCATCAGTTCGCCGTTTTGATCGCGTAATTCATGACGGTGTTTGAGCGCGACCACGACCTGCGGACCCTCAGCCGGGGGTCCCACGGTAAAGATACCAAGGGACTGCAACGTGTCTTCGTCGAGAAGGCCTGTGGGGGTGAAGCCTTTGATTTCCTGGTAGCGTCTTAGCGCCGCACCTACCCCGGGGGAGTATTCTCCATCGATGTTGTCGTAAAAGAGGTGTCGCTTTCTTAACTCTTGCTGTGCTGCACGGGTCTGTTCGTCCGCTGCGGCTGCGTCGAAGCGGGCAAATATAACGGCAATAACGACTAGGGAAATAATATACTTCCCCATACTTCAGAATTCGCTTGTCGCCGCCCGGTTGGTTTCGGATTTCTCCGCTTATTTTTTCGCCGGCATCGCGGCCGGTGCGCTGGCAGGCGCGACTTATGCTAAGACGGCCGACGTTACTGGGATAGCAAGAGGCGCAGCGGTCCTGCCTCGCCCCGCAGTCCGCACGAGTGGCTCCGCGGTCGCGTTTTATTCTGCCGAGTCCGGCACCGCTGTCTCCGCTGCCTTGAATCCGATCTTCGAGTGCGTGCCGTCGCAAAAAGGTTTTTCCGTTGATGCGCCGCAGCGGCAAAGCGCCATTCGTTTCTCCGCCGGATACCTATTGCCGTCCGCGTCTTTCAATTCCACCTCACCCTTCACGATGTAAGGACCGTTCCTGATAATATCGATCGTAACGTCAGCCATGTAATCACTGTTCGCGCGCTCGGCGGCAGTTGCAATTCAAGGCCTCGACACGGCGCCGTAAATTTCCGCACAATCGTTCTGTGGATCCTTTCAGCTACGTCTGCGTCCTGACGTCGATCGTGGCCGGCCTCGCCCTGACGCGTCTGATCGGCGGCCTCGGGCAGCTGCTCCAGACAGGCAAACGCACGCCGACCTACTGGGTTCACACACTCTGGATGCTCAACACGCTGCTCGGCGTAATCATCGTGTGGTGGGTGCAATACCGTTGGCGTCACATCGAACACTGGACGCTGTTTCTCGTGCTCTGGCTGCTCGTCGCGCCCATTGTGCTTTACCTCGGCACCGCGCTGCTGTTTCCCAACGAACAGGAAGGCGAGCCGATTACCAATTGGCGGACGCATTACTACGCAAGCCATCGCCAGTTCTTTCTTGCGTTTGGTCTGATCTTTCCCCTCGATCTGATCGACACCGCGTTGAAGGGCTGGGACTACTTTCGTTCACTCGGTCTCGAATACTGCGCCACGCAAACAGCGCTTTTCGCTCTCTGCCTCATCGCCGCGTTTACGAAATCGCCACGGTTTCATGGCGTCTTCGCCGTTTTCTTTCTCGTCTTCAACACGGTTTTGCTCGGCAGCAATCTGCTGCGGCTGATGTAACGCAGCGGCCCGGCGCGCCCGCGGCTGCGATTGCAGTTCACATGAGCGAACAGGACCGCCACAACGCCGGGCTACTTCACACTTATCTGAACGATCATCTCGCCGGCTCTGTCGCCGCGCTCGAGTTGATCGAATATCTGACCGAGAAATTTCCCGGCACCGAGCTGGAGAGCTTTCTGGCCGATCTCTACAAGCAGATCGAAGCTGACCAGCAGGTGTTGCGCGATCTGCTCGAGGCGTTCGAAAAGAACGAGAGCACAATCCGGAAAGCCGGCGCCTGGATGGCGGAGAAATTTGGCCGGGCGAAGTTTGGGCTCGATACACACGACGTGAGTGGCGTCGGACTGCTTGAAGCGCTCGACGGGCTGGTGCTCGGCATCACGGGCAAACAATTGCTCTGGCGCGCTCTCGCCACCGCGTCGGAAGCCTGGCCGCAACTGCGCGGACTGGATTACCCGACGCTCGAGCGCCGTGCCGCCGAACAGCGCGACCGGGTCGAAGAAAAACGGATCGCCGCTGCCCGCGAAGCGTTTCGCGTCACCTGAGCGCTGCTTCTGTCATGTCGAGAGTCAGCCGAGACATCTTCGTGCTCGGCTGAACGGAGATTCCTCGACTGCGCTCGGAATGACACGATCATCATTCAATCCCTTATGAAAATCCGTTCCGCCCTCGTCGTTTGTCTCGTCGTCATCGCATCTGTTGTCGTCGCGCAGTCGCAGACGAAACGTCCGTTCACTTTCGAGGACATGATGAAGCTGAAGCGAATCGGTTCCTTCGCCCCATCGCCGGACGGTAAATGGGTGGTTTTCGATTGCGTCGACGTCGATCTCGAGGCGAACACCAAGACCTCACATTTGTGGATCGTGCCGGCGCAAGGCGGTGAAGCGCGCCGCCTGAATCAGACGCCGAATCATGAGGAGCGGCCGCGCTTTTCACCTGACGGCAAACGGCTTATCTGGACATCGAAAGCAACCGATCCGTCGCAGATCTGGATAGCTGATTTCACGCCGGAGAGCGGGGGACTCGAGGGCCAGCCGCATCAGGTGACCAACCTCTCGACCGGCGCGGACGGCGCCATCTGGACCGGCGACGGCAAGAACATCGTTTTCGTTTCGGCTGTCTATCCGGATTGCAAAGACGACGAGTGCAACAAGCAGCGCGACCAAGAGCTGTCGAAGAGCAAGGTGAAGGCAAAGATCTTCACGCATCTGTTTTATCGGCACTGGAACGCGTTCACCCAATTCAAGCGGAGCCATTTGTTTGTCGTCGATGCGAACGCGGATAACGCGCAACCCCGCGATCTCACGCCCGGCGATCACGATGTGCCGCCATTCAGTCTCGGCGGTCAGGACATGTATGCGGTTTCGCCGGACGGCCAGGAGCTCGCCTACACGAGCAACATTGATGAAGTCGAAGCGACGAGCACGAACAACGAGATTTTCATTGTGCCGATCGCCGGCGGCAAAGGCCCGTCCGGCTCGGACCCGAAGAAAATCTCGACCAGCCCCGGGAGCGACTCGACTCCGCTCTATTCGCCGGATGGAAAATTCATCGCGTGGCGATCGCAGGCACGCGCCGGCTTCGAGTCCGACAAACAAGCGCTGGTTGTTTACAACCGCGGGTCGCAGCGGAGCGGTCATCCGACAGCGAACTTCGACCGGTCGATCAGCAGCTTCACGTGGTCGCCCGATTCGAAGTCGGTGTTCTTTACCGCCGAAGACCGTGGCAGCGCGCCGATCTACCGGCTGGCCGAAACGGAAGCGCCGGTGCAGATCGCGGCGACGTTCGCGGACGATCTCGCGTTCGGTGCGAACAACAGCCTCTACTTCATGCAACAGTCGATCGCAGCGCCTAATGAAATCGCTTCGATCGATATTAGCCCGGAAGCGAAGCCCGCAGCCGTCACGCACATGAACGACGAGCTGCTCTCGCAGATCGACATGCAGCCGATCGAGTCGTTCACCTTCAAAGGCGCGGATAACGCGGACGTGCAGGGATTCATGATCAAGCCGCCGGGGTTTGATGCGTCGACGAAGTATCCGCTGAAGTTTTTAATCCACGGGGGGCCGCAGGGCGCGTGGGGAAATGACTGGAGCTATCGCTGGAATCCGGAGCTGTTCGCGGCCAACGGATACGTCGTGGTGATGATCAACCCGCATGGCTCGACCGGTTACGGCCAGGCGTTCACCGATGCCGTGAGTCGCGATTGGGGAGGCAAGCCGTTCGTCGATCTGATGAAAGGACTGGATTACGCGAAGAAGACATATCCGTTCATCGACAAGACGCGCGAGGCGGCGCTGGGTGCGAGCTACGGCGGCTACATGGCGAACTGGATTCTCGGCCACACCGATCGTTTCAAGTGCATCGTTTCGCACGACGGGATGTTCAACGCCGAGAGCGCCTATGGCACGACGGAAGAGCTCTGGTTCAACGAATGGGAATTCGGCGGTCCGCCGTGGAAAAACCGCGAGCTTTACAGGAAATTTTCGCCGCACCTTTTCGCTGACAAATTCAAAACGCCGACGCTGGTGGTGCACGGCCAGCTCGATTACCGGCTCGATGTTTCGCAGGGATTCGATCTCTTCACCACGCTGCAGCGGCTCGGCATTCCATCGAAGATGCTCTACTTCCCGGACGAAGGTCACTGGGTGCTGAAGCCGCAGAACTCGCGGCTTTGGTACAAGACGGTGAACGACTGGGTGGATCAGTGGTGCCGGAAGTAGCGGCAAACGTCCAACGCTCAACGCCCAACGTTCAACGTTCAACGTTCAACGTTCAACGTTCAACGTTCAACGTCGAATGAGCCGAGCGCCTGTCATGTCGAGCGTAAGCCGAGACATCCTCGTGTTTGCTGAACGGAGATTCCTCGACTCGCTCGGAATGACAAGAGCCTACTGCAGCTTCACGAACAGTGTCGTGATGTAGTTCACGAACACGATAGCGATGAACAGCGCGAGCGCTTTGTGGTACCACTCGTTCGCCGTCAGGATCGCGATCAAAGCGGTCGCGATGTAGACGATGTGGAAGGTGAGATTCCTCGGATCGGGCAGTGCATGATTAATTGTCAGGTCGCGCCCGATGCTGATGAACGTGAGGACGACAATGAGCGTGAAGAACCGCTTTCGCTGAGTGAAGTAATGCGCGCGCAGGTCGACCTCGCTGCCTCGTTCCACGTCCGGGTAAACAAGACCGCAGACGAGATAGAGGACGACCACTTGCGCGAGCAGGACGAGGAACTCTTCAAATTTCCAGACGTGTCGTTCCCGCAGCCCAAACATTGCCCACCACGTTTGCGCGCAAACGAGCAGCAGCGTGACTGACCAGAGCCTCACCGGCCAGTAGCTGCGCACGCGTTCCGCCACCATGATTCGCCGCCGAAATCCCTGCAGGATTTCAGTCATCGCGAGACCGATCACGACCGAGAGCAGGACCGACAAGTAGCTAAATTCATCCACGCGAAGTGGACGGTAGCGAAACCTCGCGCGCAGTGTCCATCCGCATTGCCGATTGTGAATGGCGCGCGGGTCTCGTAGATTCCGCTCTTCTCATGAAAGCTGCGTTTGCCGTTGCGTTCGTTGCTTTGCTCGTCACTGGCGTGCGCTCATTCGCCCAGCACGAGACCGGCGACACGAGCAAACTTGAGTTCAAACAATTCGGTCAGCTCGCGATCCAGGACGGCGGCCGTCGCAAACCGATCGATACGTTTGCCCGCGAGACGCTGACGAAAGTCACCGGCCGATCGAGTTACACCGACAAAAATGGACGGCATTGGGGCGCGGATGATTTCCTGCTTTCCGCGCTGCTCGAGACACATGACTGGAAGAACGAACCGATGGTGCTCGTCTCGTTCGGTAAACTGAAGACCCAGCTGGGTCTGCCGGAGCAACAACGCCGTTTCTCGTTCTCGCAACTCGCCGGTCTCGGCGAATTGCATCGGATCGCGAATGAAGCACACGCGAAAAAGGCGGCGGAGAAGGATCTGGATCGCGCGGAGAATGAAGCGCTCGCGGTCGGTGATCGTCTCGCGCTTTTGTCGCACGTGATGGACGGAAGCGCGCTGCTCATCGTGCCGGCAAAGAATGCGGGCGATGCGTGGCTCGTCCCTGATCCGAGCGCGACCGGCGAGATTTATAACGAGCAGCAGTTCGCGCCGACAATGCAGTCGCTCACGCAAATGATGCAGGCGTATCAGCGTGGCGATTCCTTCAACTTCAGTTCAGCCGCGCGGCAGACACGCGACAATCTGCGGGCGCTCAACCCGTCGGTTTACCCGACGGAATCGCAACTGAAGCTCGAGTACACCTACAATCACTTCGAAGGTTTCTACCGCGCAATCTGGCTCTACGGATTCGCGTTCGTTCTCCTTTTGGTTGCGCATTTCCGTGGAGGGACACGCTCTCTCGCGTCTTCGGCAAACGCGGACGACACGAAGATCGTTCCTTCAGCGCGCGGTCGCGTCTGGCGATGGGCCGGCGTGTCGCTTGCGATCCTCGGCATCGGCTTTCACGCCAGCGGGATTGCGATGCGCTGCATGATCGGCGGCCGCCCGCCGGTCACGAACATGTATGAGTCGATCATCTGGGTTTCGTTCGCGGTGACATTTTTCGGCATGATCTTCTTCGCGCGGTATCGCACGCCGGTTTACCTGCTCGCCGCGCTGCCGGTCACGTTGACGGCGTTGTTGCTCGTCTTTCAGATGCCGATCGCAATGCCATCGAGCATCGATCCGCTCGTCCCGGTGTTGCGCGATAATTTCTGGCTTACGATTCACGTGCTTACGATCACGTTGAGCTACGCCGCTTTCGCGCTCGCGATGGGATTCGGTCACATTTTGCTGTCCCGTTACGCGCGCAATCCGCGTGAGACGCGCGCCGACGCGCCAATGCATTTCTGGCTTTATCGGGTGTTGCAGCTCGGCGTGCTGCTACTCGCCGCCGGCACAATTCTAGGCGGGGTGTGGGCGAATTATTCCTGGGGGCGTTTCTGGGGCTGGGATCCGAAAGAAACCTGGGCGCTGATCGCGTTGCTTTGTTACATCACCACGCTGCATGGACGACTTGCCGGGTGGTGGACGCAGTTCGGGCTCGTCGTCGCCAGCGTTGTCTGTTTTCTCGCGGTGTTGATGGCGTGGTATGGCGTGAACTTCGTGCTCGGCAAAGGTCTGCACAGTTATGGGTTCGGTATCGGCGGCGAGACCTACGTCGTGAGTTTTGTCATTGCCGATCTGCTTTTCGTCGCGTTCGCGGTGTGGCGTTATCGCTCCGCAAAAAGCACCGCGACCGCGCCCGTTGCGGCGGAGCATGTCGCGGCGTAACAGCGCCGCGTGAAAGTTCTCGTCGTCGGCGGTGGTGGTCGCGAACACGCGCTGGCGTGGAAACTGAAGCAGTCGCCCGCAATTAACCGAATTTTTTGCGCGCCGGGAAATGCCGGAACGGAAGAGCTCGGCGACAACGTGCCCATTCGCGCGAACGATTTGGCCGCGCTGCTGAAATTCGCGAAGCAGAACGCGATTAACTTAACTGTTGTCGGACCGGACGATCCGCTCGCTGCCGGCATCGTCGATCTTTTCGAAAGGGAAGGCCTGCGAATTTTCGGACCGCGCAAGTCGGCGGCGCAGCTCGAGTCGTCCAAAATTTTTGCCAAGCAGCTCATGCAGCAGCAGGGGATTCCAACCGCCGCGGCCGGGACGTTCGACGACGCGGACGCAGCACGACATTTCTGCGAAAGCGCGCGGCTGCCGATCGTAATCAAGGCCGATGGATTGGCGCTCGGCAAAGGCGTCATCATCGCTTCGAGCCGCGAAGAGGCGCTCGAAGCGATCGAGGAGATGATGACCCGCGGGCGTTTCAGCGACGCTGGCCGCCGCATCGTGATTGAGGAGTTTCTCGCCGGCAGCGAATGCTCGGTCCATGCGCTGATCAGCGGTGGTCGCTTTCAGATGCTCGCTACGGCGCGCGATCACAAACGCGCCTTCGACGGCGACAAAGGTCCGAACACCGGCGGGATGGGCGCAATCAGCCCCGCTGACACGTGGAGCGACGAACTGCAATCGCACTTCGATCGCGCGGTGATGCGGCCGCTCTTAGCCGGCCTGACAAGTCGCGGAATCGATTTCCGGGGTCTGCTCTTTCCCGGCCTGATGATTAATCAAAGCGGCCCGCAGGTTCTGGAATTCAACTGTCGATTTGGTGATCCGGAGACACAGGCGATCCTGCCGAGACTCCGATCCGATCTGCTCGAGCTGATCGATGCGACAATTGACGGTGAACTCGATCGCGCAACCTCCGAATGGGACGATCGCGTGGCCGTTACGGTTGTGCTCGCGTCCGGCGGTTATCCGGAAAAATACGAAACCGGCCATGCGATCAGTGGGCTGGAAGAGGCGGCGAAGCTTTCGAATGTGCTCATTTTTCACGCGGGCACGCAGCGCAAGAACGGCCGTGTCGTTACGGCTGGAGGTCGCGTCCTTGCAGTGACCGCGCTCGGTGATTCGACGGAAGTGGCGCGCCGGCTTGCCTACGAAGCGGTGGAACGCATTTCATTCGAGAGCTGTCATTTTCGGCGCGATGTTGCCGCGTCGCGGGCACCGATTAACGTCGTGAGCGATTGATGCTGCGCCTCGTTCTTCTGCTTTTTCTAATCGGAGCCGCTGCGACGTTGAACGCGCAGACGCCGGCCGCATCGGCGACGCCGACGCCCACACCATCGCCAACGAGTCGCTCTTTGATCGATTCGCTGAGCACCGGCGATGTGCAGAAGGCGATCGATCTGCTCAAGACGAACTACATCAATCCCGATGCATTGAATGACGCCGAGATCGATCGCTCCAAGCTGGAAGGTCTGCTCACGCGGCTCGGTCGCGGCGCCGCGCTGACGTCCACCGCTGAAGCGAATGCACCAGCCGCGGGTTTCTACAGCGATGTCCTGAGTGGACGCGTCGCTTATCTGCGGCTCGGCGATATGACGCGACCGAACCTCGACGCCCTGGACAAAGCGTTAAGCGGTGACGGCGCGAAGAAAATCGATGCGGCAGTGATTGATTTGCGGGCGAGCACGTCATCCAACGATTTCGATACCGCCGCGGAGTTTGCGAAGCGTTTCTGCCCAAAAGGGAAAACGTTGTTCACCCTGCACAAAGTCGCGGCGCGTCAGGATCGGACGTTCACTTCGGATCGCGAGCCCTCATTTGGCGGATTGCTCATCGTGCTGGCGGACAGCGAGACGAGCGGCGCTGCGGAAGCGGTCGTTGCGGTGTTGCACGCAAATGCCAAAGCGCTCGTCGTCGGCGCGCCGACCGCGGGCCGGGCGGTGGAATATTCGGACTTCAAATTATCGAACGCGACAATTCTGCGCGTCGCAATCGGTGAAGCCGTGCTCCCCGGCGGTGCACGTATTTTTCCCGATGGGGTGAAACCAGACATCGCGGTGGACATGCCGCTGAATGAAAAACGCGATGTCTTCCAGCAGAGTCGCGACAAAGGAATGGCCCAGTTCGTTTTCGAAGCGGAGCGGCCACACATGAACGAGGCGGCGCTAATGGCCGGTCGGAACCCGGAGATCGATGCGGCCGAAGGACGGCGAGGGCGTGGCAACGAAAAGCCACCGTTGCGCGATCCGGTCGTGCAGCGCGCGCTCGACGTAGTGACATCGATCGGCGTTTACCGGAGCCGTTAGATCCGTGGACGAAAAACGAAGCGCGCGAACCGATCGGACGGAGGTGACAGCGCTTCAGGAACGCATCGGCTACCAGTTTCGCGATCCACTTTTGCTTGAGGAAGCGCTGACTCATCCGAGTCTCGGTCACGAAACGCAGCGGCGGCATTTCGATAATCAGCGCCTCGAATTCCTCGGCGATGCCGTGCTCCAGCTCGTCATCACCGAACAGCTCTTCGGGCAATTCGCCGGTGAGGCGGAAGGTCAACTGACGAAACTCCGTTCGCGGCTCGTCTCGCGCGATGCGCTGAGACGACACGCCATCGCGCTCGAGCTCGGCGGGTTTCTGATGCTCGGTCGCGGTGAAGAAGCGAGCGGCGGCCGGCAGCGCAGCTCAACCCTGGCGGACGCATTCGAGGCCTTGATCGGCGCGATCTATCTCGACAGCGATCTGGAGACGGCACGTCAGTTTATTTTGCAACAGGCTGCGGCCGAGCTCGAGCAGATCAAGCGACAGCCGACCGACGTCAACCCGAAGGGACAGTTGCAGGAGCTGCTCCAGGCGATTTCGCCGAGCAGTCCCGTTTACGAAGTCGTAGCGCAGAGCGGACCGGAACACGCGAAGCATTTCGTGGTGCGCGCAGTGTGGGAGGGAATGTCGTTAGGCGAAGGCAGCGGCCGCAGCAAAAAGGAAGCGGAAACCGCGGCGGCTGCCGAGGCAATGCAGCAGCAGCGCTGGAAAAAGCGCTCCGACGAAATAGCTGCTTCAGCCGACTAATCCGGCGTGTGGTTCAACGCGTCGATCGGCTCGCGGCCTTCGGCATTCCACCGGAAGTGATTCGCGATTGCGGATGAAACATAGGCTTTCGCGCGCTGGATGGCGTCCACCAGTGAGAGGCCACTGGCCAGATTCGCGGTGATCGCCGCGGAATAAGTGCAGCCCGTCCCGTGTGTTGCCACGCCGCGTGTGAACGGCGCGGAAAACTCGAACACATCCAGTTGCGAGAAAAGCAGATCGCTCGCGCTTTCCCCACTCAGATGTCCGCCTTTGATCAATACCGGGACGCCGTACCTGTTCGTCAGGTGTGCACCGCCGGCGCGCATCGTTGTTTCGTCGTCGATCGGTGTTCCGCTGAGCCGTTCTGCTTCATCGAGGTTCGGCGTGATGAGAGCGGCGAGTGGAAACAGTTCGCGTTCATACGACTCGATCGCCTCAGGCCGGAGCAACAAATCGCCTGTGGTTGCGATCATGACCGGATCAATCACAACCGGTAAACCTGTGGGTCGAAGCGCCGCGGCCACTTCGTGCACGACTTCGGCCGAATGGAGCAGGCCTGTTTTCACCGCCGCAATCGGAAGATTCCTGAGCAGAACTTCGATTTGCTCGCGCACAGCCTGCGCCGGAACTGGATGGATGCCGACCACGCGGCGAGGTGTTTCCGCCACCACGCACGTGACTGCGCAAACACCGTAAACGCCGCATGCGGCAAATGTTTTGAGGTCGGCCTGAATGCCGGCGCCAGCGCTGCTGTCGGAGCCGGCGATCGTCAGCGCGACAGGCGGAGCCTTCATGCCGCTGGAGCGCGCTGCTCGGTCAGCGCCCATGTTTCATGGCAACGAGGAGCGTTGCTCCCCTTAACTAGCCGCCGTCGCTGCCGATCGCTTCAACCGGGCAGCCTTCCTTTGCCTCATTGCAAAGCGCCTCTTCCTCAGGCGACTCAGGCTGTTTGTAGACGAACGAATGGCCGCCATCGTCGTTGCGCTTGAAATTTGCCGGCGCAGTTTCGCGGCAGAGGTCGCAGTCGATGCACTGATCGTCGACGTAGAATTTCCCATCAATGTTCTCGGGATATTTATTTGCGGCGTCGGCCATAAAATTGAGAGGGGAAGGTTAGAAAAATATCAAAGGCGCGCAATCGATAATTGACCGGCCGGCATAATGCGCGCAACCGGCGCCATGCCGAACAGCGAAGCAGTGATGTGCCAAACCGTGGAGGCGTTATGAAAAGGGAAGCGTCGAAGACATTCCGCGCATTTTTGATCGAGCTGCCGGTCTACGCCGCTCTTGTCATCATTTACTTCTTCCTTGTTCTTCATTTTCTCGGCGGCTGGCTCGGCACACTCTTCGCGCATCATCACGTCCTCTATGCGATTGTCGCGCTGCTCCTCCTCATCGGCCAGGCGCTCCTCCTCGATGCCCTGACGTCTCTGTTGCTCGCCCTCGTCCGGCGCCGCCCAAGATGATCGCGATGCACTTCCCGATCTCCGGATCGGACATCTCGCCGGCCTATTTGGCAATCATCGGATTTGTCATTGGAGTGCTCGGTGGATTTTTCGGCGTTGGCGGCAGCTTCATCGCCGGCCCGGCGCTGCGCGCAGTTGGAGTCGGCTGGAACTTCGCCGTCGGAACCGATCTCGCGCACATCGTCGGCAAATCGGTCATCGCCGCGCGCCGCCACCGTGCGCTGGGCAACATCGATTTCCGGCTCGGCTTCATCATGACGATCGGCACGATTCTCGGGGCTGAGGTTGGCGCGCAGCTTATCCAGGCATTGAAACGCGCCGGGAATATCAACTCGGTCGTGAGCTACGTTTCTATCACCGTCTACGTCAGCATTTCATGTTTTATGATGTGGGAAAGCTGGCGCACGCTGCGTCAGCAAAAGAAAGCGCCAGGCACGGTCACGAAAACAGCGCCGCGCCGCGATGAGTCGTCATTTCGCCACATCACAGCGGCGATCCACCGGCTTAAAATCTGGCCGATGATTTCGCTGCCGGCCTCCGGCGTGAAGGCGATCTCGCTTTGGACAATTGTCCTCGTTTCCTTCATCGGAGGGTTGTTCAGCGGATTTCTCGGCGGCGGCGCGGGCTACATCCGCATGCCGATGCTTGTCTATGTGCTCGGCGTGCCGACCCACCTGGCAGTTGGCACCGATTTGTTCGAGATTGTCATTTCGGCGAGTTACGGAACGTTTTCGCACGCGGTGAAGGGGAACGTGGATATCCTGATCGCACTCGTCATGCACACCGGTGCGGCGATTGGTGCGCAGATCGGCGCCATCGCCACCCAGTTTTTTGCCGGCCCCAAGATCCGTCTAGCGTTCGTCCCGCTGCCGCTGATCGGCGCCGCGATCGTCGCTTACACGCTGATCACCGGTCACAAATTATGAACGTCCTCATTTGCAGCGACGGCACCGATCCGGCGGACCATCCGACGCGACTTGGCGCTGTGCTCGCGGCTGCCACGAAGGCGAAGGTGACGTTGCTCGGCGTGGCTGAAACGGCAAACGATGAGCAGCCGCTGCGCGATGCGATCACATCGGAAGCAGAATCATTGCGCAACCGCGGCTTGTCACCGGAGGTCGTCATTCGGGACGGCGATCCGATCGCGCAGATGTTCGCGCAAGCGTCGGCTGCGGCCTACGATCTGGTGGTCGTTGGCGCGCCGCGGAAACGAACCAGCGGATTGCACTGGCGTGCCGAGCGAACCTATGAAGTCATCAAGGCGATCCCGGCGCCGGTCCTCGTTGCGACCGGTGTGCGCGAGGAACTCAAAAGCATCGTTGTATGCACCGGTGGCAAGAAATACATCGATCCGGCAGTCGCTTTGACCGGCAAGTTCGCGGCCGCGCTTGGGGCATCGGTCACGCTCCTGCACGTCATGGCCGAGCCGCCGGCGATCTATGCCGATTTGGTGCGCATGGAGGAAGACGTCGCCACCTTGCTCGCATCCGGTTCCGAGTTGGGCCAGAACCTCGCCGCACAGAAAAGTAAAATCGAACAGCTTGGTGTGACCACCACTATCCGCATTCGCCACGGCCTCGTGATCGACCAGATTTTCACCGACGTTCGCTCCTCCGGCCACGACATGATCGTGACGGGCTCGTCGCGGGCGCGCGGCCCGTTGCGCCATTACATCATGGGCGACGTGACGCGCGAAATCGTGAACCGTGCCACCGTTCCTGTGCTGGTCGCACGTTCCGACGCGTCCCCTTCAACCGGATTTTTCGCCTCGTTGAAACGGTTGCTCGGTGCCGGCTGATCGTTCAACCGCCGTTGCGCGGAAAGAGCGCGGCCATGGCGGAGTCCTGCGAACGCATCAGCGCTTCCCCGATCAGCACCGCATCCACCCCGCACGCTTTCACGCGCGCTAAATCTTCCGCGGTGCGAATTCCACTTTCGCTCACGAGCACGACTTCCTCGGGAACCTGCTCGCTCAATTGTTCGGTCACGCCGAGATCGACCGCAAACGTCGCGAGATTCCGGTTATTGATGCCAATAATCTCCGCGCCGGCTTCTAGTGCGATGTCCAGCTCGGCCATGGTGTGAACTTCCACCAGCGCATCGAGCTGAAACGTAGCGGCGACTTCCATCAGACGTTTCAATTCCAGCGGTGGTAGTGCGGCGACGATGAGCAGAATCGCATCAGCGCCGTTGGCGGCCGATTGCGTCACCTGCACCGGATCGAGAATGAAATCTTTGCGCAGGAGCGGCATTTCGACGACATCGCGCACCGCGCCCAGGTATTCGAGCCGGCCTTGAAAAAACTGTTCGTCGGTTAA
>JBJMWW010000145.1:0-39965 GCA_045809945.1 Chthoniobacterales bacterium
GCAAGGTTCGGAGCATTTGCCAGGAACTGATTGCGCGCCGCAGAGATTCAGCGGGATCGATCTCGTGAACGAACTGGAGCGGCCGGTTTTCGAGAAGTATGCATTTCTCGCGCTCATAAAGAGTTGGCTTCGCGAGCAGCCGGAAGTTACCGACGCGTTGCTGTCCGGTTCAGGATCTACCGTGTTCGGTGTGTTGCGCGACGCCGCCAATGGCCACGCCGTCGCCAAACGTGCGCGGGCCGAACTCGATCCAAAACTGTGGGCCTGCGTCGCCGAAACAATCGGCTGATTACTCGCCGGCTTTCTCGAGGAGCGTCGCGCGCGCGAACTCGCGATTCAGCTTTGCGATGAAGCTGGCGCTGATTTCAGCCGGGCAGACCGCTTCGCACTCGTAGGTGTTCGTGCAGTTGCCGAATCCTTCCGCATCCATCGCGCGTACCATCTTCAACACGCGTCGAGTTCGTTCGGGGTGGCCCTGCGGCAGAAATGCGAGATGCGAGACCTTGGCTGATGCAAAAAGCATCGCCGAGCCGTTCGGGCACGCCGCCGCACACGCTCCGCAACCGATGCAGGCCGCCGCTTCCATCGCCCGATCGGCGTCTTGTTTCGCAACTGGGATCGAATTCGCTTCGGGAGCAGAACCGGCCCGCGCCGACACGAATCCGCCAGCCTGCACAATGCGATCGAGCGCACCGCGATTGACCACGAGATCCTTGATGAAACGGAACGGTTTCGCGCGGAACGGCTCGACCGTGATCGTCGCGCCATCGTCGAAGCTGCGCATATAAAGCTGGCACGCGGCACCCGGGTGTTGGGGACCGTGCGCCTCACCGTCAATCGTAAGCGAACAGGTGCCGCAAATTCCTTCACGGCAGTCGGAGTCAAACGCGACCGGATCTTCACCGCGCTCGGTGAGTTGTTCGTTCAAAATATCGAGCATTTCGAGAAACGAGGTGTTCGGCGAAACGTTGGCGATCTCATAATCGGCAAGCTTGCCTTCGCTTTCGCCGTTCTTCTGCCGCCAGATTCGCAACTTGAAGTTCATTTGTAGCTGCGCTGCGCAAGTTGCACGGTTTCGAAGTGGAGCGCTTCCTTATGCAGCTTCGGGTGCTCGATCGTGCCATTCCCCTGAAATTCCCACGCGAACACGTCGGCGTATTCTTCATCGTTCCGCAGCGCTTCGCCCTCGGGCGTCTGATGTTCTTCACGAAAATGCGCGCCGCATGATTCGTCGCGGCTGAGCGCGTCGATGCACATCAGTTCGGCGAATTCGAGATAATCCGCGACGCGTCCTGCGCGCTCGAGTGATTGATTGTAATCGAGACCGTCGCCAGGCACGCGGACGTCCGACCAAAATTGCTCCCTCAGTCGCGGTATGCGCTCGAGCGCTTCTCGCAGACCAGCCGCATTTCGCGCCATCCCGCATTTGTCCCACAACAGCAGTCCGAGTTCGCGATGAAACGAATCGACCGACCGATTGCCATTCACCGCGAGTAATTTCTCCACGCGCGTGCGCACTTCGCGCTCCGCATCATCGAACGCGGGATCTTCAATCTTCGGGCGTTTTCCGGCTTCACCCGCGAGATAATTCGGCAGCGTGTAAGGCAAGACGAAGTAGCCATCGGCAAGGCCTTGCATGAGCGCACTTGCGCCGAGGCGATTAGCGCCGTGATCGGAGTAGTTGGCTTCGCCGATTACGTGCAGGCCCGGAATGTTGCTCATCAAGTTGTAGTCCACCCACAATCCGCCCATCGTGTAATGGACGGCGGGATAAATGCGCATCGGCCGCTCGTAGGCATTTTCCGCGGTGATCTTTTCGTAAATGTCGAAGAGATTTCCGTAGCGCTCGCGAATCGTCTCGATCCCGAGGCGCGCGATTGCGTCTTTGAAGTCGAGGTAAACGCCGCGGCCGCTCTCGCCCACACCGCGTCCTTCGTCGCACACCTCCTTTGCCGCACGCGATGCGATATCGCGCGGCGAAAGATTGCCGAAGCTCGGATATTTTCGCTCGAGATAATAGTCGCGCTCACTCTCCGAAATTTCACTGGGCGGACGTTTGTCGTTTTGCTTCTTCGGAACCCAGACACGCCCATCATTGCGCAGCGACTCGGACATGAGCGTCAGCTTTGATTGATGCTGTCCTGTAACTGGAATGCAGGTCGGATGGATTTGCGTGAAGCAGGGATTCGCAAACAGCGCCCCTTTTTTGTAGGCGCGGTAGGTTGCCGTGACGTTCGAGTTGCGTGCGTTCGTCGAAAGATAAAAGACATTCCCATAACCGCCGGTTGCGAGCACGACTGCATCAGCAGCGTGTCGCTGGACCAGACCCGTGACGAGGCTGCGGACGATGATTCCTTTCGCGTGACCGTTCACAAGCACGAGCTCGAGCATCTCTGTCTGCGGAAACATCTCGACTGTGCCGGCCGCCATCTGCCGACAGAGCGCCTGATAACACCCAAGCAACAGTTGCTGTCCCGTCTGTCCGCGCGCGTAAAATGTTCGCGAGACCTGCGCTCCGCCGAACGAGCGATTCGCGAGATAGCCGCTGTATTCGCGCGCAAACGGCACGCCTTGGGCCACGCATTGATCGATGATCGCGGCGCTGACTTCGGCGAGCCGGTAGACGTTCGCTTCGCGCGACCGAAAATCGCCTCCTTTGATCGTGTCGTAGAACAACCGAAAGACGCTGTCACCGTCGTTTTGGTAATTTTTTGCGGCGTTGATTCCGCCCTGCGCGGCGATGCTGTGTGCGCGCCGCGGACTGTCTTGAAAACAGAAACACTTCACGCGGTATCCCAGCTCGCCGAGGGTGGCGGCCGCTGAGCCGCCCGCAAGCCCGCTGCCGACGACGATGATTTCGAATTTCCGGCGATTGGCCGGGTTGACCAGCTTCGAGTGATCTTTATGCGACGACCATTTTGTCTCGAGCGGGCCGGCCGGCGTTTTTGGGTCGAGCGAGCCGATCATAACGGCTGGGCGGGTTGAACAAAGCCGAGCAACACCGCAATCGGCATTGAGGCATAGCCGATGAAGATAAGCCACGCGAAGATACGGGCTCCCCGAGCGAGTCGCGGCGTGAGCTTCTTATCATTCAGGCCTAACGACTGGAAGAAGCTCGATGCGCCATGCGAGAGATGAAGCGTGAGTAGCCAGATCGCGACGACATAAAAGGCCGAGACAATCGGCTGCCGGAATCCGTAGACCATCATTGAGTATACATCGTGGCGATTGAGCGAATCTGGACGGAGATGAGCGAGTCGCGGGTCGGCTACAACGAATGTGAAATGGGCGAGATGGTAGAAAATGAACGCGAGCACGACCAAGCCGCTCAGCCACATGTAACGTGAAGCAAAAGTCGCTTTGACGTAGTCCTTCTCGGTGTAATCGCCGCGCGCGCGCCGGTTATCGATCGTCAGGACGATCGTGTAGTAGATGTGAAGCAGGACTGAAATCAGCAGAACGATCCGTACAATCCAAAGTAACGCGGCGAGGTCGCGGAGGTGTTGCGCGTAGCTGTTGATCCAATCCGGGCCGAGGAAAATCTGCAGGTTGCCCAGCAGATGCCCGATGATGAAAAAAATCAGAATCAGGCCCGTGAGCGCGACAATCATCTTCCGGCCGATCGATGAGCGGAAGAAGGAAGCGAATGCGATCACGTCGTAAGAGTTCACCCGACGCAATCGTCGAGAGCACACCGAAAGTAGAAATCGCGCTCGAGCATGTCAAACGGCTGCGAGACCAGAGTGGGTTTGGCAGCAATTTTGCTAAAAAAAGCTGGACTTGTTTTTCCAATCTCGTCAAAAGACGCACGTGTTGTCCCTCCAGAGTAGTCGTGGTGTATCGTGTAATCGCCGCTCGCTTCGCGCGGCGGCGACGGTGGTTGTTGTCGCAGCATTTGTGTCGAACGCGATTGCCGGCGCGCCAGCCATTCGGCTGGCGAATATCTCCACGCGGCTTGCTGTGGGTAAAGACAGCAACGTGCTGATCGCCGGTTTCATTCTCACCGGCGCGCAACAAAAGAATGTGCTAATTCGCGGATTGGGACCGTCGTTGCCTGTCGTCGCACATCTCGGCGATCCGGCGCTGGAGCTGCACGACTTGGGCGGCGCGCTCCTCTATTATAACGACAACTGGCACGACAGCCAGGAGAGTGGTCTGCGCGCGACAACGATCCCGCCGAAGAACGACTACGAATCGGGCATCGTGAGGGTGCTAAGTCCAGGCTCCTACACCGCGGTGCTGTCAGGGCTCGGTGCCACGACCGGGGTTGGCTTGGTGGAACTATACGATCTTGATGCCAGCACCGACTCGAAACTGGCCAATATTTCCACCCGCGGCTTCGTCAACAAGGGGGACGATGTTCTGATCGGCGGCGTCATTGTCCTCGGCAGCGGCACCACGACGGTGCTCTTCCGCGCGATAGGGCCGAGTCTTCCCGGAGTTTCAGATGCGCTTCAAGATCCGACGCTCGAGTTGCACGACGGGCAGGGCAGCATAATCGCTACTAATGATAACTGGCAGGATAGCCAGCCATCTGAGATTCAGGCTACCACCATTCCCCCTAACGATCCGCGCGAGGCTGCAATCCTGCGCCAGCTTAGCCCGGGCGCTTACACCGCAATAATTCGTGGCAAGACCAACACGACCGGCGTCGCGTTGGTAGAAGCATATCAACTTGATTAAGCCGTCTATGCGAATTCGTTATCGGTCAGCGGCAATATCCCTAGCTATAGTTGAATTGCTTTGCGGCACAGTGGCGACGCAAGCACAGGTTAATGGCAACTCGCTCATTAGAGCTGATGATCCGGTTTTTGGCTCGATTACCGTAAGCACCTCCAGCCAATTCGCTGGTGCTGTGTCATCTATAAGGTGGGCGGGCAAAGAGTTTATCAACAACTGGGACCACGGCCGGCAGCTACAGCTTAACGCCCAGTTTTTTAATCGAGGGGAATGCTACAATCCGTATGAGGCTGGTTCCCAGCACGATGGGAAGTCGATCTCGACATCTAGTAAATTGCTGTCATTGACTGCAAGTGGGAACACTCTCCAGAGCGAGACACAAATGGCCTGGTACTTGCCGTACAAAGAGCACCCGTCTCCACTCGACTACTGCAACGATCCTGGTCTCTGGCTGGCGGCTCCTCACTACACGGCGCCGTTGTCGGACTACAGGGTGAGCAAGACAGTGACGATTGGTTACGATGATGGGCAAGTCCGGATTCCAAATGTCATTCAGTATCAGACGGAGCTCTTAGTCCCGGAGCACGTTCAGAAAGGACTCGATAACGTCACTGCGTTGCTCCCGTATGATTTCGCAAACATCCGCAGCTACGACGTCGTATCGAAGACCTACAAAACTAATCGCGTTCGAGGCGGAGAAGACGATACGGTCAAAGTTGCAGCGACAGCGGATGGAAACTACGCAATCGCTTTTTATGCTCCAGAGCTTCTGCAGCCGTATAGCAGCGTCACGGACGCGAGTTGGTGGTGGATTGTTGACCCGAATCCATTGTTCCCCGATCCCGGTTTTCCCTGCGTACATCTTGGGAGCTTCAATCGATACGATAGCGCTGAGCCCGGATCCGTCTACGATCGCGCTTACCTGGTTATAGGTAACCTGGACCAGGTTAAGAGCAGCCTAGCTACCCTGCACAATCAGTTTAGTGCGCTAGACCGCGACGTGTTTAATTGGCGAGACTATGTAACAATTAACGGATTCGAATCGGTACTCACGACGGCAGCTGCGGCCGAAAGCCACTGGCTGACTTATGGGATCAACCAAGGTAGAGTCGCGTCGAAGACGTTTTCCGCAGCCGGCTACTTGCAATTGAACCCTGATGTGGCTGGCGCTTACGGGGCGAATAACTTTGCCGCTGCGATTAGTCACTACGTTAGCGTCGGGCGCGCGGAAGGCCGCAGCACTACGGCAGTGGCGACGGCCGGCATGCAACACGTTGCGGCTCTCAGCAATGGCGGAACCGCCGCAACCGGGCAAAACACGTTTGGCCAACTTGGCGACGGCAGGACTTCTACAGCAACGTCGATCGTTGTTCCTCACGGGCTCGGTCATGGCGTCACGGAAGTTGTAGCCGGCGATTATAGTTCATTCGCAGTCAAACCCGACGGCACGTTATGGATGTGGGGCTCGAATCAGTATGGCGCGCGTGGCGATGGGAGTGCCGGCGGAAGCATTGTTACTCCGGTTCAGGTCCCGATCCCGGCGCGGGTACTGACGCCAGTGCGCAACGGCAAACATGCTATCGCCAGCGGCTTAGCGGCATACGCCGCCCTCGACACGGATGGCGAGGTCTGGACTTGGGGTATGAACTGGAATGGAAGGCTTGGTGATGGAACGACCGCTAATCACCTCACGCCGGCACGAGTGAAAAGGAGCGCCGCTGCTAACGATTATTTGACAGGAATTGTTTCAGTCGTGGCTGCCGCCGGGACTATGGCCGCAATAGATGCCGATGGCATAGTTTGGACTTGGGGCGCGGGAACGAGCGGTGCCTTGGGCAATGGTTCTACACAGGACAGTGCCTACGCTGTGCAGGTAGTGCAGATGGATGCTAACAATGCGAGCGTTCCGCTTGCCGGAATAACGCAGGTCGCCTGCGGCTCGTCGGGATTTTGCATAGCTTTGGCTAGGTATGGCGGCGTTTTTGGCTGGGGCAGCAACGACTTTTCACAGATGGGCATTGCGCCCGGCGGTTCATTCTCCGTCGCGACACCGATCGCGGTCGGATCAGGTGGGATCAACGCGATTGCCGCCGGCGCTTCGCACTGCATTGCACATAGTACGCTGGACGACACCGTGTACGGCTGGGGCTACAACGGACGCGGTCAACTCGGCGCCGGATTTGCGAATGCGGCTGTTTTCCCGCCGATTCAAATGAGCGCTGGCCCTGATGGTATGAACAACGTCAACCAGTTAGCCGCAGCCGGTGATTTTAGCATCATGGTCCGGTACGGCGATCGGGCTGTTTTCGCCGCCGGCGATAACCAGTCCGGTCAGTTAGCTCTTCCAAGTAGCACGCAGCCCGAATACTTACCCGTAAGCGCGTCGCTAACCTCGCAGTAACTTTCAGGCACCAGTGCACTTAAGTGCAATCGTCTGTAACGAGACGACTTTGCGAAACGGAAACTCGGCATACGGTCGTCCCGTGCGCCAGAGATGATGACCCTGTGGCGAGAGGAAAAAGGTTTCAACATCTTGGCGTAGCTGCGTGAGCAGGATGTGAAAATCTGGAGGTGGTTTGTGAACGAGCGCCGCTTGTCGTTCCAGAATTTGTTGTGCGTTCGCAAGATCGTAAACGTCGCCCAGTCCTTGAACAATGAAATCGAAGCAATGCGCGGACACTCCGCCAGGCCGTAGAAACTCGCCTATAGCGAGAAAGCAGCTGTTCATTGGCTCATCCGAAAAGTGCTCGAGCACGGAGATAGAGAAGATCGCGCCGAACTTCTCGCCGATCAGGGAGGGTAAAGACGGTCGAAAGTAGTCCCTGATGATCCGGACATTCGGGAATGCCTTGCAATAAGCTTCATATTCGGTCGGGCCGTTACCCGAGCCGTCGTATGGATCGACAAGCGTAACGTCGTAACCCAGTTGGTGAAGTAAGTCGCTCACGATCGGTTCGCCTCCGCCGATCTCGAGTAGCCGCGCCGGCGGCGGAATGCTACGCAGTATTGCTTTCACGGCCCATGGGCGCTGCACATTTTTCAGATCCCCATCATGCCTCGTGATCTGCGGTAGACGGTCTGCGCTGTCACAGAAATCGCGGACCGTGGCGTAACTCGTTTCTGCTACCGGTTCATTTCGCGCGTAGCGCTCGAGAATGTCAGCTATCTCCGGCTTAGTAAGAACCATGTGCGTGAACGAGGCGCTCGTAGAACTCAGCGAGGGTTGCGCTGTTTTTCTGCCAATCAAAATGTTCCTTGCCAAATTGCAGCGCACCGCCCGACAGACGTCGGACGAGTGCATCGTCGGAGTTCAGCTGCTTGACCGTTGCGCAAATCGCGAGCGCGTCCACTTTGTCGAGCACGATTGCTTCTTCGCCATTTATGACAAAACGCCCGACATTGGTCCGCGGCAGAACGACCGGCCGGCCAAGGGCGAAGAATTCGGGCAGTTTTGCTGGCAACCTGTAGTCGTTGAATTCATCGGCCGCGCCAGGTTGGACGAGATAATGCGCAAGGTTCAGCACGCGCGGCATATCGGTGTGCCTGATGTAGCCCAGCTCGATCGAGTGCTGATGAGCCCATCGTTCGTCAGGCCCGAGGAATGGACAGTGGTCTTCGCCAGCACGAACGAGAGTCGTCGGAACGCCTTCGCGATTGAGCATCGCGACCGCAACGTAGAGGCTGCGGACTTCGCGCTTGTTCGTCGAATGCACATTACCTGTGTAGCAGATGACTACGTGGTTCGGCGGAACGCCTAGCACAGCCATATAGTCGGTGTCGCGCGGCGCCGGCTGAAATTGCGTCCGATCGGCGCCCGGCCAAAGCACCATCCGCGGTGTCGACTCCGGCACAAATTCGCCGAGCCGATCCATGATAATTGTGACGCCGGCAGCGGAGGCAAGGAAGCGGCGGTGTTCGGCAGGATGCGATAGTTCCTCCGGCACTTTAATGCCGCGCGTCTTCAATAACGTCGCGAATGGAACACCAAGGTTGGCTTCGAGTATTCGCTCTTCGTTGTCCTCGAGATGGATGACGAGTGTGTAGCGGCACAGCCCTGCGAGCTTTGCGCAAAACAGGCGGACGACTTCGCGCGGCGTCCACGCGTGCACGAGGTCGGGAGGTTTGCCGTTTGGGAAGAGCTTTTCCCACGCGCCATCGATTTCGCGAAATTCGGCGACGGCATACTGCTGCTCACCGAGATTTGCCGCCGTCTCTTTGTTCTTCGGTGCAGCTACAGCGACGGAATGGCCAAACGCCGCGAGCTGGTTGGCAAAGTTATGGACGTGAATCGCGCTGTTCGCGGTGAAGTCGTAATAAAGCGCGAAAAGGATGTTGGCTGTCACGCTTAGACGAAGCTGTAATCACCGCGCTCGAGGTTCAGGTGCGAATTGTAGTAAGGATCGCCAGCCTCGATCACTGACTCCCATTGGTCGAGGAGCAACATGCGATCGACCATGTCGTAGTAGTTCTGGCGTGACACGGATTCGTGATGAACCACGATCGCGCGCGGCGTGTAGATGATGCGCAAACCGCGCGCGCGCAGTCGTAGGCACAGATCCAGGTCCTGATACGCAGTGAAGAAATGCTCGTTGAACCCCCCGATTTCATCGAACAGCGGTTTGCGTATCATCATGCAGGCGGCGGTCACCGCTGAAACCTCGCGTGCACACGCGAGGCTGCCGGCATAGCCGTCGACATCGCGCGGAAAACCGCGCATGACATGATCCGCTGTGCCGCGCATGCCGAGGACGACGCCGGCGTGCTGCACTGTGTCATCCCCATAGACGAGCAGCGCTCCTGACGCGCCGACATCCGGCTGCTGCGCGTAGTAAACGAGGTGCTCGAGCCAGTCTGCCGATACGATTTCCGTGTCGTTGTTGAGGAACGCGAGAAAGTCACCAGTGGCTTGCGCGGCCCCGAGATTGTTCGCGCGCGAGAAGTTGAATCGGCCGGGGAGGGGGAGGCGGCGAATGCGATCCTTTGCCAGTAATGCCAGTGCGTCCGGGTCGGTCGTTTCATTATCGATCAATATGATCTCAAAATTGGGATACGAACTCGTTTCCAAGCTCGCGAGGCACGGGCCCAGCAACTGCGGCGCGTCTTTCGTCGGGATGATGATCGTGACCCGAGGAAACGCGGGGAGCTTCGGCGTGATTTCGACGCGATGCGGTAATCGCGACGCGCGCGCTTCCGCGGGCATCTTCAGCCGTTGCAAATGCGCGTTTACGGCACGCGTTTGCAGCGCAGCGACATCGGACTTCGCGTCGGCTTTCCCGGCAATGCTGCCCGCCGTTTTTCTCCAGTGATACAGTACGTGCGGGATGTGACCGATCTTCGCGCCCGTCTCACTGACGCGGAGCATGAACTCGAAGTCCTGCACGCCGTCAAATTCGGAGTTGAAACGCACCCGCTGCGCGAGCTGCCGGCGCAGGCTGAGCAGATGGCCGACATACATTGCGCCGCGGAAATATTCCGGCGACCAATCCGGCTTGTAGAAGCGCTCAACCAGTTCACCCGTTTGGTCCTCGAGCTTGTCCTCATCGGAATAAAGTACGTCGTAGTCTTCCTCGAATTTCGAGGCGATGAACGACAGCGCATCGGCGGCGAGCAAGTCGTCATGATCGACGAAGCAAACGTAATCGCCGGTCGCGACGTCGAGTCCGGTGTTGCTCGCAGCGCTGATGCCGCGATTGGCTTGCAGTTGGACCTTTAACCGCGGACTAATCTTTACCAGTTCACTCAGCAGATGCGTTGTCTCGCGGTCGGTCGAGCCGTCGTCGACGACACACCATTCCCAGTCAGCAAATGTTTGGTCGAGCAACGTGATTGCTGCCGCCGCGAACCAGCGCGGGGTGGTGTTGAACGTCGGGGTAATCACGCTAAAAACCGGCGCCACGCTGCCGACCTTCTCGTGGTGCTCACGGAATTTTGGCACGAGCATGTCGAGCGCGCGATTTGCGCGCATCTCCTGGAGACGCGGCAACCGGCGCTGCTCACGTTGGGGTTCCGTCGCGCCTTCCTGCGCCACACCTTCGCCGATCAACTCATGTTCGAAAAACTGCTCCCACGGTCCGCCTTGCTCGATCACCTCGATTCGGACACGCGATTTGCCGGGCGGCACACGAATGTCCGCCGTGAATCCGCTGCGCGCTGCATTAGGCAGGTGAGGATTTTCCTGCAACACATCCGGTCGCGGCAGGCCGTACCGAGCGAATCGGCTTTTGCGTCCGATCTTGACGCGCACCCCGGCAAATTCGCGGCCGCTGCGCGAGCAGCACCAGCCACGGATCAAAAGAATTTCGCGCCCGGTCGTCCACTCGATCGGCGCGTCGATCCCAAACACGAGATCATCGGCCGACGCATGCGGCGTGTCGGTGTTTCGGCGGAACAATTTCCAAAGCGGCTTTGCCGCTTTCCAAACCGAAGACCGCTCGATGGACGCGAGGCGCTCCTCCGCGATTTTCAGCCGCGCCGCTGCGTCAGCGCGGCGAACGCGCTGCTCTGCTGCATCGTGCTCGGCATTCTCGATCCGCGCACGAAGTTTTACGACTTCGCCGCGGATCCGCCCGACGAGCGCGCGCATCGCAGCGACCTTCGTGTCTGGTGCCGCTGAGACAATCGCCGCGCCGAGCCGTTGTTGGTTTGCTCCGCTGTCGATTTCTCCGCCGGCGGCAATGACTGATGCGTGTAGCCGCTCGAGCGCAACACGCAGTTGCTCGAGCTCAGAATCGAGCTGAGCGCGATCTTCGTTATTTGCCATCGGTCACAGCACCTGTAGCACAGTCGGTTGCTCCCGACGTGCTACGCAGCCGCAGCCGGCGTGGCAACCAATTACTGGAAGACGTAGACCTCGACGAGGCCGACGCCGGCGCTGCCATTCTTGCCACGCAGCACCGCGGTGTACGCGCCGCGCGCTAGGTCAGTGCGGTAAATTGCTGATTCGGCCGCTTTGGTCGGCGCCAATCCGGCGGCCTTTAACTCCGACGCGTGTCCAGTGGCCCAGTCGTCATTGCTGTCGATGATCGTGCCCTGCGCGTTTACCAGATCGAGAGTGGGATCAACGAGTGGACGGCTAACCGGCAGTGACGGCCCTAGACCGCGCACGACGATCTTGGTCGCCCCGGCGCCACCGCGCACGATGAACCCGCCGATCATCACGTTGTCGCCTATCTGCACGAGTCCGCGCGTGCTGATGTTCGCCAGTGTCGAGGTCTGCGTAGTATCGAGATCGTAGACTTCAACGAGTGCATTCCCGGTCGTGCCGTTCGCGCCGTGCACCACTGCGGTGTATGAGCCGGGGTCGAGCGTCACCATGATTGCCGACTCCAAGAGGCTGCTGGGCGGAATTCCCGTGGACATGACCTCGACCTCCTGTGCGGCGGTGATGAGGCCGCCGGTCTGAGTTGTGCCCCAGTCGTCGTTCTGCGCCATCAACTTCGGCCCGCTGAAAACTTGCAGTGTCGTGTCCGATACGGTGCCTGTCACTGCAAGCGATGGCCCCATCGCGCGCACCAGTACGCGCTTCGGCGAGTTCCCGACAATGATGAAGCCACCGATCAACGCATTGTCCCCAGTGCCGACAGCAAGTCGGGTTGAAATGTTGAGCGGCACCATGGCCGTTGGTGTGGTGGAGACGCTGGTTGAGCCAACTCTGAGCGTGTGCGCGCGGTCGTCGACGGTCGCAATGACACCGCTGCCGGGCTGCGAGGAGCCGTCGACTATTACTCCGCGTGCGCTGCTCGTGTAGATAAGCTGGGACCGAATAGGCGTTGTTTCGCCCGGCGCGCCAACTTGCTGCACGGACCGCGGGATCAGCAACATCGCACCACGTTCCGGCGCAGCACCGAGCGCAATGTTCGGCACGGTCGTCTTCGCTGTTGCCGGTCCGACTGAGCGTGGAATAACTGCGGCGTTGAGCCGGGGAACGGTGAGGTTGCCGATGACGTCATCATGATAAGCGATTGTTCCCGTGCTCGAGAAGAACGTGTTACTCCCATACTGCACCAGATTGAACGGAGCGCTCGAACCGTCGCCATCGTACACCATGGCACCGCCAGTATTCTCGCTGAACGTGCACTGTTGGATCAGCCCATCGACCTGGCGCGGCGGAATGCCGTCCTGCCGATTACCGATCGGGCTGGTGAGTAACCCTGAACCGCCACCGCCGGAAAGGCTGTTTCCGAAAATCGCCGTGTTACTCATGTTCAACGTACCCGAGAAGATTGCCAGGCCTCCGCCAAGTGCGCCGGTGTGGCAATACGAAATCGTAGAGTTGGTGATCTGAGCGACGCCGTTGTCACCCAGCCGAACTCCGCCGGAATCATTCGCACTCGAGCAATGGTCTACGATCGAGGTATCCATCTTCAGGTTTACGAACCCACAGGTCATCGCTCCGGCAGTGCCGTTAGTGTTCAAGCCCGTGAAAGCGACTCGCGTTAATTCAACCGTGGCGCGGTTCGAATCTTCGCTTCCGTTCTGTTGAATGCCGTCCGTTCCGTAGGCAGCGTGTGTATCGCCCGACACGAAAATCGCTCCACCGTGCAATGCATCGATTTTCCCACCGCCAGCACCGCGAAAGAGCGTGTCCTGAATCTTCAGGATAATTGAGCGGCGATTAATCGTTCCGTTCGCCGTGCTCGCATCTGGTGTGTCGGCGGAAATCGCGAAGATCGATCCGCCTGAGCCTGCGCCACCGGCCGATCCGGTCACGCTATTCCCATCGAACACGCATCCGTTAAACGTCGTGACGCTGCGATAGGAGCTGATCGCGCCGCCTTGCTGAGCGCTGTTTAGGACAAATCGGCAATTCGTGAACGCGGCTGTCACGTTGTCCTCAACATGTACTGCGCCAGCGAGCGGAGGTGACGCGACCTGCTGCCCAGGATACGGCGCAGCGACGTTGCCGACGAATAGAGAATTCGAGACGAGTAACCGCGCACCGTTGGTGTCCCATTTACCGCCGGCAAAAATCGCTCCCCCGACATAACCGGCTTGGTTCCCGTCGAAGATGCAGCCATCGATCTGGATTGACGAGTCGCTGTTGTTAATCGCGCCGCCGAGCGACGTGGCCGAGTGGCCCGGCACGTTGGTGCGATTGTTGCGGAACGTGCAGCCACGCAGAAAGATCTTGGAGTCCAACGCGCTAAAGGCGGCACCGTAATTTGTCGAGCTGTTGTCGATGAAATTGCACTGCTGAAACGCTGCCGAACCACTCTGAATCCACAGTGATCCGCCGCCCGAGATCGACGGGCTGGCACTGTTATTGTTGAACGTGCAGCCTATGAATACCGCATTTGCATTCGTCAGCGTCGCAGCGCCGCCAATAAAGTCGGTCGTCGACACTCCACTGCTGAAGACGAGGCCTTGAAACGTCACTGGCCGCGGATTGCTTTGCGGCGTATTCCCGAACCGCAGAATGTCGTGTATCCCGTTGCCGGTCAGGACAACGGTCGCTCCCTGAGCAGCGCGCACCGTGAAACTCTTCGTCTCGGCGGTGCTGTAGATCGTGAACGCGCCGCCAGGCGCGGCGTACGTGCCGCCAGCAAGTTCGATAACGCCGCCGTCGCTAACTGCGTTTAACGCGTTCTGAAGACCTGCTGCGTCCGAAACTCCAACGACGGGCTGCGCACCAACACACCGTGGAATAATTGGCGCAGTAACGGCGGCGAAAATCGCGCAAACGAGCAGAAATCGGTTTTTCATAGGCAAAAGCACTCGCCTTGCCTAGCAGGTTCTTCGCCATCGACAATGGACGTTTTTACTTAAATTCCATTGTGATCTATAACGGCGCTGCCGCTCAGTGGGATAACGCGCTGATGCCGTATGTCCACTGCCCACGCTCGGAACACGAGGTGACCTGCTGGCAGGCCCGACGCTTCGATCGTTTGGTCGAAACCTGACTGCCGCAAACCTTTGTTGCTCGTCGTTGCAACGACGTCGGGGCGCGGTTTGCCGACCAAGACCGTCGCAAACGGCTGGAACGATTCAGAAATGCGTTCGTAGCCGACAATGACAAACGCGGCAGGTTTATTGTCGCTGGGATCACGCGCCCAGCCGCTCAGCCGCACGTGACTCTTGTCCACGACTGCGGCGCGGTCGAGACAGCCGCCCGTCGGGTCGATCGAGACAGGCGTGTTTCTAACTGCTGATGCGAGTTCAGGGCCGACGTCCGGAAGCCCGAGCAAACCAGCTTGCTTGAATGCTTCGACGCGAGCGCCAAATCCCTGAATGTAAGGATAGGCGGCGAAAAGCTCGGGATTCGCTGGTAGGTGCGGCGCCCAGAACGTCGCGACTCGTGCGCGGAGGCGATTTTCGCGAAACTGGCTCAACCTTCGTGGTTCGTTCCGACGCATCGCGAACCATGCAACGGTTAGCACGACTATAGTGACGATGGTTACTCCCTTCGCTACGGCCGGAAATCCTCGGATGGCTTGCGCGCTCGCGAAAAGCCCGGCAACAATGCCGATCAACGCAATGTAGACAAACACAGCTGGCGCGTTGTAGCGGACGCCCGAGAAGCCATAGAATGTCTCGGCGAATACCAGGTCTGTACCGATGTTCAATCGGCCGACTGCGGTGAGCAAGCCACTGCCCGCGCCAAACAGCGCCAGAAGCAGCCATAAATAGTAGCAGCGCCATCGGTCACGCCGCCGCAGAAGTGTAGCGGTGCCTATGACAACGGCTACGACCCATAAATAGAGAACAAACGCGCCGACTAATTCTGGTTTGAGGCGAATCGGCTGGAGCACAGAACCGACGTAGATAGAGAGAAACCTGAGCACGCCCGCAGCCTGGCTAATTTTCGCTGGTTCCGGAGCGACCGACGGGCGGAAGTATCCCACAAAGTAGTAAAGCACCGCTGCTGTCGCGATCGCGCCGTAGCTTGCGAGCAGACATAATGTCCGCGCCTTCGTGCTTCTAGTAGTCCAATCGACCCTGCTTGGGAGAGGCAATAGTAAGGGCCAGAGAAGCATGCCATGCGCGAACGTGTAAGTGCCGATCAGTGCAAATAATGCACACCAGATGGTCTTAGTGATGTAACTCCTCGTCGAGAGATTCACGGCAGCCGCGCCGAACAGGCACAGAACTGGCACGAAAAACTCGTAGATGTAGCTCGAAAGCAGGTTCTCGTATTGCGAAGGCGCGAATAGCAGCAGGTTGATGCAGACCAGGGCTGCTAATGTGCCATTCAGGGTTCTTGTGCAGCGACGTAGAAAGAAAAAGGCCAGCAGCGAAGCGACGCAGTAACTAACGAAGGTCAGGATCATCGAACTGCGAACATCCCAGTGCCCCGATGCCGCGAGCAAGATTCCAACTAATCGCGGTACAACTTGGCGACTCTCGTTGTGCTGTGCGATGAGGTCAGCCCAAGTGAGTTTATGTTGCGTCCAGTGCAGGATCGCGACGCCGGGCGTGTCCCACTCGTCCCAGATGGGAATGTCAACCCAATACCGAATCTGCGTCCGCAACGCGATCAGCGGTGGCAGCACTGAACCGATCACGAGTAGATACGTTGTTAAGAGCCGGACTACATCAGGTTTGATGAACCAGCGGGTTGCAACACCTTCGATTCGGTTCATTGCAGGTCTCCGGCGGAGGCGCGTTTCAAACCATCGCCAAGTCAATCGGCGCCTTTGCTGATTATCGCCACGTCTTGATAAGTATGGCCGGTGCTACGGTCAGCCCAATAGCCTCGCGCGATTCGCTCGAGGCTAAATCCGGTTTGCTTCAACAATTCGTAGAGCACCGGTACCTCATACGCAGCCGCAAAGGTCGGTTCGTCAGGGCGGTCGACCAGCAACTTGCCACTTGGAGATAAGTGGCCGAATGAAAATGCTGTCGTTCCCTGTTTGATTGTTCTGCGGGCGTGCTCGTCCACCAGAAAGACGGTAATGAAGGCCTCGCCACCAGGTTCCATGATGCGGTGGAGCCGACTGAGCAGGTCGGCGGCGGCTGGATAGTCGAGGTGAGTAAAGAGCGAGACCGACAGCGCCATATCAATCGAGTTACGTGGGGCTGCTTCATCTAGTGCGCGAATCGTGCTCTCCGATACGTGCCCAGCGTCGGCGGCTTGCCGATAGTAGTCGTAAAAAGCGTTGCTTTCATCCAAAAGCACGAATCTAAAGTGTGGGAACCGCGGGGTGATTCGCTCGCGCGCGAAGTTGATCAGTGCCGGGACGATATCTACGCCGATATATTGTGCTTCGGCCGGCAGCACTTGCGTCAACGCGGTGGCGATGCGTCCGCAGCCGCAACCGATATCTATGATCGATCTCGGCGACGTCAGAAGTCCGTGCGCGCGGATAGCTCGAACTATTTCCTGCGCAACGTACTGCGGATCGCCACCACCTACCACATCTGACAGCGGGAAAGAGCCGACTGTCACTTCCTGCATGGCGTGAAAAATATCGCTAACCGCCGATAGGTCGATCAACTGGTCTTCGCCTAGCGGAATGTCCATGCGTTAGTTTGGGGTTTCCGCGCGACGATCAGGAACTGCTTTCCGAACAGGCGCCAGATGAGCGGTAACATCAGGTACAATCGCACGAAGAAAACAGGCAGTTAGCGTCTACCCGACATTCGATGGGGCAGGAACTGCGGGATGCTGCGTTCAATAGCAAAGCCGGTGAGCTGCAATACTTCGGTGAGCGATCGGTCAGTTAACGCCAGATTATGGTCCCAGAAATCCCAGTATTCGCCCGGCAGAAGGCGGACGTTGGGGCCCATGCACACGATCTGGCCACCGGGCCGGAGACAACGAAATGCCTCGGCCAAAGTATCTTCCACTGCGTCTTTCATCCGGAGGTGCTCGAAGAAATTGCTCGTGAAAACACAATCAACGCTGTCTTCATGAAGCGGCCAATCGACGGAGCAATCTTGCTGAAGAAGCTGAACGTCGGAGTTCACCCGCTGCGCCGCGTCCGGATTGAGATCGATAGCGAATTTATTCGCTGCCGTGACGTTGTTGATGAATTCGCCCAGCCGCATCCCACGTCGACGACTGTTCCGTCACGCGGAACGAACTGCTGAAACACCTGTGCCGTCAGCACCCGCCAGACCGCCTCGCGGTACTCGCGCTGCGCGGCGAAACGCAGCTGATATTCTTTCGCGAGCTGCTCGCGGTGCTTCGCTTCAGGATTCACGAAACTATTTGCTGCCCGGTTTAATCGCGGGAGACGAAACCAGATCGGGCGGCAAATTCGTTGCCTCGAAGGTTTCCACATTCATTTCAATCAAGCTGACGAACGGACAAGCGAACTCCGCGTGATTGCCGCCGCTGCGATCGACGATGACACCGGCGGCTACGACCTTGCCACCGTGCTGGTGCACGATGTCGATCGTTTCCGTCACGCGGCCGCCGCGTGTGACCACATCTTCCGCGACGACGAAACGCTCGCCGGGTCGAATGGTAAAGCCGCGGCGCAGGACAAGACCTCCTGCGTCTTTTTCGACGAAGATGTGGCGTTTACCTAACGAGCGTCCTACTTCCTGGCCGACAATGATTCCGCCGAGGGCGGGGGAGATGACCGCGTCGCATTCGTACGGACGCAGTTTATCCGCGAGGCGCCCGCACACTTGAGCAGCTATGTCGGTGTGTTGTAGCAGCAGCGCGCATTGGAAAAACTGGCGACTGTGCAAACCGGAACGAAGGACAAAATGGCCATCGAGCAACGCTCCGGTTTCGCGAAAGAGCGCGAGCAGGTCGGCGTCACTCACTCCCACGTATCAACCGATTTGCCGCCGCTCTGCGGATTTCCGACCGCAATCACTTCGATTTCGACCGCGGCGCCTTTCGGCAACGCCGAAACTTGTACCGTCGATCGCGCAGGCGGATCGGACTTGAAATACGAACCGTAGATCTCGTTCACGGTTTGGAAGTCGCCGAGATTGGTGAGGAAGATTGTCGTCTTCACGATATTTTCGAAGTCCAACCCTTCTGCGCTCAGCACACCAGTGATATTCTCGAGAACGCGCTTCGTTTGCGCTGTGATATCTCCGGCCACGATCTGCTGCGTGGCCGGATCGAGCGGAATCTGGCCCGAGCAGAAAACGAAGTTGCCGACGCGGACGGCCTGGGAGTACGGACCCACTGCGGCGGGCGCCGATGTCGTGGCGATGATTTTCTTCATCCGACGAGGGTAGCGAACTGTTTGAACGTTTCCAGCCCGTCGAATGACAAACCGCCAATCCTCGTAGATATTCGCCGTTCAAATGGTTGGCTGGATTTTAAAGAAAGTTCTCGGTTCGAAGAATCAGCGCGAGCTCAAGCGCATGATGCCGACCGTGCGTCGAATCAACGAGCTGGACGAGCAGTTTAAATCGCTCTCAGACGAGGAGCTACGCGCGAAAAGTGCACAATGGCGGGAGGAGTTGCGCGCCATCACAGACATCGAAGAGCAGTGGAGAAAGCTCGACGAGATTTTGCCCGAAGCATTTGCAGTGGTGAAGAACGCGGCGCGGCGGCTGACCGAGCGCAAGCAGACTTTCACCGTCTGCGACCAGCCGATGACGTGGGAAATGGTGCACTTCGATGTGCAATTGATCGGCGGCATGGTGCTGCACCGCTCGCGCATCGCGGAAATGGCTACCGGCGAAGGAAAGACTTTGGTGGCGACGTTGCCGCTCTACTTGAATGCGCTCAGCGGACGCGGCGCCCATCTCGTGACGGTGAACGACTATCTCGCCCGCCGCGACGCGGAGTGGATGGGCCAGCTTTACACATTCCTTGGACTGACGGTCGGTTGCATTCAGCACGACCAGTCACCGGACGAACGCCGCGAGCAGTACGCACGCGACATCACTTACGGGACGAACTCCGAGTTCGGGTTCGATTACCTGCGCGACAACGGCATGGCGACAACACGCGAGCAGCAGGTGCAGCGCGGCTATAATTTCGCGATCGTCGATGAAGTCGATTCGATCCTGATCGATGAAGCGCGCACGCCCTTGATCATCAGCGGGCCAGCGACTGTTTCTACGCATCAGTACGACAAGTGGAAGCCGCTCGTGGAGCAGCTCGTGCGGAAACAGAACATGCTTTGCAATCGCGTCGCGACGGAAGCGAAGGAAGCTTTCGAAAAAGGCGAGATCGAAGAAGGCGGCCTGCTGATGTTCAAGGTCAAGCTCGGTCAGCCGCGCAACAAACAGCTCCTGCGCATGATGGAAGATCCGGATAAGCGCAAGGCGATCGATAAGGCCGAGCTGTCGTTCTACACCGACACGCGCAAGGAAGAACTCTTCGCGTTGAAGGAGGAGCTGTTCTTCACGATCGACGAGAAATCGAACGAAGCCGACCTGAGCGAGCAGGGTCGCAGCTTCCTAAATCCTGACGATCCGGATGCATTCGTGCTGCCGGATTTGATCAGCGAGTTTACCGAGATCGACCTCGATCCAGACCTTGAGCCGGAGCAAAAGGAACAGAAGAAAACGGAGCGCCAGCAGCATTGCGACTTACAGGGCGAGCGCATTCACAACATCTCACAGCTGCTGCGCGCCTATTGCCTGTTCGAGAAGGATGTTCAGTACGTCGTCGAGGAAAACAAAGTTGTGATCGTTGACGAATTCACCGGCCGCAAAATGGCGGGTCGGCGCTGGAGCGACGGATTACATCAGGCGGTCGAAGCGAAAGAAGGCGTGCAGATCGATCGCGAGACGCAGACGCTCGCCACGATCACGATCCAGAATTACTTCCGACTCTACCAAAAGCTCGGCGGCATGACGGGCACGGCCGAGACGGAGGCGGCCGAGTTCCACGACATCTACAAACTCGACGTCAACATGATCCCGACGAACCGGCCGGTGCGTCGCAAGGATTCCAACGACCACATCTACAAAACGCGCCGCGAGAAATACAACGCCGTCATCGCGGAGATCAAGGAATTGCACGCCAGAGAGCAACCGGTGCTGGTCGGCACCGTGAGCGTGGAAGCGAGCGAGCTGCTCTCGCGCATGCTGAAGCGCGAAAAAATTCCACACAACGTGCTGAACGCGAAATATCACATGCAGGAAGCGGAGATCGTTCAGCGCGCAGGACAGGCCGGCACAGTCACGATCTCGACTAACATGGCTGGCCGCGGCACCGACATTAAGCTTGGGCCCGGCGTGGCCGATAAAGGCGGTCTCTACGTGATCGGCACCGAGCGACACGAATCGCGGCGCATTGATCGCCAGCTACGCGGACGTTGTGCACGACAGGGAGATCCCGGCGGGTCGCGCTTTTACGTCAGCTTCGAAGACGACCTCATGCGCAACTTCGGCGCGGCCGATCGCATGACAAAAATCATGGAACGCTTTGGCTTGGAAGAAGGCCAGGAGCTCGAACATCCATGGCTCAATAAATCGGTCGAAACCGCGCAGAAACGCGTCGAGCAGCGCAATTACCTGGTCCGTAAACGCACGCTCGACATGGACGACGTGATGAACAATCAGCGCGAAGTCATTTACGGCTGGCGCAATGACGTCATCGATACGGAAGAGCCGCGCACGATGATTTACGAAGTGATCGACGAAGCTGTGCCAGGGAAGGTCCGGGAGTTTCTCGGCAGCGGTGCGGTGAGCGACGAACCGAACTACAGCGGTTTACTGAACTGGGTGAACACGACGTTTCCCCTCGGCCTAACAAAAGACAAGGCACAGTTCGAAACGCGCAAGCCGGACGAGAACGGCCAGTTTTTGATTCAGCGCATTAAGGAATCGTACGAGCGCAAATCGTCCCACGAAGAGCCGACGGCGGTAAAAGGGCTTGAGCGTTACATCATTCTCAACGCAATCGACCGACTGTGGCAGGAGCACCTCTACGCCATGGATGCGCTGCGTGAGGCCGTTTATCTGCGCGCCTATGCGCAGAAAGATCCGCTGATCGAATACAAGACGGAAGCGTTCGAGATGTTCACCGAGCTGATGTCGAACATTAAGAACGAGGTGCTGCACAATCTCTTCCGCAGCACATCGAACTTGCAGGCATTCGAAAACTTCCTTTCGACGTTGCCGCAGTTTTTGCTGCGCGAGACGGTGCCGACTGCGCCGACAGCGGACGGTCCGTTGCCGAGCCGGCAAATGCAGCCGGTCGGCTCGCATGCTGCGATCGCCACGAACGGCGACGGCGACGGCGAAGTGAAACTCGATCTCGCACCAATGCGTCGCGAAGCGCCAAAGGTCGGCCGAAACGAGCCCTGCCCGTGCGGGAGCGGAAAGAAGTTTAAGAACTGCTGCGGACGGACTGCCTGACGAGATCGTAGGTCGTCACCTCGATTTTGTGCCCGTCCGGATCATGGAAGTAGATCGAGTGCGTGATTTCGTGGTCCTCGAACTCAAAATCGATTGCGCGCGTCTTCAGTTCGCGTTGAGCCGCTTCGAAATCATCCCCGCTCGTTCGAAACGCGAAATGCCGGAAGGTTCCGCTACCATGGCGCTTGTCTCTGTTCGGGAATAGCGCGACAGAAGCATGCGCGTTGCCGACGAAAACCGGAGTTCCACCCCACAGGCCGGGATGCTGCCGCTCGAACCCGAGCACATCGACGTACCAGTCCGCCGATTTCTCGACATCAAAGACGGCGATCGCAACGTGATCGAGCCCCTGAAGTTTCATGATTCCATAATCCGGCGTCAGCGTGAGGTTGTCGAAGGATCTCTCGAAGAGTTCGGTCGGTCTCGAGACGCTACTAGCGATGTTCGACTCGGCTTCGCTGAAGCAGTTTCGGGTTGCTAAAAACGAATCTGCGCGTTGCGTAAACGCTTCATGTCGCGGCTTATCATCTCGGCTTTCGTTGCCATCACACTCGTGCTCGGCGCGCGCGCTGCCGAGGTGCAGGTGCAAGTCGGCGATTCGAAATTGCCCATGTTCCGCCCCGCGCTCGTCGGGAACGGGCCTACAGCCATCATCAACACAATCGACACGAAAAGCCTGATGCAGCAGGGGCAGAAGAACGCCGAGATTCTTTTTTCATGCTCGGTCGGAAAGACTGGTGACGTCGGCTGGAGTGGAACGTATCGCGGCACGCCTGGTTCGGAGCTGCTTGAGAAGGAAGTCCTGAAGCGACTCGACGGCGCCAAGTTCATCCCGGCGGTTTACAACCATCAGCAGGTCGAGGCGTTGTTCTACGGCGCGGTGTTGTTTGCTATTGTCGACGGCAAACCGCGTCTCCGGATTTTCTCCAACCAGGAGGTCGAGGATCTGAAGAACGAAACGGATTTCATCGCGCCGCAGCCTTTCATGGGCAGCGACTCAGGCTTCACTGGCTTCCATTATCCCGACGACATAACCGTGCAGGTGAAAGGGGTCGTCGAATTGAAGATGAAAGTGAGCGCGACCGGAGTGCTCGAAGCGATGGAAGTCGCGACGGAAGATCCGCCGCTCGTAGGTTTTGGCGACGCCGCGATGATGGATTTCGCGAAGGCGCGATTCATACCGGGATTTCGCGGTGGCAAACCGGTCGAGAGCACGTTCATGATCCCGGTGTTTTTTCACCCGCGGTAAACATCGGGCGTCATGTTGCCCGCGGAGTTTTTCGAGCGGGACCCGCTCGTCTGCGCACATGAGCTGATCGGTACGACGTTAGTCTGGGGCAAATGCTCGGGTCGCGTCGTCGAATGCGAAGCCTACCTGACTGAAAACGACGAAGCGTGTCACACGTTTACACGTCCAAGCACCCGCGCTTTCGTCGAGCGGAACGTTCCGGGCGCGATCTACATTTACCTGAACTACGGCATGCATTGGATGCTCAATGTTCTCGTGAAAGGCGCGCCGCGAACTGGACTGATTCTGCTTCGTGCGCTCGAGCCGAAGTCTGGCATCGCGATAATGAAGAAACGGCGTGGCGTTGATGACGTGCGCAGGCTCTGTTCCGGGCCGGGCAAACTGACGCAGGCTCTCGAGATCACGATGCGTCACCACGAGCTGAACATGTGCACCGATCCGCGGCGCTGCTTTCTCCGGGCAGAAGGGCCGACGGATGTGGTCGCCGACGCGCGAATCGGCATCACGCGGTCGGCGCATTATCCGTGGCGGTTTACTCTGCGTGGCAGCGAATTTGTAAGCCGGCGGCCAAAGTTGTAATCTGCGCGATGTCCGCAACGAAACAGCGAGTGCTGCTTGGCATGAGCGGTGGCGTCGATTCGAGCGTCGCCGGTTATCTGCTCAAGGAGCAAGGCTACGATGTTGTTGGCGTGACGATGAAAGTCTGGCCGCAGGACTGCATCTCGCGCGCGGAAGATAAATGCTGCGGCCCGCAAGCTGTGGCGGATGCCCGAAATGTCGCGCACTCGCTCGGTATCCCGCATTACGTGGTGGACGAAGCCGATCAATTCGAGCGCCTGGTCATTGATTATTTTTCGAGTGAATATCAGGCCGGCCGCACGCCGAATCCCTGCGTGATGTGCAACGAGAAGTTGAAGTTCGGAAATCTCTGGCAAAAAGCGGAAGCGTTGCGCTGCGATTTCATCGCCACCGGCCATTACGCGATCATTGAACATCACGCCGGTCGCGCGGTGTTGCGCAAAGGTGCCGATCCGAAAAAAGATCAGTCGTATTTCCTTTTCAGTTTGCGACAGCCGCAACTTCGGCGCGCGCTGACGCCGCTTGGTGCGATGCCGAAAACCGAGATTCGCGAGATCGCGCGCTCGTTAGGCCTGAAGGTCGCAGATAAAGCCGACAGTCAGGAAATCTGTTTCGTGCCCGGTAACGACTACAAAGCATTTCTGCGCTCACATCTCGGCGGCGATCAGTTTCATCCCGGCGGCATTTACGATCTCGCAGGCAACTTCCTCGGCGCGCACGAAGGCATCGAGATGTTCACGATCGGCCAGCGTAAAGGACTTCCGGGCGGATCGGCGCAGCCGCGCTACGTCGTCGACATCGATGCGGAGACGAATCGCGTGATTGTCGGCACCGCTGACGATCTCACGACGGAAGAATTTGAGATAGATCGAGTCAATTGGATCACGCGGGAGCCTTTCGGCGGTGAAGTGACGGTGAAGATTCGCTACGCGCATCCTGGCAGCCCCGCGATAGTCGAGCCGCTCGACGGCGGCCGTGCGCGCGTCACGCTGCACGAGCCGCAGAAAGCGGTAACGCCCGGGCAAGCAGCCGTCCTTTACGATCGAGATGTTGTGCTCGGTGGCGGATGGATCTGCCGCAGCGCCGCACTTGTCGCTGCCTGAGCGTGCAGGACGTTCGCCTCATATTCAGCACGTTTCCGGACGACAAAACGGCACGCCGCATCGCAACCGAGCTGGTGACCGGGAGGTTCGCGGCGTGTGCAAACGTTCTACCGCACATTGAATCGATCTACCGATGGCAGGATAAGGTCGAGACGGCTGAGGAAACGCTTGTTCTCTTCAAACTCGCGGCATCGCGCTACCAGGAGTTCGAATCGAAACTGAAGTCGCTCCATCCTTACGACGTGCCGGAAATCATTGCCGTCGAGCTGACGAACGGATTGCCCGCCTACCTCCAGTGGGCGATCGAGAATTCGAACTAGCGCGCAGCATCCGCGGCTTTCGCTGGAGTCGCGGTGAGCTCTGCGTCTTCGATTGGAGGATATTTACCCCAATCTTCCGCGGCGAAATGCCACCACTCGGTGCGCAATCCGTAAAACCCGCTCCGTGCCATGGCCCGCTGTAACATGTTCAAGTTCGAACGCACGAGCGCATCGTCGCCGTGATAGATGTGCATTGCGGCGGGCGTGAAGTCGTCAAAATCCGTCGGCATCGCAACGTCGTGGCCGGATTTATCGACGAGTGTCGCGTCTACTGCGACGCCGCGCGTATGCATTGAGCCCACGCTGCTCTTTGGATCCGCGACGTACGAGCCGTTGGGCGCCAACTGCCAGAGTAGTCGCTGTGCGCGCAGCGGCCGATATGCATCCCAGATTTTCAAGCCGAAGCCGTGGGCGCGGAGAAATTTCTGCGCTGCTGCGAGTCGCTCAGCGACACTCGGCCTGACGAGTGCCGGCATTTCGTGCGGATACAAGGCGCGATGGGTCAGATTGCGCTCACTCGCGTAACGCAAATCGACGACGATCGTGGGATCGACCTTTCTGATCTCGACAAGCTCAGGCAGAGTTGGCGGTTGTTCCGCCGCGCGGCAAACGTTCGCGCTTACGACCAATGCAACGACAACGAGAACGCGCGCCTGCATCTGATTCTCGGCGCGTCTACCGTTCGGCGACCTGCTGCGCGGCGTCGCTCTTGGCGATGCGTTGCAAAACAAGGCGCGCGCTGTTGTCCGGCATGTCGAAGCGCGCCTCGACATTCGTACCTTGCACATGGACATCCGGCCGCTGCGTCGCAAGCACTAAAGTCGAATCGGCCATCCGCAACCAGCGTTGTGGATCGTCGCGCAGCTTACGGGAGAGTTGCTGTGCTTCATCCGCCGTTTTTGCCTTGACCAACAACCGGGCGCGCACCGGATTCTGCAGCGTGAGTGCGATGCCGAGC
This sequence comes from Chthoniobacterales bacterium, assembly GCA_045809945.1. Classification (GTDB taxonomy): domain Bacteria; phylum Verrucomicrobiota; class Verrucomicrobiia; order Chthoniobacterales; family UBA10450; genus CADDYX01. Next base: position 26,116 of record JBJMWW010000145.1, read on the forward strand.
ACATCCGCCGAGCCCAGCAGCTCGCTGGAAAAAATTGGGTGAAATGCGCGCGTTAATGACGGCGGGTCCCGCGAAATTAAACGTAACGCGCTGCTCTGATCCAGCGCTTGAAAACGGTCCCATAACTGACCGGTCGTCTTCAGGTCGGGCCGAATGCCGAGGCGCACGCGGACCAGCTCTTCGACCTCGGGTTCTGCACCAATCGCGATTGTTTTTGGACCGACGCGCGCAATGGAAAGTCCCGGGCGCTGCCAGACCGGAATGCCCTGAACGATGTGGCGCGTGTAAGAGTCGTCTTTGGAGATTGTGCGAATGAGCGGCGCGAGATCGGCGCGCGACTCGATGAGCACGAACTCGCGCGTTGCACCGGTATCGGTTGTCATCGCGCGCGTAATCCGCACTGCGTCGCGGTTGACGTTGAGCATCGTCGTCTGGCTGGCGCCGCCGGCGAGTCCGTTCCAGACGCGTTGCCATTCATCCGGTTGCTCTTTGCGCCAGCGTCGCGGCAGATCGTCGCGATCGAATTGATCGAGATTGACCGAGAGAATCGCTTCGGTTTCCTGCGGCAGCCACTCGCGTTTCGGTGGGGTCTTGAACACAAGCGGCACGATAATCGCGAGCAGCACGAGAACTGAGACGACGCTGAAATAAAATTTTCGCAGCTCCTGTTTGTCGATCTGACTGGAGAGCACCGCGAGCTCTGCGGTATGCTGAACATGTTTCTCGTGCGTCTCGCGATGCTGCTGCACATCGCTGAGCAAGTGCGGCGCATTCCCCGGCGCAATTCCCTGCGTCGCGAGATGCCGGCCGATGTTCAGATAGGCCGGGTTCTTGCGTTCTTCGACTGTCTGATGCTGTCCGCGCGCCTGCTTCAGCGCCTCCTGTTGTGCGCGGCTCGTGTCGTTTAAAGCGCGAGCCTTGGCTTCGAACTCGGCGCGCACATCAGCGATTTGTTTATCGAGCCCATCGATCTGGGCGTCGAGCGCCTCGAGCTTCTGCTTGGCGTTGCGGCAGGCGTCGGCGGCGCCCAGCCGCGCTTGCATGACCTGCGCACGTTCCCCGGGCAAACGCGTGCGTTGCGCGCTGATCGCAGCGCTCTGCGCGTCGAGATCGTCCGGCGGCGGCATTGCCGCATGTAGCTCTGTCAGCTTGCGGAGCAGCTCCTGATCGGCCGCATCGTTTTCCTGCAGGCGTTTTTCTACGCTGCTCAGTTCACCGTCACACAAATCTGCGGCCGCTTTCGCTTCGCTCCGCGCCTGCAGCAGCGGTTTCTTTTTTTGCTCCAGCTCGGCGATCGCGTCACTCTGCGCGTCCAGATTCCGTTCCCGTTCGGCATCGAGCTGACGCGATGCTTCCTCGATCTGTGCGATCCGCGCCGCGACTTCTTTTTGTTCCTGTTCGAGCTTCTTCAGCGCGACAATTTCATTTCGCAGCTCGGGAAAATTTCCGGCCTGCTCGACGCCTTCACGGCCGAGCGCAATCTCCGCGCGTTGCAGGACGCGACGATGATGCCGCAACGCCATCCGGGCGCGCTGCCGCCGCACCTTCAATCCGATCTCGCGCAGTCCTGTGCGGATAAAGCTCATGTCATTCTTCGGATTCGCTCAATTTCTCCAGAACACCGAAATCTTCGAGCGTGGTGGTGTCGCCGGTGACGCTCTTGCCGCTGGCAATCTCTTTCAACAATCGCCGCATGATCTTTCCGCTGCGCGTTTTTGGCAGTGCTTCAGCAAAACGAACTTCATCCGGCTTCGCGATCGCGCCGATGTGCCGGCCGACGTGATCCCGCAGCTCGCGCTTCAGCTCCGGATGCGGTTCGACGCCGCCCTTCAGGGTCACGAATGCGACCACGCCCTGGCCTTTCAATTCGTCCGGCCGACCGACAACCGCTGCCTCCGCAACTTTCGTGTGGCTAACCAGAGCGCTCTCAATTTCCGAAGTGCCGAGCCGGTGGCCGGCGACATTGAGCACGTCATCGATGCGGCCAACGATCCAGAAGTAGCCGTCTTCGTCGCGGCGTGCTCCATCACCAGTCAGATAATTTCCCGGAAATTCGCTCCAGTACTGTTTCTCGTATCGCTCCGAATCTCCGTAGATCGTGCGCAACATCGATGGCCACGGCCGTCGTATGATCAATTTGCCTCCGACGTTTGCCGGCACTTCCTCGCCGCTTTCGTCAACAATCGCCGGATCGACGCCGAAGAACGGCAGTGTGCCGCTCCCCGGTTTTTGCGGCACTGCGCCAGGCAACGGGGTAATCATGATCCCGCCGGTCTCCGTCTGCCACCAGGTGTCGATGATTGGACAACGACCGCCGCCGATCACGTCGTAATACCACATCCACGCCTCCGGGTTGATGGGCTCACCGACTGAGCCGAGCAGTCGCAGCGAAGAAAGATCGTGCTTCTTCACCCAATCGTCGCCCCAGCGGATGAACGCGCGGATCGCCGTTGGCGCGGTGTAGAGAATGTTGACTCCGTATTCTTCAATGATGCGCCAAAAACGATCCGGCTCCGGCCAGTTGGGCGCGCCTTCGTACATCAACGTGGTGGCGCCGCACGCGAGCGGTCCGTAGACCACATAGCTGTGGCCGGTCACCCAGCCGATGTCGGCCGTGCACCAGTAGATGTCTTCTTCGCGCAGATCGAAGACGTATTTCGTTGTGCAATAAATCCCGACGAGATACCCGCCGGTCGTGTGCAGAATGCCCTTTGGTTTTCCGGTCGAGCCGCTCGTGTAGAGAATGTAAAGAGGGTGCTCCGAATCGAGTGGCTCCGGGTCGCAATGAGCGTCCACATATTCGAGCTCGCGGTGCCACCAAACGTCGCGGCCTTCTTCGATGTGAATGTCGTTTCCGGCGCGGCGGAAAACGATGACTCGTTTTACTGATGTGCCGCCGCGTAACGCGTCGTCCACGTTGCGCTTCAGCGGAACGACGGCGTCGCGCCGGTAGCCGCCATCGGCGGTGATGACCAGCGTCGCGCCGCTATCGGCGATCCGATCGCGAATCGCATCGGCGCTGAATCCGCCGAACACGACCGAATGGACCGCGCCGATCCGCGCGCAGGCCAGCATCGCGATCGCCGCCTCGGGAACCGCCGGCATATAGATGATGATGCGATCGCCGCGAGTGACGCCATTTCGTTTCAGGACATTGGCGAACCGGCAAACCTCACGGTGGAGCTGCTGATAGGTGAGCGTCCGGCGGTCGCCCGGCTCTCCCTCCCAGATCAGCGCGGCTTTGTTCCGGCGCGCCGTGGTGAGGTGTCGATCCAAACAATTTTCCGAGAGATTGAGCTGGCCGCCGACGAACCACTTCGCAAACGGCGCGTTCCATTCGAGCAGCCGCTCCCATGGCTTCCGCCAGACCAGCTCGTTCGCTTCCCGCGACCAGAACTTTTCCGGCTCATCGAGCGACTCGCGATACAGTCGCTGATATTCCGCCATGCTGCCGACGCGCGCCTGCGCGGCGAATTCCGGCGGCGGCGCGAAGACGCGCTTTTCGTTCAGGTGCGACTCGATGTTCTTATCCATCGGGAAGCGACCATCGCATGTTAGTTCGCGGCAGCGCAATTTTGTTTGTCTGGGCCGCTCCGCTCACGAACAGTCGGGCATGAGCGATCACGTTTACAAAAAGATCGAGCTGGTCGGTTCGTCTCGGGAAGGAATTGAAGATGCGGTGCGCAACGCCATTGCGCGGGCAGAGAAAACGATTCGCAACATGCGCTGGTTCGAAGTGACCGAAACGCGCGGTCATATCGAAGCTGGTCGCGTCGACCACTGGCAGGTGACGGTAAAAGTCGGCTTTACGCTCGACGGGTAAACGCGTCATCCTGAGCTTGCCGAACGATCTCTAGAAGAACTCCGCCGTGTGAGCTTCAACGCGCAAGAAGCCCGGCCGGCCGCTACAGATCCTTCGACAGGCTCAGGATGACGTCTACAGCTCGTCGTTCTGCGCGGCCTGATAAATTTTGGTCACGCCATAGGCGAGGACCGCTGGCTTAAGCGCGATGAAAAGCAGCCGAATCAAACTGCGAAAAATTCCGAAGATGGGCAGGCGGTTCAGGATGAAGCCAGCGGCCAGCGCGTATCCAACAGCGCGGGCCGGATTTTCGCGGACAAATTCCTCGGTCTGCTGCAGCACATCTCCGAATTGATCTCGTGTGTAGCGCAGGCTGCGCTGCGCGATATCGGCTTGCTCGTTCATCTTACAACAACTTCGGTTTGCGACTGCCGTCTGCGCGTCCCGAAATCTGCCTCATCGCATCTTCAACCAGAGCGTAGAGGCGCCTTCGCCGTGTGGAAAATCGGGAAGCGCCGGCTGCCGGTGGAAAGTCGCTGCACGCCGCGTCACTTTCAAGCAATACCGTGCCATTACTTCTAACGCGCGCTCATCGATCGTCGAGCAATTCGTGGAAAGGAGAATGTGTCCTCCGCGCTCGACCACTTCGATCGCGGCGGTGAGCACCGTCTCGTAATCGCTTTCGACCTGGAATGTCTTGCCCTTGTGCGTGCGCGAGAACGTTGGAGGATCGAGCACAATCACATCGAACTTCTCGCCTTTACGTCCGAGCCGCGGCAGGACCGTCATCACATCATCGGCGATAAAGCGATGATCATTCGTGGCCAGCGCGTTAAGCGCGAAGTTTTCGCGGCCGCGCGCGAGCGACTTCTTCGACAGATCGACGCTCAGCGTTCGCGTCCCAACGCTCGCTGCCACGACCGAGAAGGAGCAGGTATATGCGAAACAGTTCAGCAGCGTCTTGGGCGCCAGTTCGCGCACAAAAGCCCGGTTCTCGCGCTGATCGATGAAAAGGCCGACTGAATAGCCTGCGCTAAAATCGATCCCGTAGCGCAGCAGGCGTTCGGTCGCGATGGTTTGCAGGTTGGTCGTAGGATCGCCCAGCAGCAAACGCGGCGGTTCGCGCTCTGCGTTCTGCTTTGGCAGAAAGCGCGCGAAGATCCTGCGGAAGCTGTAGCCCACATTCAGCGTCCAGAGATACAGTTCGGTCGACATCCGCTCGAGCGCGGCATCGTTTTTGTGCGAAATGAGAACGTCCACGCCGTAGCGTTCCACCCATCCGTCCGGCGCGGTGTAGAGCCGCATCGCATCGGTCTGTTCAGCGACGAATTGCTGGTGCAGATCGGGCGTTAGCCATTCGGAGGATTTCATCACAGGCGCAGCTATCCTACTGTATCGCAAACCGCGGCGATTCTGCGCCGGTCTTGCCGCACGGAAGGGCCGCGCTACGGTTGCTGCCCGACACGAGCAACATGCAGAAAACCACCGTGCGCGTGCCGGCGAGCACTTCGAATCTCGGACCCGGGTTCGATTGTCTCGGCCTGGCGTTACGGATCTACAATGAGGTCACGATTACGCGCGGTGGCCGCAGCACGGTGCCAAGAATGTGCGCAGCCGCGGCGCAGAAATTTTTCGATGCGGCGAAGATCCAGCCATTCAGGTTCGGCTGCGGAATCCGTGGCGATGTTCCCATTTCGCGTGGGCTCGGCAGCAGCGTCACGGTTCGGCTCGGGACTCTGATTGGGTTGAACGAGCTGAGCGGCCGGGTGCTGAACAGGCAACAGTTGTTCCAGATCTGTGCTGCGCTCGAAGGCCATCCGGACAACGCTGCGCCCGCCGCCTTCGGCGGTTTCAACGTTGTAGCCTCAGGCTCCGTGCAGACCTTTAACGTGTCAGCCTCGCTACGCGTGGTGCTTCTCGTTCCGAATTTTGAAGTTAAGACGGAAGCGGCGCGTCGCTTGTTGCCGCGCACGCTTGCCCACGGCGATGCGGTTCGGAATGCGGGGCGTGTCGCTCAAATTGTGGCTGCGCTTGCGTCCGGCTCCTACGCCGAGCTGCGGGGCGCGTTCGTCGATCGCGTCCACCAGCCGTATCGCAAGAAACTCATTCCGCATTTCGACGACATTGTCGCTGCAGCCGAAGCAGCCGGGGCGCTCGGCGCGTTTTTGAGCGGTTCCGGCTCGACCATCGCCGCATTCACTCTGGAGCGGGAGCAGCAGGTCGCCCGCGCGATGCGAGATGCTGCGGCCAATGGCACCGCCGATAGTATCGTGACGTCGGCAGATAATCGCGGTGCGCGTATCGTATCGATTTGACGAATGAGTGCACGGAGCGAGCGCCTCGAGCAGTTTGCGATTGATGTAATTCTCGGCCGGCGCAGCGGGGCGCGGGCCACGCTGCTGCGCAGCTTTCTCTACGCGTTGTCGCTGCTCTACGAGCGCATCGTGCAGCTGCGCCTGTATCTCTATCGGCGTCGGATTCTTCGCGAGCGGACGCTTGGCTGCCTCGTGATCAGCATCGGCAATCTGACCGTAGGCGGGACGGGCAAAACCCCGATCGTGGAGAAATTCGCGAAAGCTCTGCGCGCCGGCGGAAGGCGTGTCGCGATTCTCAGTCGTGGTTACAAGAGTGTCGCGCCGACGAGGCGCACATTTTGGCAGAAAATCCGCGGAGTCGATCCAGATCCGCCACGCGTTGTGTCGGATGGCAAAGCATTACTGCTCGATTCACTCACGGCCGGCGACGAGCCCTACATGCTGGCGCAGAACTTGAAAGATGTGGCAGTCATCGTGGACAAGGACCGCGTCAAAAGCGGCCGATTCGCGATCAAGGAACTCAAAGCCGACACCCTGCTGCTGGATGACGGTCTCCAGTACCTGCACCTGAAACACCGGCTCGATATTGTTCTGATCGATCGTCAGGCGCCATTCGGGAATGAGTTCCTGCTTCCGCGCGGCACTTTACGCGAACCGCCGCGCAATCTGAGACGGGCGAGTTACATCTTCATCACCAAGAGCACCGGCGGATCGAATGCCGAGCTGATCAAACGTATCCGGCGGTTCAACCGAATTGCCGAGATCATAGAATGCGCGCACCGTCCGCTCTATTTGCAGAACATCAACACTGGCGAACACCTGCCGCTTGAGGTGCTGCGCGGGACTTACATCGGCGCACTTTCGGGCATTGCCGCGCCGGAAAGTTTCGAGAACGCGCTTCGGGACCTCGGCGCAAAAGTGGAGGTTGCGAAACGTTATGCCGATCATCACCGATTCGCCGAACCGGAGATCCGAAATTTCATCAATCGCTGCATACGCCGCGACCTGGCGATGGTAGTCACGACAGAGAAAGATGCGGTTCGTTTCCCGCCGATCGCGAATCCGGAGGTGCCGATGTATTTCATGCGCGTGGAGATCGAAATTCTGAGCGGGCACGAGACATGGGAGCAATGCGTGGCGCGGATTTGCCAGCCGCACCCGATGTTGTCGCCGGAACGATTTTTCGCGTAGCGGTTAGTTATGGCAACCGACCGAGCAGAGTTAACCGTCGCAGGCAAAAAGCTGCCCGTCTCTAATCTGAACAAGGTCCTGTACCCGAAGGCGGGATTCACGAAGGGGCAGGTGATCGATTATTATGTCCGTATCGCGCCTGTGCTGCTCCCGCACTTGAAAGACCGGCCGCTGACGATGAAGCGCTATCCGAACGGCGTCGATAAGGAGTTTTTCTACGAAAAGAACTGTCCGGCGCATCGGCCGTCGTGGGTCAAAACGGCGAAGGTGTGGAGTCACGGCAATCAGCGCGACATGCACTATTGCATGGTTCAGGATCTGCCGACGCTCGTCTGGGCGGCGAATCTCGCCGACCTCGAGCTGCACACCTCGCTCGCGAAAAAGAAGGACGTGGCCAAGCCGACGATGATGGTGTTCGACCTCGATCCCGGTCCGCCGGCCACGATCGTGGAATGCTGCCAGGTAGGGATCTGGCTTCGTGACTTGTTAGGCCAGGTGAAGCTTGAGAGTCTGGCCAAGACGAGCGGGTCGAAAGGTTTGCAGCTCTACGTGCCGCTCAACACGGCAGCGACATTCGATCAGACGAAAGCGATCTCGCGCGCGCTGGCTGAGCATCTCGAGCGCGCACATCCGCAGCTCGTCGTCCATCGTATGTTGAAGTCATTGCGCGGCGGCAAGGTGCTGGTCGATTGGAGCCAGAACGACGAACACAAGACGACGGTCAATGTCTACTCTCTGCGCGCCAAGGATTATCCGACTGTCTCGACACCGGTGACATGGGATGAAGTCGAACGCTGTTTGAAGAAGAAAGACCCGGACCTGCTGCGGTTCACGTCGGACCACGTGCTCGAGCGCGTCGAGAAGAATGGGGACTTGTTCGCGCCGGTCGAGAAGTTGAAGCAGAAGCTGCCCAAGAAGTGGGAACTCTGAAGACGAACTAGACAGGATTAACAGGATTTTCTGGATTAACAGGATGGGAGAAACGGATGTCAGAACGCCGCCATTCCATTTTAAGTCCTGTTAATCCTCTCAATCCTGTCTAGTTCGGTACAACTCCGGCCGCCGATGTTCGAACACGCGGATGGTCTCCCGGATTGAGCGCAGGTAATCGAACGATAGATCGGCCACGAGTAGTTGTTCCTCGTGCGGTGACGCTGCCGCAATCACAAGCCCGTACGGATCGATGATGCACGAGGTGCCGCAAAGCACACCGCCGCCGTCGCGCCCGACGCGATTGGCGAGGACGAGGTAACTCTGGTTTTCGATAGCGCGCGCGATTGCGAGTGCGCGCAGATGTTCGATACGCGGGAAGGGCCATGCCGCGGAAACCGCAAACAGATCGGCATTGTGTTCTGTCGCGAGCGCGCGGTGGAACTCCGGAAACCGCAGGTCGTAGCAAATGCCGAGGCCGCATCGAAATTCACCGAGCGGCAGTGTCACCAATTCTTCGCCCGCCGCGCAGGTGAGATGCTCATTGGTGGGCGCCGGAGAGAACAGGTGCGTCTTGCGGTATTTGCCAACGATCTGACCTGCGGAATCAATGACGGCCTGCGAGTTGAAAATGCATTCGCCTTCGCGTTCCGAAACGCCGGCGATAATTCCAAGCGATAACGTCTCGGCGATATTGCGAAGTTGCGGCACCGCACCTTCGTTCCACGGCCGCGCGCATCCGCGAATCGCCGACATGACGTAGCCGGTGTCGGACATTTCCGGGAACACGATCCACTCGGCGCCGGCGCCTTTGGCACGCTCGGCGAACTCGCGCATTTTTTGCAGGTTGGCGCCGACATCGCCGATCGCACACTCGATCTGTCCGGCCGCAATTTTCATCTTGTCTCTTTCGACTGATCGGCGGCACAATCGCTGCCCCGATTCAAAACCATGAAAACAACACTCGTCATCGCGCTCAGTAGTTTTCTGCTAGTTTCCACACCTGTAAGTCGTCTGTGGGCGGACGGGAACGTTCCGACACAACACAACGAAGCGACTATCGCGCAGCTTCAGTCGGAAATGGCTGCGGGCAAGCTCACATCCGAGCAGCTCACGCGCGAATACCTTGCCCGCATAGCGGCGCTCGACGAGGGCCAGGAAGGCGTGAACGCGATTATCGAGCTGAATCCTGACGCGCTTAACATGGCGAAGAACGCTGACAAACTGCGCAAGCAGGGCAGAGTGCTCAGCCCGTTGCACGGCATTCCGGTGTTGCTCAAGGACAACATCGATACCGGTGACAAGATGCAGACGAGTGCCGGCTCGTTCGCGCTGGTCGGCCGACCGGCAACGCAGGATTCGACTGTCGCTGCGAAGCTGCGCGCGGGCGGCGCCGTCATTCTCGGCAAGACGAATCTGTCCGAATGGGCGAACTTCCGCTCGTTTGAATCGATCAGCGGCTGGTCGGGTCGCGGCGGGCAAACAAACAATCCTTACGCGCTTGATCGCAACCCGTGCGGCTCGAGCGCCGGCTCAGGCGCGGCGGCTTCCGCGAATTTCGCCGGCGTGTCGTTCGGCACCGAAACGGATGGCAGCATCGTCTGCCCGGGTAACGCCAACGGCGTTGCGGCGATCAAGCCGACGGTCGGTCTCGTCAGCCGCGCTGGCGTGGTGCCGATCTCGCATATTCAAGACACAGTCGGCCCTCACGGGCGCACCGTCGCCGATGCGGCGGCGGCCCTGAGCGTGATTCAAAGCCGCACGTTTGACGGACGCGACGCGGCGACCGGGGGAGTTCCGCTCGGTTGGCAAGGGACGAGCAAAACGCGCCCGACAAACATCCCGACTGACTACACGCAGTTCGCGAAGGCGGACGGACTTAGAGGCGCCAACATCGGCGTGACACGCGCAGGATTAAACGGCTTCGACCCAAACGTGCCGACGCCGCAGGCGGTGCTTGATGCGTTCGAAGCAGCGGTCGACGCGCTGAAGAGTGCGGGCGCGACGGTGATCGATCTCGATGCGGCGGGATTCACATTCCCGTCGGCGGATGGCGAGTTCCTCGTGCTCGCGTATGATTTCCGGAACGATGTCGCGAAATACTTCGCGACGCGGACCGGTGTTCCTGTGGCCGGCGGCACGTTGCAGACCGCGATCGATTTCAACAACGCGCACGCCGATGTCGAGATGCCGTTTTTCAATCAGGATATTTTCGACTTCTGCAATTCGCTCGCGACCGGACCTGACGATCCGCAGCCGGCGTTTGGCGGACTGACCTACAACCAGGCATTGCAGATCGATCACGATGCCGGCGCGCAAGGCATCGACAAAGCGCTCAATGATTTTCACCTCGACGCGATCGTCTCCGCAACCGACAACCCCGCCTGGTCAACCGACCTGATCTACGGCGATCACTTCATCTTCGGAACGTCCGGTCTCGCGGCCGCGGAGGGCTATCCGATTGTGCAGGTGCCGGCCGGATTCGTGCAGGGCATGCCGCTTGGAATCAGCTTTTTCGGCACGGCGTTCAGCGAGCCGACGTTGATCAAGCTCGCCGCGGGCTTCGAAGCGGCGACGCACGCACGCGCGCAACATCTACCGGCGTTTGTCGATACGCTGCCGGATCACCACATCCAGGGCACGACGCCGGTCGCACCGAAGCGTTCGCACAACCAGACAGCGAAGAAACCAGCGCCGACGCATCCGATAAGGGTGCCGCACCACATGTAAGTTGCGCGGCGCGCTGTGCGCGATTGCGAGGGCTAGACTGCGACTTCGCGGAACGCGGCGAGGAACGCGTCCATCTCTTCGCGTTTGCCGATCGTCAGGCGCATGTGATTGGGCAGTGCGGGAAAGAGCCGGCCGACCACGACGTTGCGTTGCTTCATCGCGGCGATCAGCGGCACAACCGGCCGCTTGCAATCGAACATGATGAAATTCGCCTGCGACGGAATCGTCTTGTAACCCATCGCATCGAGCTGGCTGACGGTGAACGCCTTCGCGTCGTTGATCAGCTTCCGGCCGTTGGTCACTTGATCGGCATCGGCGACGCTCGCAATCGCGGCGGCGAGGGCCATGCAATTAACACTGTCGAACATCAGATGCGGGTGCATGTGCGCGATCGTTTGCTTTTGCGCGACCGCATAACCGCAGCGCAATCCCGCCATGCCGTAAACTTTCGAGAACGTCCGCGCGACGATGAGGTTCGGGTGGTCCTTGATGAGCGGGATCACGCTTTCGTAATCGGGACTGTCGGCGAAATGAAAATACGCTTCGTCGACGAGGATCGTCGTCTCGCGCGGCGCGCTCTTGATGAACGCGGCGACATCGTTCTTTGGCGTGATGCTCGCCGTCGGATTGTTGGGATTACAGACGTAAATGAGACCGCCGCGCGCCGCCGCGCCCATTTTTGGCAGATCGTGGCCGTAGCTGCTCGTCAGCGGCACCTTCACAACCTCAGCGCCTCCGGCTTTCGTGTAGTCGAGCAGCGCTTCGAACGTCGGATCGGCCGCCGCGAGTTTGCGATCGCGACCGGTAAACGCCGCCGCGCAAATTTTCAGAATTTCACTCGAGCCGTCGCCAAGAAGAATCTGATCGCGCGAAACTCCGTTCAACTTCGCCAGCGATTCGATCAGCCGATCGTTTTGTTCGTCGGGATAGCGGCAGCAATCGCCGAAATCGCCTTTCATCGCTTCGAGCGCGCGAGCGGACGGGCCGTAGGGATTTTCGTTCGCGCTCAGCCGAATCACGCCTGAAGCCCGTGTTGCGCTCGCTTCCGGTTCAGCCGCGAGGGAGATGCGCGGCCTGACCACTGCTGCGGCCGCGCCGATACCTAACAAATGCGCAAATCTGCGCCGGGAAATTACGTTCATGTTTTTGCTCCTATCGACGGCCCACTATGCAGCGGCAGACGCGCGCGGTGCGAGCCTTTTGCGCAGTTGGAGGAACGGTCGCTCGATCGCGAGGAAGAGCACCGTCCCCGCGGTGTAGATCATCGCCTGCACAAGCAGGTGAGCGGTGAATGTTGTGAGCGGCAAATTCCAATTCGAGCAAAGGCCGATCGCGAAATGGATGACGAGTTTGTGGCTGAGGTAAACGCTGTAAGCGACGGTGGCGAAGAAGGCTGCGCTGGGAATTCGGACGGGTGCGATTAATGAATGCGGATCGAGCGCCCATAATAGAAGCCCGGTCATTCCGATCGCGATGAGCGGAAACTGCCAGACGCACGCCGTCACAGTGAGTTGATCGCTCTCGCCGAGCCAGAGAGCGATCGAGATCAGCGCGATCGCGGGCAGCCAAATCCACCAGCCCACGCTCGCGAGCCTCGACCAGAGCTTTGGCCAAAAGCGCTGAATTGCCGCGACGCCAACGCCGCACACCAGCGGATCAAGCCGCGTCCACGTGGCGTAGTAGATCAGTTTCTGGAAGGCGCGAAACGAAACGCCGGTTGGAGTGAGATTCGCCTTCGCCAGGTACAAACGCAGCGCGATTCCTCCGATAATGAAGGCAAACGAAACGACCGTTGCTGTTCGTGCTCGACCGCGCACCGGCAGCAAAAGGAACGGCAGCGCGAGGTAGAATTGATCTTCAATCGCGAGCGACCAGGCGTGGGAGAACGCGGTGCCGCCGCGCATCCCGATGTTCTGGACCGAGAGGAGAAATTTCCAGAGCGGCGAAATTTCCGGGTACTCGCGCAGCGCCGGAACCGAAAAATAGATCGCCAGCACAACGAAGTATGCCGGCATGATTCGTAACGCGCGTCTGGCGAAGAAGCGGCCGAGCGAAATCGATCCACTGCGCGCGATCTGCGCGAGCAGTTGGCCGCCGATCAAATAGCCGCTCAGGACAAAGAACAGATCGACGCCGACCCAGCCGAAACGATGAACATTCCCTGGCAGCGTGAAACCAAAAAGCCCGGCGTGATAGAAGACAACGATGACAATCGCGATCGCGCGCAGCAGATCGAGGCCAGGCTGGCGCTCGCGTTCAGCGAAACGCGGATCGATCTCCCCTGCGAATTGCGCGCTCAAAACTTTCCGACGCTGCGAAACCAACGCAGCGCGTCGCGCAGGTCAGCGCGATCAAGTTCATGTCCGCCGAGAAAACTGCTCATGCGCACGCTCCGAAATCCGAGATGAATTAGCGAACCCTGGACCTCGCGTTCAGCGTCAGGCCGGGCAATCCCGTCGGTCCGGCCACTGCTAATCCAGATCGGCGTATTATGAAACTCCGGCGGCGGATGAAATGCCTGAACCGCAGCGGGCATTCGATCGTCATTGATGCCGGCTAGGAAAATGCCCGCAATGCGCAACGATCGGGTTGGAGCAAAAATCGCGCTCATCCACTCTGAAGATTTTGCGCCGCCGGAGAGACCGGCGAAGACAACCGGCCACGCCTTGGAAGCCGGCCAATCATGATGAAGCAGGTCAAGTCCGGCGCTAAGAAGTGCGGCGCGCCACGAGATACTATCGGTGCGCAGATGAATGTTGGCGTCGGTTGCGAGCACGACCCAACCGTCAGCTGTCGCGGAACGATAGCCCGGCGCGTCCATCACGCTGGTGCGCCCTCCGTCAGTGGTGGAGTTCACGATGAGCAGCGGCCAGGTGCGTCGC
>JBJMWW010000146.1:0-32381 GCA_045809945.1 Chthoniobacterales bacterium
CTGGCCGACGTGCAGCTCTTCGATTTGTTCAGCGCCAACGCAGAACAGCTCGGCGCCGGACGAAAATCGATGGCTTACACATTGACTTACCGCGACAAGAACCGAACATTGACGCACGACGAAGTGACTGTGGTTCACAATCGAATTCGCGAGCGGTTGCAGCGCGAGCTTGGAGCGGAACTGCGGGAATAGTTCTTTCACAAACGGCAACGCGGATCGTGCGCTGCCGACCGGATTTGCCCTGCGATGTTCGAGATTACCAGGTGTGATTCCCGAACCGATACTGCAGTTGACTCAAGGAGGCTTGGTCGCCTTGGGGCTATGGCACGCCTTTATTGGAAGTCAGATGCTCCTGCGACGGTCGTCCGCCCGTTACCGAAAGGGAACGGGATATCCACCTAAACGGCACCTGCGGGGCGACTCTTTAAAAACCGAGCGGCGATGAGCTGCTCGGTTTTTTGCGTACGGGCAAACGTCCAACGCTCAACTCTCAACGTCGAACTAAGATGCAGAAATTGAACGTTGGACGTTGAACGTTCGACGTTCAACGTTGGCGGCCGAATGACACGCGCGATTCTCGCACTGGAAGACGGCAGAGTTTTCGAAGGAGAATCATTCGGCGCAACCGGCACCCGCGTCGGCGAAATTTGCTTCAACACCTCGATGACAGGGTATCAAGAGGTTCTGACCGATCCATCGTATCGCGGACAGATCGTTGCCATGACTTATCCGCTGATCGGAAACTACGGTACGAACTCGCTCGACCAGGAAAGCGGGGAGCCGCACGTGCGCGGTTTTGTTATCGAGGAGCTGAGCGAAATTCCGAGCAACTGGCGCAGCGAGATGTCGCTCGATGATTACCTGAAGCGCTGGAACATCCCCGGCGTGCAGGGAATCGACACACGGGCGTTGACTCGCCATTTGCGCACGCTCGGCGCAATGAAGGCTTGCCTGACGACGGAGGAAATTTCATCGGACGAAGCTGTTCAGCACGCGGTGAAAGGCGAAGGCGTGATCGGAATGGATTACGTCCGCGAAGTGACACCAGGCGCGTCTTACGAGTGGGATCCGGATGATCAACTCAGCGCCGAATGGGCAGTCGCGAGTGGCACGTTAGCGGAAGTGGTTCGCCATCCCTTGCCACCGAAGCGCCGTCACATCGTCGCCTACGATTATGGAATGAAGCAGAACATTCTGCGCCGGCTGCGACAGAACGGATTTGCCGTCACGGTTGTGCCAGCGACCACATCGTCGGCGGATGTTCTGGCAATGAATCCGGATGGAGTGTTTCTCTCGAACGGTCCGGGCGATCCATCGGTGCTGGATTATGCGCACGGATCAGTGCGCGGTTTGATGGGCAAGACGCCGATCTTTGGAATTTGTCTCGGGCATCAGGTGCTCGGCTATGCCTTTGGCGGACGCACGTTCAAATTGAAATTCGGCCACCGCGGCGGCAACCAGCCGGTGAAAGATCTGCGCAGTGGAAAAGTCGCGATCACGTCGCAGAATCACGGTTTTGCGGTCGACTCCGAATCGCTGCCGAAAGAGATTGAAGTCACGCACGTGAACTTGAACGACGGCACGGTCGAAGGCATGCGACATCGCGACCTGCCGATCTTCAGCGTTCAATATCATCCCGAAGCAGCGCCAGGCCCGCACGATGCGAGCTACTTCTTCTCGCAGTTCGCCGAGCTAATTGATTCGGCGCGTTGACACCGGCTCGTCGCACGCGCCAGACTTGGGCATGCGCAACATCATCCTCAGTTTTCTCGCCGTTATTGCCATGACGACGTTAACGTTCGCACACGAGGAGCAAGGTAAAGACTCGCTCGACGCGGCCGCGACGAAAGAGGTGACCGGTGAAGTAATCGATATGATGTGCTACGTCGATCACAATGCGACTGGTGACAAGCACGCCGGCTGCGCGGCGAAATGCATCAAGAATAACGGCCCTGTCGGTATCGTCGAGAACGGCAAAGCCTATCTCGTTGTCGGCGAACACAAGCCGATGAATGCGGAGCTGGCCGAATACGCCGGTAAAACGATTACTGTAAAAGGCAAAGTCGCGGAGCGGGGTGGCATCGCGATGATCGAGAACGCCGAGATCGTTAAGAAATAGTTCGTAACGAGATCACCTCGCGCAGCATCGCCACACTGTCGCGCAGGAAGTGCACTTTGCTGCCGTCGTGGTGATTCCAACGCACTGGGATTTCTCGCATCCGCAGTCCTGCACGCTGCGCGAGAAAGAGCAGTTCGACATCGAAACCGAAACCGGCAACGCGGGATTGCTCAAAGAGCGAGCGACAAACTTCGAGGCGAAATGCCTTGAAGCCACATTGCGTGTCCCAGAACGGCAGGCCGGTCGCGAGCCGCACCACCAGATTGAAAACGCGGCCGCCCTGTTCGCGGCGCCACGGCTGCCGGTTCCCGATCAATTTTCGATCGAGCGCGCGTGAACCGATCGCGATGTCTGCATCGCCGCGCAAGATCGGTTCAATTAACTTGGGCGTTTCGTTAATCGGGGTCGAGAGATCGGCATCTGAAAACAGGGCGATCGGATATTTCGCTGCCAGGATGCCGTCGCGAACCGCCGCGCCTTTTCCGCGGTTGGGCGAATGGCGGATCAGACGTGTGCTGATTCGGCCGCTGTTCCCGAACGCGCTTTGCACGATTTCGCTCGTGGTATCGCTCGAGCCGTCATCGACGACGATCAGTTCGCTTTCCGCTGTTTCTCTCTGCAAATATTCGAGCACCGTCGCGAGCGTCTCGCTGATACGATGCGCTTCGTTGAACGCGGGGATGACGATTGTGATCGGCGGGAGCATGCTGCGCGATAGAGAAGACCAGCGTCAGGGACGCGCTATTTGTAAATATCGACGACCGCTTTCCCGTCGGAGTCGATATAGCCGCGATACATCCCGCTGGAGTTAAACGGCAGCGCGTGATTGCCGTTCTTATCGATCGCGATCAAGCCACCTTCGCCGCCAAGATCGTGCGCGCGCTTCAAAGCCTCTTCAGCGGCTTGCTGCAAACTCATGCCGCGGAATTCGATCAAATCAGACACCGTGTTGGCGACAGCAGCGCGGATGAAGTACTCACCATCGCCAGTGCATGAGACCGCGCAGGTCGCGTTTTTCGCATACGTTCCAGCGCCGATTATCGGTGAATCGCCCAGACGGCCGGGGGTTTTGTTCGTCATTCCGCCGGTCGATGTTGAGGCGGCCAGATTACCGTCGCGATCAAGCGCCACCGCGCCGACGGTGCCGTGACGGTCATAGTCTGAGATGACGTGCCGTGTCTCTCCGTGGCCGCCTTCGGTCTGCTCCTTCTGTTTCACTCGCTGCAACGAATCCCAGCGTTCCTGGGTGAAGAAGTACTTCGCGTCGACCAGCTCGATTCCGTTCTGCTTCGCGAATGCTTCGGCGCCTTCGCCCACCATCAGAACAGGTCCGCTGCGCGGGTCACTACCTGGTGGACGCTCCGCTTTATCGAGAAGCTTGCGCGCGAGCAGGATCGGATTCTTCACGTGCTGCACGTTTGCAACCGCGCCGGCGCGCATCGTTTTGCCCTCCATTGTTGACGCGTCCATCTCATTCGTGCCGGCGCTGGTGAAAACCGCGCCGCGTCCGGCGTTGAAGAGCGGATTATCCTCCAGGCTTCGCACAGCCGTTTCAGTGGCGTCGAGCGCGCTGCCGCCGCGCTGCAAGATGTCCCATCCGATCCTGAGCGCGTTCTCCAGTCCTTCACGATGAGCCTTTTCTTTTTCGGGCGTCATTTTTGAACGATCGATTGTGCCCGCACCGCCATGAATCACGAGGGCCGGCTTCGTTCCGTTCGTCTGCATCGTATGGTTTTGATTTGAATCTGGCGCTGCCGTCGCAGTGCCGGTTGTCTCCTGCGCGCTTGCGGCGGCAAGTGAAAGGGTCAGCGGCAGCAGCAGTCTGGCCGCACTCGTTTTCATGCTCGCCGCTCTCGCCCGCACGCGCGCAGCCTATCGAAGCGATTTCACGTCGCAACATTCCGCTTTTCCGCTCGACGAACTGGGGCAACTTCCACGGCTATGGCCGAACTCGCGCGCGGTGAGAGCGAAGCCGATGCCGGGATCGAAACCAATCCCGTCGTCGTCGTCGCCGACATTGGAGTAAAGGGCGCGAGTTTCCTGCGCGAGATCGGCGCGATGTTCTGGTTCATCGCCAGCACCTTTGCCGAAACGTGGGACAACGTCCGACGAGGTCGCGGGCCGTTTCGCGCGACGAGTTTCTTCCGTCACACCGAACGCGCCGGTGTCGGTTCGGTGCCCCTCGTCGCGCTCGTCTCATTTTTCCTCGGACTGACGATGGCGTTGCTGACCGGCTATCAATTGCAACGATTCGGGACCGAGCGGTTGGTTCCCGGACTGGTCGCGATTGCGTTCACGCGCGAGCTCGGGCCGTTGCTCACAGGCATCATGCTCGCCGCGCGGATCGGCGCCGCGTTTACCGCCGAGCTCGGCACGATGGAAGTAAACGAAGAAGTCGAAGCGATCGAAGCAATGGGCATCAGTCCGCTTCGATTTCTGGTCGCGCCGCGAATGCTCGCCCTCGTCTCGCTGATGCCCTGCCTGTCGACTATTTCGAGCGCGGCGGCGATTTTTGCCACCAGCCTGATTTGCCGCGCTTACTTCAACATCGCGTGGGTCTACTTCAACGATCTGGTTATCCACAGCCTTCTGATTCGCGACATCATCACAGGTATTCTGAAGAGCTTTCTCTTCGGCATGTTAATCGGCGCGATTGCCTGCTATCGCGGGCTCACTGTCAAAGGCGGCGCATCCGGTGTTGGTAGCTCCACTACGTCGAGTGTCGTCACCGCAATCACCGCCGTAATCGGCTTCGATACGCTCTTCAACGTCGTCTACACGGTCTTTTTTCCAACATGAGCAGCGAAGCACCGACGCCGCCGGTCGTCGAGCTGCGCGATGTGCGGCTGGCATTTGACGAGAAGCTCGTGCTTGATGGTGTCTCGGTCGCCGTCGAACCGCTCCAGCGCCTCGTTATCATGGGGCAGAGCGGCAGTGGCAAAAGCACTATCCTGCGATTGATTCTTGGAATTCTTCAGCCGCTCTCCGGCTCGGTCTTCTTCAAGCAGTTTGATATGTCGCGTCTGCAGCGGCGCAAACTGCAGCGTGTGCGCGCCGAGATCGGAATGGTTTACCAATACTCGGCGCTGCTCAGTTCGCGCACCGTCCGCGATAATGTTGCGCTGCCGTTGGAAGAGCTCACCAAAAAGAGTCGCGATGAGATCGATCGAATCATCGATGAGAAACTGGAGCTGGTCGGTTTGGGTGACGTTCGCGACCAGATGCCGTCGGAGCTGAGTGGCGGGATGCGCAAGCGAGTCAGCCTTGCCCGTGCCCTTGTCATGGACCCGGAACTAATTCTTTTCGACGAACCGTCCGCCGGCCTCGATCCCGTCATCAGCTCAGTGATCGACGAGTTGATTATTGGCCTGACCGAAAAATCGAAAGTCACGTCGGTCATTGTCACACACGAGATGGATAGCGCCTTTCGGATCGCGACCAAGATGGCCATGCTCTATCAGGGAAAAATTATTGCGCAGGGAACACCGGATGAGATGAAACGATCCGACAATCCGGTTGTCTCACAATTCTTAAGCGGCAGTATAGAAGGACCGATTCTGGAAGGAACAGCTGATGCAATTGCGACGAAATGAACTGCTGACTGGCCTGCTCGTGCTCGCCACGATCGCGGTTCTCGTCTTCGTGCTCATTCTGCTCGGCGCACCAGGCTTGTTCCGACCGCTGATCACGTTTCGCATCTACTTCGACAACGCCGCGGGGATTAAACTAGGAGCACCGGTGTTGCTCGCCGGCCGGAAGATCGGTCAGGTGGAAAAGCTTTACTCGCCCGTGTCTCACGAGGAACAAGATCGGGCCCAGGCCGCGGCTCGTGCGATGGAGAGTCCGACGGTTCCGCCGGCCACCAAAGCTAACGCTTCGGCAACGCCGGAGCCGACTCCTGAAAAGAAAAGGTTCGAAGCGCGCATTGATGTAAAGGTGGACCAGGGGGCAGTTGTTTATCGCGATTCACACGCACGACTTGTTACTCTTGGTTTGCTGGGCGAAGTAGCAATCGACTTCACTCAGGGTGACGAGGCTTCCGGTCGGGCGAAGGACGGCGAAATGTTTCCCGGCGAACGTGTGCCCGACTTCGGTGAATCTATTGCGCGAGTGGTTGATATAGTGCAGCCAGTCGCACAAGAAGCCACCGCGACGTTGCGAGAGCTCGAAAATACGGCGCAGAACCTTAGCCGGATAACCGATGAGAACTCGCAGCTTAATATGTCGCTGGCCCAGTTTCGGACATTTGCTGAGAATCTGACCAATCTGACAGGTCGCGATAGCTCTCTCTCTCTGGCGCTAAAGAATGTGGAACGCATTAGCACCGACCTTGCGGCGAATGACAATATTCAGGTCACTTTGCAGAACTTCCGTGAGTCGTCCCAGAAGCTTAAGTCGACCATCAACGACCTCGGGCCCGACCTGAAGGAAACCGGAGAAAACGTGAAGGAACTCTCAGCTACCGTGAAGTCGGAGCCGTGGCGTCTGATCTGGCCTAGCAAGAAGAAGGAAGCGGCCACTCCTCCTCCGGCGCAGGATACGATTACGGTTCGTAAGTCGGCGCGAACGCAACGCGCGGCTTCGCCGGCTCCGCGCTCTCGCTAGCGCGGAACGTCGCTTACGAATAACGACCGATCTTCGGCAATGGTCACGCGATAAAGCGCATCGTAGCCTTCCGCGTAGGTAGGCGCTGCCAGTCTCTTCGCGGTTGTGAAGATGGCAACGTTCGGCACCTTCGCCTTTCCGCTTCGCTCTGCGTTACGAGCTACAGCGACGCGCGTCGCTACATCGAAGTAGTAGCCGACGACGCGTGCCTCATATTTTCTGGCTAGATCGATCAATCGCGCACGCTCGGCCACAGTCGGATTGGTGTTATCGATGACAACGAACTCTCCTGATGCCAGCGCTTCGGCAACTAGCTTCTGCTGCTTCGCGTCTCGTCCAGTGTTATTCGGCCAAAGGTCTTTGCTGATGTGTCGGTGAGTCGCCGCGAACTTTTCGCGGAAAAGCGTGCTCTTACCCGCGCCGGGTAACCCGACGAAAATCACACATTCCGGTCCAGGATCTGTCATGTCGAGCGAAGTCGAGACATCTCCGAAGTTATAGACTCCCAGACTGTGCTCGACTGTCTACTTCGCGCCGCTATGCAGCTTTCTTAGCCAGCCGGTCGCGAAGAAAATCGAGCACCGAGATCTCTTCCGAACGAAGATCGTCAATATTCTCGAGAAGCGTCTCCTCTGTCTTAACCTTCAGTCCTCCAGCAAGGGTGCCATCGAGGTAACTCTCTAAGACTGCCGGGTGAATATAGCATTTGCGACAAACCGCCGGCGTGTTGCCCAGCATCGTGGCTACCGCGTGAATGGCTGTCTTGATGTTCGCCTTGGCCTGCTTCTTTGTCTCGAAAGCTTCCTGTGCCGTTAAGGCAATCGACGCCAGAACTGTTCCGGCCCAGGTCCGGAAATCCTTGGCCGTGAAGTCTTCGCCGGTGATCTCCTTGAGGTAATCGTTTACGTCTTGTGAGGTGACGTTCCGCTTTTCCCCTTCATCGTCTACGTATTGGAAGAGCTCCTGGCCGGGTAAGTCTTGAAGCTTGCGGATGATCCTGGCCAGCCGGCGGTCCTGCACTTCCTTCTTGTGTTTCACACCGCTCTTGCCACGGAACTCAAACCTGACGGTTGTCCCATTGACGTCGACGTGACGGTTCTTGAGTGTCGTTAAGCCGAATGACTTGTTTTCCTTTGCGTATTCTTCATTCCCGACTCGAATAAAAGTTCTTTCGAGTAACTCTACCGCTGTCGCGAGGACCTTCTCGCGCGGTAAGCCCGGCAAGCCCATGTCCTTCTCGATGCGCTTGCGGATCTTTGGCAGCGCGCGGCCAAACAGCACCATCTTCTCGTACTTGCCTTCGTCGCGCACTTCGCGCCAGCGCTCATGGTAACGATACTGCTTGCGACGCCGTGCATCGCGGCCCACCGCCTGAATGTGGCCATTAGGCGAAGGACAAATCCAAACGTCGGTCCAGGCTGGCGGGATAGCTATGCGTTTGATTCGCAGTATCCTCTTTTCGTCTGATATCTTCTTTCCCTCGGTGTCGTAGTAGTCAAAATCGTCGCCGTTCTTCTTCCGGGTGTAACCTGGCGAATCAGCGCTGACATAACGTAGGCCGGCCTCTTCAGCGGCTTCCTCCGGGTCAACTACTACCTTGAGATCGGCGACAGACTTCGGCTGTTGGAGAGTAGGCGGCACGGTGGTGAATCGCGCTGCGGCGAGCTACGCGCCGTAGCTCTTAGTAAACTTTTTGCGCGATTCAGTCTCCGAGGTCGGCGGAGGAGTTGTCTCCTGCTGAGGCGGGGCAGAAGTCGGCGGCGGCTCGGGTGCCGACGCGGGCGGAGCGGCCGCGTTCTTGCCCTGAGACAGTTCGACAAACGCCATTTGCAGATTCGAGAGCGTGTTTCGCAGCACGGTAGCTTCCTCGCTCGTCAGGTTGCCGCGCGTCTTCTCCTGAATCATCGCGAGTTGGTCGATGAACATCTTGGCGAGATCGAGGTTCACTTCGCCCTGGCCGGTTTGCGGGTTGGGGATTTGTCCGAGGAAAAGCGCCGCGTTCTGCGCCTGCATCATGACGAATTCGATGAAGCGCTGCGTGAGCTCGCCGGATAAACTGGTTGTTTGTACTTCGGCCATGGTTATTTAGTGATCGATTTCGAGCGGCTTTCTGGCGGTCGAACCGTTGCAATTACATACGGCTGTTCGCGAAAGTATTTCTGAGCGACGCGCTTTACCTCTTCGGCCGTGATCGCATTCACCGTCGGCTCGAGTTCTTTGTAATGATCGAAACCGAGGCTATACAATTCGTCGAGCGCGGCGACATGGCCGAAGGTGTCGTTACTCTGATTCGCGATTTGTTGCTGTCCGATCAGTTTCTTTTTCGAACGCGCGAGCTCTTCGTCGCTTAGGCCGTCCGTCGCGAGTCGATTGATTTCCTCAAGCAGCGCAGTTTTCACCGGCTCGAGCTTTAAAGGATCGGTGCCGAGGTAGAAGAGAAACACGCCCGGAACGAGTCCCTGCATCTGACTGGCTCCGACGTAGTAGGCGAGACCCATCTGTTCGCGAATCCGGACGAAAAATCGCGAGCCGAGATCGCTGCTCGCTTCGTCGATCAACTCGAGGGCGTAGCGATCGCGGGTATAAATGTCAGCGCCGCGGTAACCGACCATGAGCACGCCCTGCGCTTTGTCTTTGAAATTTTCAACGGCCGTTACCCTCTCGAGGGGCTGCGAAGGCGAAGCTTTGGCCAGCGCCATTTCACCAGCCGGCATCTCGCCGAGCATTGTTTGGAACAGCCGTTGCACTTCGCTGCTGTCCACATCGCCAAAGACGGAAACGACACAGTTCTTTGCCACCACGAGTCGATCGCGCATTGCGCGCAGATCTGCCGGCGCGAGCTCGGCGACCGACTCAGCCGAGCCGCTGCCGCGAAGCGCGTAAGGATGTTCGCCGAAAAGCGCCGAGCGGAGAATATTACGCGCCACACTCGTGAGGTGTTCGTCCTCTTCGAGAATCGCGGCGATCTGCACTTCTTTTTCGCGCTCGACATGCTGCTCGGGCATCGTCGCGTTGAGTAAGACGTCGGCCAGGATCTCGACCGCGAGCGGCAGGTCGGGCTTCGTCACGTCGAGCGAAATGCTGAAGCTGTTGTTTCCCACTTCACTACCGATACTTCCGCCGACCGACTCGATAGCATCGGCGAGCTCTTCCGCGGTCCGTGTCTTCGTTCCTTTTAAAAGCGATCTCGCGAGCAGCCGCGTAATTCCATTATTCTCGCGCTGCTCTGCGAGCAAACCGCCGCGGAACGCCGCCGTGATTGCGACGAGTGGTAGCCGTCGATCTTCGCGAACGAGAACACGCAACCCATTTGGCAGGGTGTGCTTCTGAATCTCGCCCGCCGCCGGTCGAGCAGCAGTCGTGGCCTTCCGCAACGCAGTTCCTTTGGGATCGAGCGAAGTGACCGTGAGATTCATGTCGGTGCAGTAGGTCTGTGCCGCCCGCTGAATGTCTTCCACCGTGACCTGCTGCACGGCATCGAGATAGGTACGCGTGAAATTGAGATTTCGCGTCAGTAACCAGCTTGAACCGATGTCCGAAGCTTGCCCGCGCATCGTCGTCAGCGCGTGAAGGTGATGGGTCAGCGATGTCTTCTTTGCCTTGGCGAGTTCGTCCGCGGTCGCGCCTTGTTGCTTCAACTCATCGAGCATTTGCAGGACGAGCTGTTGCGCCGCTTCGCGCTTCGCCGGATCGACTGTCGCTTCGATACCGAACAGCCCTGGATCGCCGGGTGTGTAGGAAAAGGCCGAGACGCTGAAGGCGAGTCCGCTCTCTTCGCGAACGCGTTGATATAGACGCGAGCTGCGCCCATCGCCGAGCAGGGTTGAGAGCAGATCGAGCGCGGGCACGTCGCGATGACTTACCTCCGGAATGTGCCAGGCGAGCGACAGGCGCGAGAGCTCTGTTGCGAAATCGCGATTTGCTTCGCGCCGGCCGAGCTGGGTCGGTTCGGGCGGAATGTAGATCGGCCGCAGTGGCCGCTCCGGATAACTTTCGAAAAATCCGGCCAACTGGGTGTGCACAGCCTCGGCATCGACATCGCCGACGATGACGAAGGTGAGATTGTTCGGCACGTAGCGCGACTTGTAATAGCTCATCAACTGCTCGTGCGAGAGCTGGTTGAACACTTCCAGATGCCCGATCACCGGCACGCGATAGGGATGTAGCTGATAGGCGGTCGCAAAAAGTAGCTGTCCCGCCATGCGGTCAGGATCGTCCATGCCCATCGCGAACTCGCGCCGGATGACTTCCTGTTCCTTTGCGTATTCGTCACGCGGCAAGGTCGAGTTCATCATCGCGTCGGACAGAATCTCGAGCGCGGTCGCGACGCCATCTTTCGGCGTGTCGATCCAGTAAACCGTGCGATCGAATGACGTATAGGCGTTGATGTAACCGCCGACATCCTGGACGCTTTGCGCGATGCCATTGGCGCCACGCGTCTTCGTGCCTTTGAAGAGCATGTGCTCGAGCATGTGTGAAAGACCGGCGCCGAGTTGCGCGTCTTCGTGAATGCTGCCCGTCCCGCACCAGGCCTGCACGCTCGCGACCGGCGCGCTGCGGTCTTCCTGCACGATCAGTGTCAGTCCGTTTGGAAGAGTGCGAAGTTCTGCGCGGTTTGGCGGAAAGGAAAGGGACGCGTCCGCCGTGGTAGAGGCGGCTGTCCTCAGCCGCGCTGCCTTTCGCATCACGAAACGTTCGGCGCGGGCAGTGCCGGTGGAGTCTTATGCAACGGCTGCGGTTTTGCCGGCTCGAACGGTTTCACAAACGCTTCGTAAAAGTCGAACACGTTCTTGAAGTCATCGATCGAGTCTTCCTCCGTTTTCCCAAAGATGCCGGCACCGATCAGATTGAAAACCATGTTGCCGACATCCTCCGTCGTTTTCAGTCCCCAATGCCCAAAGACGGTGATCACCATCGGCCCGAACTCCTTCAGCGCGTATTGCCGCACACCTTCGAGCAACTCCGGTCCGGCCACGTGACGAACGGTCGCGCCTTTCGCTTTCTTCTGCTGTTTGGTCGTGTAATCGAGCGCGTCGCGGAGAAAGACGTAGGCGTCGCGATGATAACGCGGGTCGCTCGCCACGATGGAATCGAGTGCTTCGGAAAATCCAATCTTCTGCATGAACAAATGCCGCAATCGCGGACCGCTATGATAGCGGGCAACGCTTCGAGCAGCAAATTCGCACAATCAGCAAGCGGTTCTGCGCGATTGCATCGACGAGCGAGTTTTTGCTTAAATCGCGCGTCTCGAAAGGATGCGAACACAGCGGCTAATTTTGTGCGCGGTATCGGCGGTCGCGATCGCGACGGCCGCAGCGTCGGATTATTTCGTTGACCCGGCCGGCACGAACGGCGCATTCACCACCGTCCAGGCAGCAGTCGATGCGGTCAGCGGCCAAAGCGAGTTGAATCGCGCCAATATCTTCATTGCGCCCGGCGTTTACCACGAGTTCGTCACCGTCAATGCGCCTTACATTAGCCTGATCGGCACCGGTGACTCTTCCGCTGCAGTTAAGATTACTGAGGCGCGGAGCGAACTGACCGCGCCTGATGGCGGCTGGGGCCAGGTGTTCGAAGTGACAGAAAACGCCGTCGCTTTCATGGCCCGAAACAAGACGTTCGAAAATTCCACCCGGGCGGGGGATAACGTCCAGGCCCTCGCCGCAGAGATCACCGGCGATCGCGCGGCATTCGTCGGCGTTCAGTTTCTCGGGTTTACCGATACGCTGCTTGTTGACGGACGCTCACGTCATTATTTCCGCGACAGTATCATCGCCGGGACGCGCGATTTCATCTTCGGCGACGCAACGGCGGTCTTCGATCATTGCACGATCAAGAGCACCAATTACGGCTGGATCAGCGTGCCCAACACCGATGACTCGACCGCGATCGGCTTCGTCTTTCTCGATTGCTCGCTTGTTCCCGGCTCCGATGCTGCCCAGGCCGGCGGCAGTAATTCGACCGCAGCAGATCGCACGGTATTTCTGAGCCGGCCGTGGCAGTGGTGGTTTGAGGGTAAAATGCCAAGCACGACGTTTATCCGCACGCGAATGGGCCCGCACATCACGGCTCTCGGTTGGGATCCGTGGACCAATGGTGGCGGCGGCCAGATGGACGAGAATCCGAACACGTTGACGCGTTTCGCCGAGTTCGGCAGCACAGAACTCAATGGCGACCCGCTGCCGGACGACAATCAGGACGGCAAGCCAGACGGGCGCGCTGTCTGGGCTGACACGTTAACTGCCGAGAAGGCGGCGAACTACACGGTCCAAAATATTTTCGGACCGATTGAATTCTGGAACGCGACCACACAGCCGCACGTCAGCCGCGTTCAGTATAAAAGCCAGGGTGCGCCGTGGGATGTTGCCGGCCAACTCGCCTTGCTCCCGAAAACATCCGGAACGAGGTCGCGGCCGCTCAATTTGTCAACGCGTCTCGTCGCACAAACCGGCGACAACGTCGCGATCGAGGGTTTCATTTTGCGCGGCACCGAACCGAAACCGGTCGTAGTCCGTGCGCTCGGTCCTTCGCTCGCTCAATCCGGCATTGAAGACGCGCTCTCGAATCCGACACTGGCGTTGCGTAGCGCGAACGGCATGCTGGTGAGTTTCAACGGCAACTGGCAACACACCCAGCCAACAGCGATCGCAGCCACCGGTCTTGCTCCGCCGAGCGACCTCGAATCAGCCATGGTAACGACGCTCAACCCCGGCTCCTACACAGCAGTGGTGAAAGGATACGAAGGCGCGACCGGCGTCACGCTGGCAGAGATTTACGACATCAGCGAGACACCGGATGCGGAGTTGGCGAACATCAGCACGCGAGGTGTCGTTGGCACCGGCGATAATGTCATGATCGCTGGATTCATTCTCGGTGGCGGCGATGGAAGCGCGAAGGTGCTAATTCGCGGCGTCGGCCCGTCCCTCGCGCAAAGCGGTGTTGCGGAGCCGTTGCAAAACCCGACCCTGACGTTGCGAGACTCGGAGGGCGCGCTGATAGCGTTCGACGACGACTGGCAGGATTCGCAAGCGTCCGATATCGCAGCGACGGGTATCCCGCCGAATGACGCGCGAGAATCGGCGATCGTCGCGACGCTGCCACCCGGCTCATATACCGCGGTGCTCGCCGGCAGCGACGGCGTCGGGCTTGTCGAGGTTTACGCGCTGCAATAGCGGCGCGTTGCGCGCTCTGCCGTTGGTGCAAGGTTGCGCGATGCGTCGTTGCCTTCTCTTTGCGCTCTCACTCGCATTCGTTTCGCCCGTTTTCGCCGCGGACAAACGCGGCATAACCGAAAAAGACCTGTTCGATTTTGTCTGGATCGGCGATCCGCAGATTTCGCCGGACGGTTCACGCGTCGCTTTCGTGCGCGTGACGGTCAACGAAAAGAAAACCGGTTACGACACTTCGATCTGGACTGTGGGCACGGCTGGAAACGAAGAGCCGCATCGGTTGACCAACGGCAACCACGACAACTCACCGCGCTGGTCTCCGGATGGGAAATTCCTGGCCTTCGTCCGATCGGTAGAAAAAGACGGCAAGCCTGAGCCGGGTCAGCTCGCGTTATTGCCAATGAACGGCGGAGATGCGTGGAGCGTAACTGATTTGCCGAAAGGGGCGAGCGGGCCGCGTTGGTCGCCCGATGGAAAAACGATCGCCTTCAGCAGTTCGAGCAACCCCGACGATCTCGCGAAGCAGGCGAAGAAAAAACAGAAAGAGGATGACGCGAAGAAAGCGTCGCCATCACCTGCGCCGAGTGATTCGCCGGCAAAGCCGGACGGCGAGGAAGAACGCGAAAGCGATGTGCTGGTCGTGACGCGGGCGGTATATCGCGAGGACAACGAAGGCAACCTCGATTTCAAACGTCCGGATCACATCTGGACCATTCAGGCGCCGCGGACCGCGGAGGAGAAAGTCCAGCCGAAGCAGCTCACCTCCGGTCGTTTTGACGAAGGGCAGTTGGTTTGGTCCAACGATGGCGCGCAGATTCTCTTCGCCTCCCTCCACGTGGACGAGCCCTACTACGAGCTGCCGAGGACCGAGATCTATTCGATCCCTGCGGGTGGCGGCGAACCGACGAAACTAACCACGATCGATCTCGGCGCGCAGGGTCTCACGCTTAGCCCGGACGGCAAACAGATCGCCTTCACCGCGTCAGTGAACCAACCTGTTAATTCCTACACGGAGCCTGATCTCTGGGTCATGGATGTCGCGTCGAACGCGAAGCCAAAAAATCTCACCGCCCAATACGACTTCGATGTCGGGGTTGGTGTCTTCGGCGATAATTCGCCGCCACGCGCTGGCGGCGGCAATCGTCCCTTATGGAGCGCGGACGGCAAATCGATCCTGCAAGTCGTCGGTCGCGAAGGCCGCACTTTTCTCGGACGGTTCGACGCCGCGACCGGCGCCGTCACGGAACTAACGAAGGGCAATCAGGCAGTGGTGACGTTTCGCGCGCTGCCTGACCTGTCCACGCTCGTCTGTCTTATCTCTACGCCGACGCGTCTCGGCGATTTGTTCCTGATCGACAAAAACGGAGAGCAGCGCCAGCTCACCGACGTTAACAAAGCACTCTGGTCACAGCTGAACCTGAGCGAGCCGGAAGAGATCACGTATCAGAGCTTCGACGGTAAAAAAATCCAGGCGTGGGTGCAGAAGCCGCCGGGATTCAACGCGGCCCAGAAATACCCGCTCATTCTCAACATTCACGGCGGACCACATGCCGCCTACGGCTACATTTTCGAACACGAGTTTCAATGGATGGCGGCGAAAGGCTACGTCGTCCTTTACCCGAACCCGCGCGGCAGCACGACCTACGGCCAGGAGTTCGGCAACGTCATTCAGTATCACTATCCGGGAGACGATTATCAGGACCTGATGAAAGGCGTCGATGAAGTGCTGAAGCGCGGTTATGCCGACGAGAAGAAGCTCGGCGTGACAGGCGGCAGCGGCGGTGGACTGCTAACGAATTGGGTAGTTACTCATACGCAGCGCTTCGCGGCTGGAGTAGCTCAACGCGATATCGCGAGCTGGGAACATTGGTGGTACACCGCGGACTTCACGTTGTTCCAGCCGAGTTGGTTCAAAGGTCCGCCCTTTGATGAAAAGAAGGATTTCGAGGAACGCTCGCCCATCACCTACATCAAGAACGTGAAGACGCCGATGATGTTCGTCCTCGGCGAAAGTGACACACGCACTCCGCCCGGCGCAGGCGGCGAGGAAATGTTCCGCGCACTGAAATTCCTGCAAGTGCCGACGGTGATGGTGAAGTTCCCCGGCGAATCGCACGAGCTATCCCGCTCAGGTCAGCCGTGGCATCGCGTGGAACGCCTGCAACACATCGTCGGCTGGTTCGACAAATGGCTAATGGGCGCGGCGAAACCGGAGTACGACATCGCACCGAACATCGCCAAGCCGAAGCCGACGCGTTGAACTGATCCGACGTCAGCCGCGCAGTTCGCGAATCGCTGCGCCGTAGTCAGGAGCGCGAAAAACGGACGTGCCGGCTACGAAGACATTCGCGCCAGCTTGGCGGCAACGACTTGCCGTTTCGGCGTTGATGCCGCCATCAACTTCGATGTGCAGTTCGCGATTGTTTGCTGCGCGCCAGGCGGCGGCGCGTTGCACTTTCTCGAGCTGATCCGCACGGAATGACTGGCCGCCGAAACCCGGATGCACCGTCATAATGAGCAGCAGATCGATGCCGCCGAGGTGCGGCTCAACCAGCGCGAAATCAGTTTCAGGGTTGAGCGTCAAACCAACCTTGCAGCCGGCGGTGCGAATCTGTCGAAGGGTGTTCACAACGTCGTGGTTCGCTTCCGGTTCGATGTGCACGGTGATGGAAGTCGCTCCCGCCTCGACAAACCGCGGCACGTAATGATCGGCGTGTTCAATCATGAGATGAACGTCGAGTGGCAGACTGGTCAGGCTGCCGACTGTCTTTACGACTGCTGGTCCAAACGAAATGTTGTCGACGAAATGGCCGTCCATGATGTCGCAGTGAATCCAATCGGCGCCTGCCTGTTCCACCGCGTGGATTTCGTCGCCGAGCCTGGAGAAATCGGCGGCGAGAATAGACGGAGCGATGACGATCGGGAGCACGGAAGGGAAGGTTCAACGTTCAACGTTCATCGTCCAACTTTGAAATGCACAGAGGCGCTGCTCCTTCCGTGAAAGGATGTTGGACGCGGTGCGCGCGACGGGTCCTTCAAATTTTGAAGTTATTCACAAGCTTTCCCTTGACGGGTGCGGCGTCTGTTTCTAGATAGACGCCGAATCAGCCGGCCGTTGGTGACGCGTGACGGCTCATCTCATTCCACAACATGTTTGAAGGTTTATTCGGCTGGCTCTCGAGCGACATCGGGATCGATCTCGGTACCGCGAACACGCTCGTTTACGTAAAGGATCAGGGCATCGTGCTGCGCGAACCCTCGGTCGTGGCGGTGCAAGCGGGCACGAACAAAGTCCTCGCCGTCGGCGATGAGGCGAAGCGGATGCTCGGGCGCACACCGGCTAATATCGTCGCGGTGCGACCGCTCAAAGATGGCGTGATCGCGGATTTCGA
Source organism: Chthoniobacterales bacterium (assembly GCA_045809945.1). Lineage (GTDB taxonomy): Bacteria > Verrucomicrobiota > Verrucomicrobiia > Chthoniobacterales > UBA10450 > CADDYX01. Next base: position 17,286 of record JBJMWW010000146.1, read on the forward strand.
AGTGACGGAAGCGATGTTGCGTCACTTCATCACGAAAGTTCACGGTCGCCGCGTCCGCGCCAAGCCACGTGTGGTGATCGCAGTTCCCTCAGGTATCACCGAAGTCGAGAAGCGGGCGGTGCGGGAATCGGCCACGCATGCCGGCGCACGGGAGGTGTACTTAATAGAGGAGCCGATGGCGGCGGCGATCGGCGTCGGCCTGCCGGTTCAGGATCCCGCCGGGAACATGATCATCGATATCGGCGGCGGCACGACCGAGGTCGCGCTGATTTCGCTTTCCGGAATTGTGTTCAGCCGCAGCGTGCGGGTCGCCGGCGACGAACTGGACGAAGCAATCGTCCAGTACATGAAGCGCGCTTATAATTTGATGATCGGCGAGCGCACCGCGGAGGAGATCAAAATCAAGATCGGCTCGGCCTATCCGACAGAGAAGGAAACCAGCGTCGAAGTGAAAGGCCGCGATCTCGTTGCCGGTCTGCCAAAGACGCTGCAGATCACGTCGCAGGAAGTTCGGGAAGCGCTCCTCGAACCGATCTCGACAATCGTCGATTCGGTCCGGATCACTCTCGAGCGATGCCCGCCGGAGTTGTCGGCTGATTTGGTGGATCGCGGGCTCGTGCTCGCCGGCGGCGGCGCCCTTTTGCGCGGGTTCGACAAACTTTTGAGCGAGGAGACCGGCTTGCCTGTCCATGTTGCCGAAGATCCGCTGAGTGCTGTCGCGGAGGGAACAGGCAAGTGCCTCAATGAAATCAAATTTTTGCGTCAGGTTGCTTCCGCGGATCGCAGCTGGCGGTAGCAATTTTCGAATTTCGAACCGAGGCGGTCTGCCCGCGTTCGAGTTTCGAATTCGTGCTTGATGAGACGCACGAACATCATCGCGCTGCTCATCTTTGGCGCGATCGTCGCTTACTTCCTGAGCTTCGGCGCGACGAGCACGCGCAGGTTGCAGGCCGCTTTTTATCAGCTGATCTCGCCGTTTCTCACCACCGGGTCTGGTCTCGAAAAACAGATCACACAGGTCCGCACGGGGTTGCGCACACTCGAGGAACTCGAGCGCGATAACCAGAATCTCCGGGTCGAGAATCGCTCCCTCCGTGCGACGAACCAGGCGCTGCGCGATGTCGAGCATGAGGTCAACCGGCTCCGTCATGCGCTCGATTATCGAGAGCGCGCGGTGTTTCGACTTGTGCCGGCGGAAATCGTGGCGCGCGACGCTTCGAGTTGGTGGCGCACGGTTACAATCAACCGCGGCAAGCACGATCACATCGATGCGGACATGCCGGTGGTGACGGATGAAGGACTTGTCGGCAAAACGACGACGGTGAGTGACGACGTCGCGGTCGTCCTACTGATCTCGGATGAGAACTGCCGCGTGGCGGCGAGCGTGGAGAACAGTCGCGAGCAGGGGATTGTCGTCGGTGAGCGCGTGGTCGGTTCGATCACGCCGCAGTTGAACCTCAATTTTCTCTCGAAGCAGGCGAACCTGCAGCCGGGACAGAAAGTCTTTACGTCCGGCGTCGGCGGCGTGTTCCCCGCGCAGCTGCTGATCGGCGCGGTGCAGAATTTTCACGTGCGCGAACTCGACGGTCAGGCGCGTGTCGCACCGGCGGTTGATCTTGCGCATCTCGAAGACGTGTTCGTGGTGATTGGCCGGAAATGAAAGCTGCTGTCATCGTGAGCGGAGTGAACGATCTCACGAGCATTCGCATCGACGTCGTTTCGGACATTTGTGAGGTTCCTCGCTGCGCTCGGAATGACCGCGGTCACGCGCAAAATCAGTCATGATTTTTTTCGTCATATTGCTGATCCTCACCTTCTGCGCGCAGATCGCGGAGTTTTATCTGCCGCACCTCGAGTGGATGTTTAACGCCCGCATTTACATCGTGCCGGTGATCGTTTTCTACGGCGCGATGGCATTGCCGATGCCGATGATGCTCGGCCTCGCGGCGTTCGCCGGTTTTATGCTTGATGTAACGACGGCCCAGGTGATCGGCGACAAGGTTGAAATCGCGATGGGATCGTCGATACTCCTCTACGGCGTCCTCGCCGGAATCATGCATGGCCTTAGGCCGCTCTTCGCCCGTGGCAGATGGGAAGTTCATTGCATCATGAGCGGTGTCTGCACGTCCCTTATTCTCCTAACGCAATATCTCATGATCGCATTTCGTCGCGGTTCGCTGCAGTTCACGCGCGACACGTGGTGGCAAATCGGCGGGCCCGGCTTGCTCGCGATGTTGATGGCGCCGCTCGTCTTCTGGCTGCTGCACTGGATCGGGCGGATGACGCGATACAGTTACCTACCTGAACGGGAACCTCTCTATTAATATATGAACCGACGTCGTGGTGCCGGCATTCCGCGTCTGCGTATTCAGCTGATTGCCTTTCTGATGTTGCTCGGGCTGGCCGCGCTTGGCGCGCGCCTCTGGTGGGTGCAGGTCGCGCGTGGAGCCGAGTGGACCGCAAAAATTCGCGGCAGCTCCGAAGCGACCGTGCGCATTCCGAGTGTGCGAGGTGAGATTCGCGATCGCAATGGTCTCGCACTGGTAACGAACCGCGCCAGTTACGAAGTCGATTTCTATCTCCCGGAGATGGTGCGCGGTTATCGGCAACGCGTCGGCATGCCGCCGCTGACTGAATACCGCAGCACGATCAACGGCATGCCCAAGAATCTGAAGGAGCCGGACATCGTCAAAATCGTGAACGACGGTGTCGTCCCGCGGCTCGACGATCTGGATCTGGCGCGCGATTACAACGCCGGTCAGCTGCAGAAGCATTTCCGCACCAACACGGAGGTCCCGTATTCCTACATCAAGGACATCAACTTCCAGACGATGGCGAAGTTTGCCGAGCACGATGTTGGGCTGCCGGGCGTTGATCTCGCGATCAAGCCGGTGCGCTCGTACGTCTACGGTGCGCTCGCGGCGCACTTGTTAGGCTACGTTGGTCCGCCCGACGAGACGAACAAGGAAGAGGCCAAGAAGTACACCTTTTTCCAGGGGGACGTTGAAGGGAAATCGAACATCGAGGCGGCGATGGATCAATACCTGCGCGGTAAGCCCGGAGTGCGTCACATGCGGCGCAACGCGAAGGGCCAGATCGAAGGCGTTTTGAAAGAGGATCCGCCGCAGCAGGGCGCGAATGTTTATATGACACTCGACGGCAAGATCCAGGCCGTCGCCGAAGAGGCATTGCGCGCGGTAAGTCGCGCCGCGGCCGTCGTCGTCGATCCGAACAACGGCAACGTGCTCGCCATGGTCTCGGTGCCCTCGTTCGACCCGAATACATTCATTCCGAGCATCAAGGCAAAGGACTGGCAGGCGCTGCAGAAAGACGAGGCGCGGCCGCTCGTGAACCGCGCGATCAGCGGCTTCCCGCCGGGATCAACTTTCAAGATCATTACCTCGCTCGCCGGTCTGCGGAAGCACATGACGAATGCGCGTTTCAACTGCAGCGGCGGCGTGAGTTACGGCGACCATTATTTCCACTGCTGGGTCGCTGAAAAGGGCGGGTCGCACGGAACGCTCGGCCTTTCCGATGCGCTCAAGGTGTCGTGCGACTCATTCTTTTACCAATACGGCAACGCTGCGGGCATCGAGGCAATTGACAAGACCGGCAGCGCAATGGGGCTCGGCAAGGAAACGGGAATTCACCTGACTGGCGAAGCCGCCGGAATTCTGCCGGGGCCGGAATGGATGGCGGTTCACTACCCGAAAGAGCACTGGTCTCAGGCTTACACGGCGAACGTCTCGATCGGGCAGGGTTACGTCCTCGCGACGCCGCTGCAGATGGCGATGGCTTATGCCACGGTCGCGAACGGCGGCGTCTCGTATTACCCGCGGCTCGTCGACAAGGTGTTGAATCAGGACGGCACGCCGTTGCTGGACGAAAAGGGGCAGCCGGTTGTTTCACCGAAGCCGAAAGTGGATGCCGATTTGCGCACGGATTTCTCGCCGCAGGAAATTGAGGCGGTGCGTCGCGGCTTATGGAAAGTGGTGAACGAAGACGGCGGCACCGGCGGCAAAGCACGAATGCCGCATGTGCAGGTCGCGGGGAAGACGGGAACGGCGCAGGCGTTCACGAACGGCAAGAAGGACACGATCGCGTGGTTCTGCTGTTTCGCTCCCTACGATCATCCGAAGTACGTCGTCGCGGTGATGGTGCAGGGCGGCGAGCACGGCGGATCGGTCGCGGGACCAATCGCGACGCGCATTTTGCAGCGCACCCTGGCAATGGAGGAAGGAAATTTCGACATGCAGGTCGCGTGGCTCGCACCAGCTCATCATGCGAATCCGTTCCAGATGATTCCCGCCGTCGATTACAAGGATTCCGGTCCGAACGTCGGCAGCGACGACGATGAGAAATCGGACGATTCACAGGCGACCGACGCGCAAATGGCCGGCGGCGGCGGCGATCCTGATGTGGAACAGGATCCGGACGCAGCCGGACAAGTCTCGCGTGCCCGCGCTCGTCGCGCCCAGCCGGTCGCGCAGCCGGCGCAACCGGCCCGCGCCCCAAACTTTTTCGAACGTCTGTTCGGCGTTCGCCGCGCGCCACAACCACAGGCTCAACCTGCCCAGCCGGTTCGCCGGCCCACACCGCGCACCAGATAAACCGCACCACCAAGATGCGCACCACAGCTTTTTCAAATCATGATCGACAGAGTAAAAAAAATTTTAGGACTCGGTTCGCCCAAGACCGGCAACAAGCTCATCATCAGCGTCGAGAAACTCGAGCGGCGGGTGGCGTTGCTCGAAAACGGGCGGCTTGAGGAATACAACGTCGAGCGTAACAGCTCGCGAAATATTGTAGGCAGCGTCTACAAGGGGCGCGTCAAGAACATCGAGCAGGGGCTGAAGGCGATGTTCGTCGACATCGGCTTCGAGAAAAACGCTTTCCTCCATTTTTGGGACGCGATTCCGGCCGCACTCGACAGCGGCATTGAGGAAATCGATCGCCCGAAAAAAGGCGGGAAACAGAAACGGATCACGGCCAAGGACATTCCGAACATCTACCCGGTAGGCTCGGAGGTCATCGTGCAGGTAACGAAAGGGCCGATCGGTACGAAAGGGCCGCGGGTCACGACGAATTTGAGTTTCGCCGGGCGTTATCTCGTGCTGATGCCCTTCAGCGATCGCAGCGGCATTTCGCGCAAAATCGAAGACCCTAAGGAACGGCAGCGCCTGCGAAAAATCCTGCAGCAGCTCGACATCCCCGAAGGCATCGGGGTGATCATCCGCACGGTCGGCGAGGGACAGCGAGCGCGCTATTTCGTGCGCGACCTCGGCATGCTGCTCGAGCAGTGGCGACAGGTTGAGGAGCGGATCAAGAATGACCCGGCGCCGGCGCGGGTTTTTGAAGAGCCCGACATCGTGGAGCGAACGGTGCGCGACTTCCTGACCGAAGAAATCGATGAAGTGATCTGCGATGAGCAGGACGCGGTCGAGCGGATGAACACGCTCGTTTCGCAAATCTCGCGGCGCGCGCGCAACCGGATCAAATTTTATGATGGAGCAGCGCCCATCTTCGAGACTTTCGGCGTCCAGAAACAAGTCGAGGACGCATTTCACCGGCAGGTCTGGCTACGGTGCGGCGGCTACATCGTAATCGACGAGACGGAGGCGCTGGTTGCGGTTGACGTAAACACGGGCCGGAACAAAGGCGGCAGGGACGTGGAAAAGACGATCCTGCAAACGAATCTTGAAGCCGCCGATGAGATCGCGCGGCAGCTCCGGTTGCGCAATATCGGCGGACTGATCATTGGCGATTTCATCGATATGAAAAGCCGCAAGGATCAACAGGCAGTTTACCAGCTCATGCGCGAGCGGCTGAAGCGTGACAAGGCGAAGACTCATGTGCTGCCGCTTTCGCAACTCGGGTTGATGGAAATGACACGGCAGCGCGCACAGGAGAGCCTGAGCGATTCGATTTACGAAAACTGTCCGTATTGCCAGGGCCGCGGGATCGTCAAAACGTCAATGAGCACAAGCGTGGAGATTCACCGCACGCTCAACACCGTGATGCGGCGGTATCAGGACACCGTCCACGAGATCCGCGTCATTTTGAATCCTGACGTGCTCAAGCGGCTCAGGGAAGAAGACGAGGAGAGTCTTGTTGAGCTCGAGCGGCGATATGCGGGGCGGTTGCTCTTCCGCGGCGACCCGACTTATCACCACGAAAAGTTTGTCATCACCGATGCCAATACCGGGGCCGAGCTGAAGGTCTGATGGACTAAAGGCCTACAATCGTTCGGCTTGCAATTTAGTGTAAAAGGGGCAAAATCGGGCATCCGCAGGAATGCCCAAACACGTTTCTGAGGAGGGCAACGTAGGGGTTTGCCCACTTAACCAACCAAAAGGAGAAAACATGTTAAAGAAAGTCACTCTAAGCTTGTGCGCAGTACTCGCTCTGGGTTCTGTCGCTTTCGCCGGCACCTCTTCCTACTCCGGTAAGGAGATGAAGAACACCGTGCAGCAGCAGACCTGTCCCGAGTGGTACGCGAACACGGAATGGAATGTAGGCATCTGGGGGACGTACTCGTTCACCGGAACCGAATGGCGGGAAGATCGTTACCTCGGCGTGGATCACGCATGGGGCGGCGGTCTCGATGCGAAGTACTTCTTCGCCCGTTATTTTGGTCTCGGCGTTGAGGCTTACGGTTTGCGCCTCGCCAATGGCGGTGGCCAGACGTTCTTCCTCGACAACGGTTTGATCGAGCGCATTAGTCCCGATGATCGTGACGCAGCTGGAGCAGTGCTCGGCACGTTCACGCTTCGCTATCCGATTCCGTGCACCCGCTTCGCTCCCTACGCCTTCGCCGGCGGTGGTGGCCTGTGGGGTAGCGGCGGCCGCGATGAAGTCTTCTTCGATCCCGCCACTTCCGCCGTTCTCGGCGTGCGTTCGCACGACGACAGCGGTAAGTGGGTCGGCCAGTTTGGCGGCGGATTCGAAGTCCGCATCACGCCGCACATCGGATGGACGAACGACTTCAGCTGGAACGTAGTGGACGGCTCGAAGAACAACTTCGGCATGGTCCGTTCCGGCATTAACTTCGCGTTCTAAAGACGCAGCGATAAGAATTCAAAACGCCGGGAGCACCGCGAGTGTTCCCGGCGTTTTTGTTTGTACCGATGCGAGCGCGAATGTTGCGAAGAAGGCTCCTCAGGTAGATTGAGGCATGTCGTTCGCGCCTCTGCTCGATAATCTGGCGTTGAAGAACAGCGCGGTCGTTCGCCGGTTCGAACGGCTGATTGCGCCGAAGACCGACCTCGAGTTCGAAGCGCTCGCGCAACGCGCCCACGCGCTCACCTTGCGCTATTTTGGGCGGACGATGCGGTTGTTCGCGCCGCTTTACCTGTCCAACGAGTGCATCAACAACTGCCGCTACTGCGGCTTCTCGCGCGATAACCCAATTTTGCGCGTCACGCTCGATGTCGATCAAGTGGTTGCAGAAGCACGTCATCTCGCGGCGCAGGGTTTTCGCAATGTCCTGCTCGTTGCCGGCGAGCACCCGAAATTTGTCGGTCAAGGCTACCTCGCGGAGTGTGTTCGTGCCCTCGCGCCGCTCTTTCCGTCGATCTCGATCGAGGTCGCGCCGATGGAGTCGCACGAGTACGAGCCGATTGTCGACGCGGGCGCCGAAGGCCTCGTCGTCTATCAGGAGACATATGATCGCGAGATTTACTCGCGGATGCACACAGCGGGGCCGAAGCGTGATTTCAACTGGCGACTCGACGCGCCGGAACGCGCCTACGCTGCAGGTTTTCGGCGAATCGGGGTCGGTGCGCTTCTCGGTCTTGCCCCGTGGCAGCACGATGTTGTCGCATTGGCAGCGCACCTCGACTATTTGCTCAAACGCTGTTGGCAGGCGCAGATCACCGTCAGTGTCCCGCGGCTACGACCTGCGGCCGGCCAGTTCGAGCCGCAGTTTAACGTCAGCGATCGCGAGCTGGCACAAATCATTTGCGCATTGCGTGTCGCATTTCCGCAGGTCGGAATTGTCCTGAGCACACGCGAGCGAGCCGCGCTGCGCGATGCGCTGGTTAACTTCGGCGTTACGATGATGAGCGCGGGCAGTCACACTGAGCCAGGTGGTTATACCAAGCAGGGCAGCGAAGACCTGCATCTCACGGTGCGCGGCCGCAGCGTCGCTCCCGAAACGCAGGCTCCTGACGACATTGCAGCGGCGCAGTTCGAGATCAGTGACGACCGGTCAGTTTCCGAAGTCGCAGCCACCCTGAAGCGACGCGGTTTTGAACCGGTCTGGAAAGATTGGGATCAGGTGCTGGTCGCGCGATGAATCTCTGGTTAAACGGGGAGCGCGTCGAAATCGACGATGCGCAGACGATCGCCGACCTCGCGAGGCGGCTCGGCCTCGCGCCGCATACTGTTTTAATCGAGCAGAATGGCGCTGCGCTTCACCAGCGCGAGTGGACGGAGCGGCGGGTGCGAGATGATGATCGCATCGAATTCGTGCGCGTGGTCGCTGGCGGATGAGTAGCTAGTCGCGGCTCTTCGTCAGAACGTTATTGCTCAGGCCGCGGTTCGCACTACCACGCGCATGCCATCCACCGTGATCACCGAAACGCGCGTGTCGGACGCGATATATTCGCCTTCGGTCACGACGTCGACCACCTGATCAGCGAATTGCGCTTTGCCACTTGGCCGCAATGTTGTCAGTGCGATGCCATTCATGCCCGTCGAGATCCGTAACGGATTCACGAACTGGCGCGTAGTCGTCGCAAGCGACGGTCCGGGCGGGTTGGTCGTAGAAAGCACAAATCGGCGATAGATGCTCGTCCGCGGGAGGAAGCGTGCGAGCAGCGTGATGACAATCGCTGCTGCGAAGATTGCGATTGCCAGGTTGAGTAAAGGCGCGGCGAGCACTCCCGGCGATGGAATTAAACGCTCGCCCGGATAGCGATCGATCATTGCCCAGAGCAGCGAGGCCAGCATCAGGAATACGCCGAGCACGCCGAAGACAATCGTCGAATGCGCGAAAAAGAGGATTTCAACGATCACCAGCATGAAGCCGAGGGCGAAGAGCACGACAACCTCCCAGCCGGCGAGGCCGGCGATGTAGTGGCCGGCAAAAAATAACGCGAAGCAGATGGCCGCGATGATTCCCGGCAGGCTTGCACCCGGAATTTTGAATTCGAGATACGCGCCCACAATTCCGGCCAGCAGCAGCAACGGCGCAAGCGCGGTGATCCAAAACGCGAGTCGCTCAAATCCAGTCGGCTGGAAGGAGAAAACGCGGCCGCTGAGCTTCGCCTTTGCGACCAGATCAGCGATCGAATCTACTACGCCATCTGCGAGCAGCGGTTTTCCATTGATCTGCTCCGTTGCCTCCTGCGCGCTCAGCGTCAGGAGTGAACCTTTCGGATGCACGATGCGTTCGCCGATCTTCACTTCCTTGTCCTTGTTCATGAACGCTTCGCCGACGTCGGGATTGTGGCCGTTGCGAACCGCCGAGCCGCGAATGAGAGCGGACCAATAGGAGAGGGTCTTATCGCGAATCGTCTCCGGCAGGTCCTGACCGGTTGACAGTATGGGAGCGGCCGCTCCGATCGCGCTCACTGGTGCCATGTAAATGTGCTTGGTTGCCAATGCGATCAGCGAACCGGCGGACCCTGCGTTCGAATTGATGAATGTGTAGGTGGGGATCGTTGCGCGATTGAGAGCCGAGGTGATTTGTTCGGCGGAATCGAGTCGCCCTCCGTACGTGTTCATGTCGAGCACAAGCGCGGAGGCGCCGGCTGTTTCCGCTGCTTTCTGCGCGCGCCGCAAAAAGAAAAACATCGCCGGCGTGACTTCGCCCTGCAGCGGGACGACGACGACATCGCCTTTCGCGGCCACGTCGCGCGCTTGCGCCGTGCCGCTGGCAAGAACCGCAACGAGCAGGAATCGAAGCAAGCTTCTCATTCGGAGGCCGAGTATGTCATTCCGGGTGCAGTCGAGGAATCTTCGTTTTTCTGGAGCGAAGATGCCTCGACTGCACTCGACATGACAACTGTCCGCGCGAGAAGGTAACTTGTCACGCATGGCCATCCCTCCGGAAACAATCGAGCAGATCGCCGCGGCCAACGGCGTCGTCGAAGTAATCGGCTCGTATTTCCCGCTCAAGCGCGCCGGAGCGAATTACAAGGCGCTCTGCCCGTTCCATCAGGAGAAAACGCCGTCGTTCACGGTCAGTCCGTCACGCCAGACGTTTCACTGCTTCGGCTGCGGCGTCGGCGGAAGCGTCTTTCGTTTCGTGATGGAATACGAGCACGTCGATTTTCCGGCGGCGGTGCGACGACTCGCCGCGCGTGTCGGCATTCCGGTCATCGAGCAGGGGGGTGGCCCGTCTGGTGGCGATGATCGCCAGCAGGAAACCCGGCGCACGCTTCTACAACTGCACAGCGAAGCGGCCGAGTGGTTTCACGAAAAGCTGATGCGCTCAAAGCTCGGCGAACCGGCGCGCGAGTATTTGAAGAAGCGCGGGATCGACAAACGTATCGCGCTGGATTGGCAGCTTGGGTTTGCGCCGGAGAGCTGGGACGCATTTCTGAAATGGGCCCTCGAGCGCGGCTATCGACGTGCGCAAATCGTGCAGAGCGGACTCGTTAAACCGCGCGACGAGAATCGGCCGGACGGTGAAGTTTACGATCGGTTCCGCAATCGGATCATGTTCCCGATCTGCAACGATATCGGTGAGGTGATTGCGTTCAGCGGCCGCGTCCTGCAAGGCGAAGCCGAAGGCGCGAAATATCTGAATTCACCGGAGACGCCCTTGTTTCGAAAAGGCCGCGTGCTATTCGGGTTGCACAAGACGAAGCGCGATTTGATCGAGGCGAAAAGCGCGATCGTTTGCGAGGGTCAGCTCGATCTCATCACGCTGTTCGAAGCAGGAATTCGGAATGTCGTGGCGCCGCAGGGCACGGCGTTCACTGAAGACCAGGCTCGGGTGCTGAAACGCTACGTCGATGAAGTCGTGCTTTGTTTCGATGCCGATGCCGCGGGTCAAAAGGCAGCGGAACGCTCGCTCGACGCGCTGTTGCAGACCGACCTGATTGTGCGCGTGGCGGAAATGCCAGCCGGCGAAGATCCGGACTCGATGATTCGTCGCGGTGGCCGAGAGGAATTCGAACACCGAATTGTCGACGCGCGTGACTTCTTCGACGTCTGGCTGGAGCGCGAAACCGCGGGCGTAGATCTGAGCGCACTTGGCCCGAAGATGCAGTTGGCTCGGAAGCTGGCGGAAACGCTCGAACGCGTTCGCGATCCAATGATACGCGGCGAAGTTGCCAGCCGCGTGAGTGCGCGAATTGGAATACCCGCGCGGGACTTCCAGCGCCTGATCGCAGTGCGGCCGAAGTTTGCCAGCGATCAGCCTCAGGAACAGGCGCAGAAATCGTTGCCTCCACCGCGTCATGATATCGAGATGCTGTGTGTGCTCGCGCTGCATGATCGCGAGGCACGAGAATTCTTGTTGTCGCAGAACTGGCGCGAGGTGCTTGCGCAAACGCCCGATGCCGAAATGCTGGCTCGCATGCTCGACACGCAGATCGATCCGGAGGAGGCGGCTTCGCTGAATGCATTCATGGCGACGCTCAGTGCAGCGGAGGAGGGGCTCGTTTCTCGTTGGATGGTCGAAAAAGTGCCGCCAAATGGGTTGGCCGTCGCGCGCGGCTGGTGGGGCGGCCTCCAACAGGCGGTGCTCCGTCGCCAGCTTCAGATTGCCGAAGGACGAATGAAATTGCCCCGCCTCAGCACCGGGGAGGAAGTTGTTCTCCAGAAACAAATTGTTGACCTCCGAAAGCAGCTAGATGAGCTTTCTGCGCTTTCGTCTGCCCGCGTGCTCGACTCGTAGTCGCTGGGGGGGCAGTGAAGCATCCTGTCCGGGTCTTCAACAGCACAACCTTGTCAAACAAGTCGAAAAGATACGCTCCTGCGCATCGGCCGAAGAAAACGGCAGCGAAGACAAAACCAGCCAAACGCGTCGAAAAATCCGTGGCGCGTCCGCAGCGTAAGGAGCCATTAGTCACGTCGCGAAAAAAGGCCGCGGAATCGCTCGTTAAGCCATCCGGCGCAGTCATCGACCTGATGGCGGTTTCAACGACGGAGCTCGTCCTCAATGGCGCACGCGGCGATGTGCAGGCGCGCGTTCGCGAACTGATCAAGCTCGCCAAGGAGCAGGGCTACCTGACCTTTGACGATCTGAACGAAGCGCTGCCGTCGGATATGACGGATGCCGATCAGCTCGACGGCATTTTGACGCAATTGCGGCGGCTTGAGATCGACATCATCGAGGCGTCCGAAGTCGATCGCTACAAAGACGGGAAAAAAGACGCGGACGACGAGGAGGAAGAGAAGCCCGAAACGAAGCTCGATATCCTCGACGATCCGGTGCGGATGTATCTGAAGCAGATGGGTCAGGTGCCGCTGCTTACGCGCGAGCAGGAAGTCGAGATTTCCAAGCGGATCGAGGAAGCGGAGATCATGGTGCAGAAGCTGATCAACCGCTTCGGATTCATCGCGCAGGCGCACCTCGACCTGGCGGCAAAACTCGCGGAGGGCGGCGAGCGGTTCGATCGCGTGATTCTCGACAAGAAGATCGAGAGTCGCGAGCGCTACATGAAGATTCTGCCGCGCCTGTGCAAACAGGTGGACAAGCTCGGGGCGGCGATTGGCAAGCAGTACGGACAACTTTCACACGCGGCGCGACCGACGCCGGCCAAGACGAAGGCGTTAAATAGATCGATCGTCGCGCTGCAGAAGCTTTATCCGAAGTTCTACTTCAAGCAGAAGGTGACCGAAGAGTTCGTTCACCTCGCGGACGAGAGGTTTCAAATCCTTACCGCCTTACGCGCCGAGATGGAGAAACATACCGGTGATCGCAAATCCAAAGCACTGCTCAGCCAGCGCTTAACCGATTTGGAGACAACGCTGTGGATGTCGCTCAATGAATACCACGCCCAGTACCAGGACTTGAAGGGTTGGCTGCGCAAAGCGCTGCGCGCCAAAACGGAAATGGTGGAAGCGAATTTGCGTCTCGTGATTTCGATCGCGAAGAAATACACCAACCGCGGACTCTCATTCCTCGATCTGATCCAGGAAGGCAATATGGGTCTGATGAAAGCGGTCGAAAAATTCGAGTACCGCCGCGGCTATAAATTTTCTACTTACGCCACGTGGTGGATCCGCCAGGCAATCACGCGTTCGATTGCGGACCAGGCGCGCACCATTCGCATTCCGGTGCACATGATCGAGACGATCAACAAACTGATGCGGGTGCAGAAGCAGCTCGTGCAGGAGTACGGGCGCGAGCCGTCGCCGGAAGAAGTGGCGGAAGAAATTCTGCTGCCGGTCGATCGGGTCCGCGCGGTTCTGAAAATGGCGCAGCAGCCGATCTCGTTGCAGGCCCCGGTCGGCGAAAGCGAGGAAACAAACTTCGGCGATTTCATCGAAGACAAGGGTGCGGAGAACCCGAGCGACATGACCGCGATTGTGTTGCTGAAGGAGAAGATTAAAGACGTGCTGGAGACATTGACGGAGCGCGAACGACAGGTGCTGGAGCAGCGTTTCGGTCTTGTCGACGGCTACAGCCGCACCCTTGAAGAAGTGGGCCGGCAATTCCGCGTCACGCGCGAACGGATCCGTCAGATCGAAGCCAAAGCGTTGCGCAAGATGCGGCACCCGACGCGCATTCGTCAGCTCGAAGGTTTTCTCGATGCCGCCGAAGTTTAGGGGCCGGTCAGCGTCGCAACTTTCGCTATAGCAGCTAGTTCAATCACACGATGAATCGTGACGACGATCCGCAGCTTTGGGACCTGCTCGGCAAATCCGCCCCGCCGCAGGTGTCATCGTTCTTCGCACGCAACGTCGTTCGCGAGATTCGCAAAATGAAGTCAGCGCGCTGGCCCTTCCTCGCCTGGTTAAATCTTCGCTGGCTCGCACCTGCTGCCGGCGTCGCGGCGGTGCTCATCGCCGGCGTGCTCGCGATTCATCAACCTCCCGCTCGGAATTCGGTTAACAGCCCGGTCGTCGCAAAAGCCGATCTGGATGACGATGTTGCCGCAGATTTGGACGATCTCGTTGCCTCGGACGACGAGGCCGACGACGACGACGCTGGGACGACGATTCGCTAAAAAAATCAACCGCCGCTATCGCGACGGTTGATCTTTTTCTGCAGGGGAAGCGGGTAGCTTCCCATCCCTGAACCCCTACGGGAAGCTAATCAGCTTGGCCTGCAAATTAATGGCCGGTTCGCGCTTACCTATAGTGGCGGTAGTAGACGCGATGCCCGTGATGCCAGTACCACCGCGGCGCGACATACACCGCCGGCGCGTAGTACGGGGCATAGTAACCGTATGGATAATATGCCGGATAAAACGGGAAACCGAGCCCGATACCGATCGCCACGCCCGCGTCGGAACGCGATGGAGTTGCAAAAGCAAATCCGGCAACCGCAATTGTAATTAGAAGAAGCTTTTTCCAGTTCACGTTGCTTGTTTGTTTTAGATTGGTTTCGAAAAATTGAACCACCGTCTCAGCCGCGAGTTTCGCAATTATTTTGCGTATTTTGCATAGCCAGTGATGCGAATGTCTCCGCCGATTCGTTCGTAGTTCACGCGCTCGAGTCGCGTGGCGCCTGCGGTGCTGGTTACACCTGTCCCGCGAAATGCGGGCACGGTTCCGCCGGTGAGGAGTGGCGCGACATACAACTGCACCTTGTCGATCACACGTTCGGCGAGGGCCTGGCCGAGCACGTCGCCTCCTCCTTCGATCAGCACGCTTGTGATATCCCGTTCGCCAAGCTCCCGCAGCACTTTCGATAATCGGCTGCCATCAAAGACGAGTGTGCGGTCGCGATTGCGATCAGTGAACAGTTGCGCTTTGGCCGGCAATCGATTGCTGCGCGTGATCACGACGCGCCACGGCTGTTTCGCGCCTCGAACTCGCGCGGTGAGTCGTGGATTATCTGCACGAATCGTTTCTGCACCGACCAGAATTGCGTCGACGGAGGCCCGTAGTTGGTGAGCATCCCGTCGCGCCGCCGCACTCGTTAGCCACTGACTTTCCCCGGGCGGCCGCGTCAGTCGGCCATCGAGGCTC
>JBJMWW010000147.1:0-17266 GCA_045809945.1 Chthoniobacterales bacterium
ATCCCTGAACCCCTACGGGAAGCTAATCAGCTTGGCCTGCAAATTAATGGCCGGTTCGCGCTTACCGATAGTGGCGGTAATAGACACGATGCCCGTGATGCCAGTACCACCGCGGCGCGACATACACCGCCGGCGCGTAGTACGGGGCATAGTAACCGTATGGATAATATGCCGGATAGAACGGGAAACCGAGCCCGATACCGATCGCCACGCCCGCGTCGGAACGCGATGGAGTTGCAAAAGCAAATCCGGCAACCGCGATTGTAATTAGAAGAAGCTTTTTCCAGTTCACGTTGCTTGTTTGTTTTAGATTGGTTTCGAAAAATTGAACCACCGTCTCAGCCGCGAGTTTCGCAATTATTTTGCGTATTTCGCATAGCCAGTGATGCGAATGTCTCCGCCGATTCGTTCGTAGCTCACGCGCTCGAGTCGCGTGGCGCCTGCGGTGCTGGTTACACCTGTCCCGCGAAATGCGGGCACGGTTCCGCCGGTGAGGAGTGGCGCGACATACAACTGTACCTTGTCGATCACACGTTCGGCGAGGGCCTGGCCGAGCACGTCGCCCCCTCCTTCGATCAGCACGCTTGTGATATCCCGTTCGCCAAGCTCCCGCAGCACTTTCGATAATCGGCTGCGATCAAAAACGAGTGTGCGGTCGCGATTGCGATCAGTGAACAGTCGCGCTTTGGCCGGCAATCGATTGCTGCGCGTGATCACGACGCGCCACGGCTGTTTCGCGCCTCGAACTCGCGCGGTGAGTCGTGGATTATCTGCACGAATCGTTTCTGCACCGACCAGAATTGCATCGACCGAGGCACGTAATTGCCGAGCATCCCGTCGCGCCGCCGCACTCGTTAGCCACTGACTTTCCCCGGGCGGCCGCGTCAGTCGGCCATCGAGGCTCATTCCGCATTTTGCGATGACGAATGGAAGGCGACTCACAATCCATTTATTGAATCCCTCATTCACCGCAGTGCATTCGTTGGCCAGGATTCCGCTGCGCACGTTGACGCCGCGTTTCCGCAAAATGTCGATGCCGCGACCAGCGTGGCGCGGATTCGGGTCGCTCGCGCCGATCACCACGTTGCGAACGCCGGCCGCAATTATGCACTCAGTGCACGCGCCGGTGCGTCCCGGGGTCGAACAGGGCTCAAGCGTCACATACAACGTCGCGGTTTTCGGAATTGCTGACCGAAACGATCTCAGGCATTCGACCTCCGCATGAGGCGCACCGGCCCGACGATGATAACCCGCCGCAACGATCTGAGTCCCGATAACCAGAACGGCGCCAACCGCGGGATTCGGACTCGTTAGGCCGACGCCGTGTTGCGCTTCTCTGAGCGCCGCGTGCATGAATTTCTCATCGTCGAATTCCGACATCCGCGAGAGATACCTCGCGCCGCTCTCAAGTGCAATTCGCCGGGTGCTGATTACAGTTTCAAGTGTGACATTATGGCAATATAAGTCTGAGTATCGATGGCTAGCGAGTGTGACACTAAGTTACTATTGGCCATAATAACTTCCGAGAGGGTTCATAACATAAGCGGCTCGATAGTAGCCGCTTATCGCTGATAATAGATTCCTATCCAAAGGGTGGCATTTCACCGGCTAGAGAATCAACCGGTTTTACCAACAGAAACAGAAAGGAAATGACTATGAGTTTAATTCGTTATCAAACGCCAGAGGTGGCCAGTTGGCCCGCGCTCGACCGGTGGTCGACGCTGCGCGGTGAGCTGGACAGTCTGTTTGAAATGCCGTTGTGGTCAGGCTTCGGCCGGCAATCGCAGCTTTTCAGCGCGTGGACGCCGGCGCTCGACGTTTATCAGAACAACGACAACGTCGTCGCAATGATCGAGCTGGCCGGCATGAAAAAGGAGGACATCGAGATTTCGCTGCATGACGGCATGTTGACGATCAGCGGGGAGCGCAAAGGCGAGACCGCACAAGACGACAAGGCCGAGCGCAGCGAACGCTTTATCGGCAAATTCCGCCGCAGCATCACGCTGCCGACTCGCATCGATGCGAACAAAGTCAGCGCGAACTACAAGGACGGAATTCTGACGGTGACGCTGCCGAAAGCTGAGGAAGCAAAGCCGAAGCAGATCCAGGTCAACGTCGACTAATCAATCGCAAGAAAGGAAACAGCATATGGATACTTTAGTACGCGAAAATCGAAACGGGGCGCCGGCTGCGCAACAGGAGCAGTTCATCGCTCCGCCAGCGAGTCTGCGCGAGGACGGTGACGGTTACCGGCTCGAGATCGAGATGCCAGGAGTAAATAAGCAAGGGCTCGAGATCTCGATCGAGAACAACGAGCTGACCATCATTGGCCGGCGTTCGATGCCGCAGGTGGAAGGCACGCCGGTTCATCGTGAGATGCGGCCGCACAACTTCCGCCGCTGGTTCGAGCTCGATCCATCGATCGATGCCGCCAAGATCGGCGCGCGAATTGATCAGGGTCTGGTGACTCTGACACTGCCGAAAGCCGAGCAGGTGAAGCCGCGCAAAATCACCGTTTCGTAACGCAATAGCACATCGAAGAATCAAGGCCGGCGCCGTGAGGTGGCCGGCCTTTTCTTTGCCCACGATGTCTTGCGTTGCTCCGTTGTTGTCATCCTGAGCGAAACGAAGGACCTCAGAAAGGTTCGCAATTACATTGATTCGAACAGGTGCGAGGTGCCTCGCTGATGCTCGCGATGACTCTTTTTGCTTGGCGAAATCGGCGCGCCGCCGTACGAACAAATCCCGCTTATGCCTGCAAAAACCGAAGAGAAGACGGCCGAAGACAAAGTCACCGCGGCGCGAAATAAGAACCTCGATCTGGCGATCCAGCAGATCGCAAAAGATTACGGTGACGGCGCGATCATGCGGCTCGGCGACGAGAAAGTCGTCGACATCGAAGTCATTCCGACGGGCAATATTCTGATCGATCGCGCGCTTGGCGTCGGTGGCTTTCCGCGCGGACGTGTAGTCGAAGTGTACGGGCCGGAGTCGTCCGGCAAGACGACCCTGACGCTGACGGTGATCGCGCAGGCGCAGAAGCGTGGCGGACTAGCGGCGTTCATTGACGTCGAGCACGCGCTCGATCCCCAATATGCGAGGAAGCTGGGTGTGAATCTCGACGATCTGCTCGTCTCGCAGCCGAGCTCCGGCGAGGAAGCGCTGCGAATTTGCGAGACGCTCATCCGATCGAACGCACTCGACGTGATCGTCGTCGACTCAGTCGCGGCGCTGGTTACGAAACAGGAACTGGAAGGCGAAATCGGCGATTCGACCGTCGGTGCGCAGGCGCGCTTGATGAGCGCGGCGTTGCGAAAACTCACGTCGCTGATCTCGAAAGCGCGCACTACCTGCATCTTCACGAATCAAATCCGCGAGAAGATCGGTGTCATGTTCGGCAATCCTGAGACGACACCAGGCGGCAAAGCGCTGAAGTTCTACGCCAGTGTGCGCTGTGACATTCGCCGGATCGGCGCAATCAAACAGACCGACGGCGTCGTCACCGGCAATCGCACGCGCATCAAAGTGGTGAAGAACAAAGTCGCGCCGCCGTTCACCGAAGCCGAGTTCGACATCATGTACAACGAGGGCATTTCGACCACCGGCTCGCTCCTCGATCTTGCGCTCGAAAAACAGGTGATCGAGAAACGCGGCTCCTGGTTGAGCTACAAAGGCACGCAACTCGCACAAGGTCGCGACGCTGCTAAAGAGGTGCTGAAGAACGATCCGAAGCTTTACGAAGAGCTCGAGGCAGCGGTCAAAGCCAGGCTCGACGAAGACAAGTAGCAACACCGGCGCACTGCGCCGTGACTTCCTCGCCGAACTTCCGGCGGAGCGGACGTCAAACCGAACGAATCGCGCCTACGGAAGGCGCTGCAGAGACGTTCCGAGCTCTGCCATCGCGGTCCATTCGTCGATCACCTCCGCATATCCCAGTTCGCGACGGATCCGGCTTGTATCCAGCACGAGGTCTTGCGCGAAGTTCGCCGGTTTACCAATCAGCTCGATATTGGGCTGCGCGGGCAATTGCTGGAGACGTTCGCCCATCGACGGTGTCGTCTCTTCGCCCACGTTGTAAATCCGATTCGCTGCGCGTTCATCTTCCACCGCGAGCGCGATCGCGGCCGCGACATTCTCGACATGAGCGTGCGTCCACCGCCACTGCGGTTGGTGGCGAAAGCCGTAGACGGTCGCGAGATCGGCGTTTTCTTCGCGGCCGTAAACTTTTGGCAGGCGCAGTATTGTCCAGGGCAAACTCGTATCCGACATGGCCGCGCGTTCCGCCAAAATCTTCTCGTAGTAGAACTCAAGTGAGTCTCGCGGTGTCTCTGCAGTCCGATACGGAAACAATTCACGCCGCAACTCGGCTTCCTCGAGAATTGGTGTTGGGACGGGCGGTCCCGCATCGAGCCGACGGAAAATCGCATATGCGCGGTAGACATCTCCGCTGCTGATCAGCACCAGGCGGCGAGCGATTCCAGTGAACGCGCTTACCGCCGCCAGCGTGTCCGCTTCACCCATCGCGATCATGTGCAGGACGATTTCAGGTTTGAGTCTCCGCAGCGCTTCGGGAATCGTGACGACGGGCAGCGCAGCGGAGGGATCTTGCAGGTGTTTGACGGTCGAGGGCAGCGCGCCCGCGTGTTCGCCGCGGTGGAACACAGTTACGTCGTTGCCGGTGTGCGCGAGCCGGCGAACAGCGTGCGCTCCGATGAATCGCGTTCCTCCGATCACCAGAATCTTCATTTCGAAAAAGCGGCCGATCGCAGGCTTGCTCTGCGTTTTGCGCGTTCAAGCAATTTTTGCGGCGACGATTCGTCCGCCTAAGTTGCGCGCGTGATGACGAGCGCCGAGATCCGTCAATCGTTTCTCAATTTCTTTCGCGGGAAACAGCACACCATCGTGCCGTCGTCGTCGCTTCTGCCGGACTCACCCAACCTCCTTTTCACCAACGCGGGCATGAACCAGTTCGTGCCGATTTTCTTGGGCCAACAGAAGCCGCCGTGGCAGCCACCGCGTACTGTAGACACGCAGAAATGCATCCGTGCCGGCGGCAAACACAACGATCTTGATGACGTCGGGCTCGACACCTATCACCACACGTTTTTCGAGATGCTCGGCAATTGGAGCTTCGGCGATTACTTCAAGAAAGAAGCGATCGAGTGGGCATGGGAGCTGGTCGTCCAGCACTGGAAATTTCCCGCGAATCGCCTCTACGCCACCGTCTACAAACCAGGAAATGGCGAACCGGCCGAGTTCGACCAGGAAGCGCACGACCACTGGAAGCGTTTGTTCGATAAAGCCGGACTCGATCCCGCTGTCCACATCGTCAACGGGAACAAGAAGGATAACTTCTGGATGATGGGCGACACCGGCCCATGCGGTCCGTGCAGCGAGTTGCACGTCGATCTCACGCCGGCTGGCGATACGCAGGGTTCGTTAGTGAATGCCGGCGACGCGCGGTGCATGGAGATCTGGAATCTGGTCTTCATTCAATTCAATGCGAACCCCAACGGCACCTTCACGCCGCTGCCCGCGCGCCATGTCGATACGGGCATGGGCTTCGAGCGCGTGACCGGAATCATTCAATGCACGAAAGACCTGACCGATTTCACCGGCACTATCTCGAACTACGAAACCGACGTTTTTCGCCCGATCTTCGACGAAATCGAGAAGCGGAGCGGCAAACGCTACACGGCCACGCTGCCGAAAGCCGGCAGCACCGGCGAAAGCGAGCAGGAGAAGATCGACGTCGCATTCCGCGTCATCGCCGATCACATCCGCACGCTGAGCTTCGCGGTCGCTGACGGCATTCAACCGAGCAACGAAGGGCGTGGCTACGTTCTGCGCCGCATCCTGCGGCGGGCGGTTCGCTACGGCCGTTCATTGGGTTTTCACGAACCATTCTTCTATCAGATCGTCGACGTGCTCGTCCGCACGATGGGCGACGTCTTTCCTCAGCTGCGCGAGAAGCAGGATCTTGTCAGGCAAACCATTCGTCGCGAAGAAGAGTCATTTAACAAAACCCTCGATCGCGGCCTCGAACTGTTCGAGCGCGAGGTCAGGACGGCAGATTCTGTCTCTGGCGAGTTCGCGTTTCGATTGTACGACGAGCAGGGGTTTCCGCTCGATCTGACAGAACTCATGGCGCGGGAGCGCGGCCTTTCGGTTGACGTCGCTGCTTTCGAAAAACTGATGGATGAGCAGCGCGAGCGCGCGCGGAAAGCGCAGAAGAAGCAGGTCATCAGCGTTGAAGATGGGAAGCTGGACGTCGCGCCGACGAAATTCCTTGGCTACGATTTTGTCGAAGCCGAGGCAGTCGTTGAAGCAGTGCTACCAGGCCGCGCGCCTAACGAGTTGAACATTCTCCTCGATCGAACGCCTCTTTATGCGGAGATGGGCGGGCAGGTTGGCGATCACGGGTTACTACATGTGCCGGGACATGACCGGACCGAAGTCGGGCAGCTCGCAATTTCGGATACGCAAAAACGCGGCGATGTTTTTCTGCACATCAGCACTTTGCGCGACGGACGGGCGCCGGAGCCGGGCGAAGCGGTGCGCGTCGCGGTGGATCTTGCGCGGCGAAATCCGATTCAGCGGCATCACACGGTGACGCACCTGCTGCACTGGGCATTGCACGAAGTTGTATCGAAAGATGCCGTGCAGAAGGGCAGCTACGTCGGGCCGGAAAAGTTGACCTTCGATTTTTCCTCCGCCGCGCTCACGCATCAGCAGGTGCGCGACGTCGAGAGGCTGGTGAATGAGCGCATCACGGCAGACGCGCCGGTTTCGTGGACCGAGATCCCGTACGCGGAGGCGAAGCAGCGTTCCGATATCCAGCAGTTCTTCGGCGATAAGTACGGTGAACTCGTGCGCGTGGTGCAGATTGGTGGGAAGCCTAACGAGTTGAATGGCTACTC
The DNA here is from genome assembly GCA_045809945.1 of Chthoniobacterales bacterium. Taxonomy (GTDB): domain Bacteria; phylum Verrucomicrobiota; class Verrucomicrobiia; order Chthoniobacterales; family UBA10450; genus CADDYX01. The sequence continues at coordinate 6,921 of JBJMWW010000147.1, forward strand.
GATGGAATTGTGCGGCGGCACCCATGTGCGCAATACCGGCGACATCAAGTTCTTCAAGATTGTGAGCGAAGGCGCGATTGCGGCTGGCATTCGACGAATCGAAGCCGTCGCGGGCGATGAGGTGATGGAATGGGCGAAGCGCGAAGCTGCGAAGCAGGATGAGAAGTTCGGCGTGCTGGGACGAAAGAGAGCCCTCAGCCCACTCGCAACTTTTGAAACGAGAGATGCATCGACAGCGGTGAGTTCAATCGGCTCCCGTGCCACGCAACTCAAACAGCTCGAAGATGACGTGCATGAGTGGGAGAAGCAGCATGCGAAAGCAGCGGAGGCGGAATTGCACAAACGCGCCGCGTCGATTGCGGACGAACTCGCCGCTGCTCACAAAGCCGACGAATCTTGCGTCGCCCAGGTTGAGAATGCGGACGGCGCCACATTGCAGGCCGTCGCCGATATCCTGAAAGTGAAAATCGCGGTACCGATTTTTTTAATTGGAGCGAGTGACAGCCGCGTCGATCTGGTCGCCGCCGTTCCGAAAAATTCGAAGCTCCGCGCGAACGAGTTGATCCAGCAGGTTGCGCCGATCGTTGGTGGCAAAGGCGGCGGCCGCCCGGAAAGCGCGCGTGGCGCTGGCAAGGATTCGTCGAAGATCGCGGAGGCTTTAGAGCGGGCGCGCGAACTCATCAGACAATGAAGCGGGCAGCGCTCGTTCCGCTGTCACTCTGCGCGCTCGCTTTCGTCACGTGCCGGAAAGATGAGCCGGCGCCGAACCTGACCGCATTACAGTTTCCGGTGGCGGTGCTTTTCGAAAACAGCTCGACGCGCCTGTGCGGCGAACCAGCGGAGCTGACGACTATGCACACCAACGCGATCGTTTTGAATGACGCGCCGCCGGTCGCGATCGATTCGCAATTCAGGATCTATTCGTTGGAACGCTTCCGCTCGACTCACGGCGGACTCTGGCTCATGGCAAATCCGAGCGGTTCGACGGAGGTGACGTTCGACCTGAAGCCACAAAAATCAGGACGTGACAATGCCCGCGCGTTGTTTGCAAAACATCTGCAAAAGCAGACGTGGCAAACGGACCTGCCGGAGCTGCAGAAGTCCCTCGCTGCTAAACAAACATTACGCGAGATGGTCGCTGTCGTGCAGCGACAGCCGGAGAAAAACTAACGCTGCGCCGCGCTCGGCAGGGTGGCATTTTTCACGAGCAGCTTCTTGTCCTTGCCGTCAGTGCCTAACGACATCCTGTAAATCGAAGGATTTTTTTCCCCGGCTGTTTGGGAAGCGAAGACGACGCACTCTTCACCGCACCAGTTCGAGTCCCAGGCATAAAGTGTTTCTGGAGTTTGGCGCGTCGCCTTTTCGCTCTGCAAATCGATCGTCCAGATCGCCGGCGGCGGACCGTCCCATCCTTTGCGCTCCTTCTCGTCCATTTCGACGTCGAGCAGGAGTGTCTTGCCATCCGGCGAAATGTTCAGCCGCACATTGCCGCTCATTCCGCCGTGCGGGACCAACTGCTCGATCGGCCATTTCTTCATGACGCTGCCGTCGAGGCTAAGCTGATACAGATTCTCCATGTCTTGTCCGAAAAATGACTGGCCGTCGTGTGCCCAGGTCGCGGACCAGTAGTTCTGATGTTCGCCGCCGGTGTTCGGGATGAATTTGAAATCGCTGCCGTCGGCGTTCATCACCGCAATCCGCATTTCATTTTCCACATAGGCGTAGAAGAGAAGCCGCTGGCCGTCGTGCGACCACGTCGCCTGTAGACAATTGTCACTCGGCACTTCGTCGAAAACCTTTACCTGCTGAGTTGCGAGGTCGGCCACCGCGATCTTGCGATGCGCAGGCTGACCGACCGCCTGCACGGTGTTGAACGCGAGCCGCGTTCCATCGGGCGAGAGCGCCGGGGATTGTCCGTTCGCGATCTTCTTCGCGCCGGAGCCGTCGATGTTCGCGACCCAGACAGCGTCGGATTTTTCGAAGGCAAGCTTGGTCGGCGCAGCGATGCCCGGCGTTGTGGTCGCGAGTACCGCGCAGGCAGTAAGGACGTTCCAATTCGCGATCAATCTGGCAATAGAATTGTCACCACGGCGGTTACTCCGACGGCCAGGATCAGGATGACGAAATACACGATGCCGCCGACGATGAATTTCAGAGTGCTTCGGAACCAGCCCTGCGCATAGACGCGTCGGATCGATACGAACACTTGAACGAAAACAACGATCGAAAGCGCCACAGTTACGAGTATTCGCGCCAGATTCGACCATTGCGCAAGGCCCAGCGCGAGCAGCGTGATCACGACAACCGCTACGTAGACGAAACTGTGGATATGCAGCGCGTAGACGAGATGCTCGACATAAAATCGGCGCCGCCGGATGTAGAGCATCTTCAGGACGAAAGCGAAGAGCGGGATACAACAGAGCATCATCGGCGGCAGGTTGTTGCGCAGCGTTTGCAGGAAGAGCTTCAAGTTGGTGCCGTGTTCGCCGATCTTGTGTTTGACGCGATCCTGCAGCCATTTTTCGAACGGCGTCTTCGCCTTGTCGTCATTATCGTCGATGTGAATGTCGATTGGGCCGCCCTCGGGCAGTTCGGGCGCGGCCTCTGGGGGCGCCGGGGACGCCACCGCTGATTCGTCCGGGGGCGCTACGGGCGGCGCCGGTGAAGCCGCCGTTGATCCATCCGGCGGAACCGGCGGTGCCGGCTTTCGCGGTGTGCGCGGAATCATGGCCAACGCAGCCTTCAGTTTCGCGCGGTCCTCGACTTTCATTTTGTTCTTCATCTTCTCTTTTACCGCTGAGTTGATGATCTCTTTCAGATCCGCGCGTTCCTGATCACTGATGCTGCCGTTGGCCTGCACAATGCGATTCCGGATGGAATCGATTTTTGCCTGCTGATCCTGCGGCAACGCTGAATCCGGCCCGGTAAGTTGCGCGAGCGTGGCGCTGATTTGGGCGCGGTCCTTCGGATCGAGAACAACGTGATTGCCGACGTGCACCATGCGCGCGATGAGGAAAAACGCGATGCTCGCCAGCAGATAGAGGCGCAACGGATGGACGTAGCGTGCACGGCGTCCGGCGTTGAAGTCGTTCGTCAACTGCCACGGCCGAATTAGCAAAACGCCGATCGTGCTGAGGAATTTCGTGTCCCAGTTGAGAAAGGAATCGGCTGCGTCGATCAGCACGCGCCAGAGCGAGCGATGGTAATCGATCGCGTGCTGTCCGCATGCCGAGCAGTACGGGCCGCTCAGCGGGGCGCCGCAGTTCTCGCAATGCGTCAGGACACGTTCGTCCGTTCGGCGAGAGCGCTTGCGCCGCCGCCCGCGCTTACCTTCAGTCGTCGCATCGATCGCCGCATCGCCGAGAATGAGTTGCGTCGAGTCGTCCGACATTCCGGCCTAGAATAAAGGCCGGCGCGAGCGACGTCTATTCAGGAGATTGTTGACACCAATCTGCCCGATCGTTACGCAAATTGGACAATGAAAAAACAGACCTTCATTGGTACTGTCGTCCTGCTGTTTGCGGTCACCGCACCTGTCATCGCGGATCAGGGAAATATGAACGACCCACTTGGCCATCTTCGTGCGGCGCGTGCCTCACTCGAGCGGGCGGAGCGGAACAAGGGCGGCCATCGCGAGCGCGCGATCGAGCATGTGAACGCCGTAATTCACGAAGTCGAGGCCGGCGTCGCCTTCGCCCGCAGGCATCACTAAACTCTGCGAGGTGATTGTCGTCGCGTAATCGAACTACAACGCTGCCCAAACGCGGTGGACATCGTCGTGGTCTTCCAATATCTGGAGAAACTCGCCGACGTGCTCGCGGTCCGCTTCGTCTAACGAAACGTTGCTCTTTGGAATGTAGCCGAGCTCGCTGGTCACAACTGTCCAGCCATTTTGCGAAAGCCATTGCGAGACGGAATGCACGTCCGTTCGCTCGGTGGTGAATCGCGCACCGGTCGCCCCGTCTGGAATGTCGTCATTTTCGGCGTGCGAGAGCGGCTCGACGTTCTGAGCGCCCGCTTCAATTGCGGCCGCTTCGATATCTGCGTTTGCATCGGCGGCGTGCGCTTCAACGATGCCGAGGTGATCGAAGAGAAACTTGTTGCTGCCGGGCGCGCCGAGCTGGCCGCCTTTCTTGAAGAGGACGCGAATCTCGGGCGCGGTGCGGTTGTTGTTGTCCGTTAGCACCTCGACGATCAGCGGCACCTTGTGCGGCGCGTAGCCTTCGAAGACCACATGCTCCATCTCGAGTTTTTCGCCGCCAAGACCGGCGCCCTTCTTGATCGCGCGCTCAATCACGTCGCGTGAGACGCTGGCCTTCCGGGCCTTTTCAACTGCGGCTGAAAGACGGGCGTTCGCGTTCGGATCGGCGCCTCCGAGTTTCGCCGCGACGGAAATTTCCTTCACCAGCTTGCCTGTGACCTGGCCTTTTTTGAGGCCCGCGACTTCGCGCTTCGCGTGCAACCACTGCCGTCCCATGGCTCCGCAGTAGCAGCGAAGCCGACCGACGACAAGCGCTCGCGATTATCGAAAAAGCAGCAGGCTGGCCGTGAGGGCAGCGCCGATTCCCCAGACCGCCAACGCGTCGGCCACAAAATACGGGTAGACCATCAGCGCCAGACCGGTAAACATCGGACGCCAAACGGCCTGGCGTTTGCCGTAAAGAAATGCAACGAAACCGATCGAGCCGAAGATCAACCCTGCGAGCAATTCTGCCGTGGAAAACGCAGGCATGCGGAATTTCAGAGCTTATCGCGCACCAAACCTTGGTCCGAGGCGAGCGCCGCCGCAGCGTCTGACGAACTAAGAACGTGGCCTCGCATTTTTTACGGACCAAGAGCCCGGAGCTGTTGATCCGCGAATCGCAAGCGCCGGAGCGGCAGTTGAAGCGCTCGCTTAAAGCGTTCGACGTCACCTGCCTCGGCATCGGCGCCATCATCGGCGCAGGGATTTTCGCACTGGCTGGCACCGGCGCGGCCGGCGAGCTCGCCGCGCCGTCGCTCGCGAAGACACCGATCACGAACTTCGTGACGGCGTGGCTGACGCACTCGGAACTTGTGATGGGCCGTCCCGGCGCTGGCCCGGCAGTCATCGTCTCCTTTATCGTTGCAGCCATCGCGTGCGGTTTTGCGGCGCTCTGCTATGCCGAGCTCGCGGCGATGATCCCCGTCTCCGGGTCCGCCTACACCTATTCATATGCGACGCTCGGCGAGATCATCGCGTGGATTATCGGCTGGGATCTGATTCTCGAATACGCGGTCGGCAATATGGCCGTTGCCGTCGGCTGGTCGGGTTATCTAGTAAAGCTTTGTGGCAGCCTTTTCGGATTGAAATTTCCGCTTTGGGCCGTGACCGATACGACGACCGCGACGGGACTGCTCAAGAAAGGCGGCGACGCACTCGGCGATTTTTCTTCGACCGCGCTGCCGAGTTTCGCGGGTCACGGCTTCGCGCTCAATTTGCCGGCGTTTCTGATCGTCGCCGCCGTGACGGTCCTTCTTGTTTACGGAATCCGGGAAAGCGCGAAAGCGAACACCACGATCGTGATCGTGAAAGTGTCGGTCGTCGTGTTCTTCATCGCGCTCGGTGCCTTCATGGTGCATCCAACAAACTGGCATCCGTTTATGCCATCCGGTTTAGGCGGAATGATGAGCGGCGCGGCGATCGTGTTCTTCGCGTTTATCGGCTTCGATGCGGTCTCGACGACGGCGGAGGAAACGCGCAATCCGCAGCGCGATCTTCCGATCGGTATGATTGCGAGTCTCATCATCTGCACGCTGCTTTACGTGTTGATGTCTGCAGTGTTGACCGGCATCAACAAATACACGGTTTACCTCGGCGATCCGGCCGCCGTTGCTACCGCCTTCGCGAGCAAGCCGTGGGCACAGGCGCTGGTGAGCGCCGGCGCTCTCGCGGGGCTTACCTCGGTCCTGCTCGTTTTTCAGCTCGGCCAGCCACGCATCTTCATGGCGATGGCGCGTGATGGCCTGCTGCCGCGATACTTCTCTCGCATCCATCCACGGTTTCGCACTCCGCACATCACGACAATCTGGACCGGCATCATCGTCGGTGGAGTCGCGATGATCACCGACATCGGTTCGCTTTCGGATCTGACGAACATCGGCACGCTTTTCGCGTTCGTGCTCGTCTGTATCGGAGTGATCATTCTGCGGCGGAAAGATCCAGGTCGGCCCCGGCCGTTCCGCGTGCCGATGGTGCCGTGGTTTCCGATCGTTGGCGTGATCCTGTGCGCCGCGCTGATGCTAAGTCTGCCGATCGAGACGTGGGTGCGATTCGTCGGGTGGCTCGCGATAGGCCTGGTCATTTACTTCCTCTACAGCGTGCGACACAGCCAATTGCAGCGCGGCATCGACGCCGGCGACACCGAAGACATCGTGCCGCCGATCGTGAAGACCTAGTCGTCGTGCGACTTGTCGTAGAAAAAGATATTGATCAGCAGGATGACCCCGGCGCCCGCCGCGCCGAGGAAGAATAGAATTGCGAGACCGGGATAACCCCAGATGCGGAAGGTGGTGTCGACCCGCATCAGCATCGCGGCGCCGATGATCATTGCTGCGATGATCAGCCCAACCGTGATGCGGTTTGCCACTTTCTGAAATCCTAGAATCAGCGTTTTCTCGTCGATTGCGTCGACGTTTATTTTGAGCTCGTTGCGCGAGATAACGTCGATGAATTTGTTCAGCCGGGACGGCAAACGCTGAAGCAGATCCTTCATCTCCAGCAATCCGCTGAGGAGATGCCCGGGCGATAGTGTTTTGGTTAAACGACGTTCCAGGATTTCTGCTGCGTGCCGCCGGATCGACGCGTTCGGATCGAACTGCGGTTCGAGGGCGCGGCCGACCTGATCGAGATTGAGCAGCGTCTTGCCGAGCATCGTCATTTCCTGCGGCACACGAATGTTCGTCTCCGCCGCGACCGTCGTGACTTCGAGCACGAGTCGCCCGACCTGCATCTGCTCAACAGTCGCGCTCTTTTGCACCGCGACGATCTCCGAAACGCGCCGTGTAAATTCGGTCTCGTCAAATTCCGGTTTCGGCTGGCCGATTTTCACCGCGGTCTGCGCGGCTTCTTCACCGCGGCCTTCCGCGACGGCGAGCAGCAGTTGCAGTAAATCCTCCTGTAGTCGCGGCATGATCCGGCCAACCATTCCAAGATCGATTAGCGCAATTCGGTAATCGTCGGTCAGGAAGACGTTGCCCGGATGCGGATCGGCGTGGAAAAAACCATCGACCAGGATTTGTTTGAGATAGGCGCGGAATAGCTCGTCGGCGCGCGCCGCACCATCGAACTCCATGCGCGCGAGCGGCGACATCTCGGTCACCTTGCGGCCCGGAACGTACTCCATCGTCAGGACACGCGCTGTGCAGTAGTCAGAGATCGGCAGCGGCACGATGATGTCCGGAAACTCGGCAAGGTTTTCGTGGAAGGTGCTGAGGTTCGTCGCCTCCTGCCGGTAATCGAGCTCGCGCAGCAAACTCTTGCGCATCTCATCGAGCATTCGGGCGAACTCGTACTTCTTGCCGAACTCGGTGTGCGAATCGAGGAACTCTGCGATCTCGTCGAGTGCGTCGAGATCTTCGAACATCCGCTCCCGGATATTTGGCCGTTGGACTTTGACTGCGACGCGTCGCCCGTCTCGCAATCTCGCGAGATGCACCTGGCCTAACGAAGCGGACGCCGTGGGTTGATCGTCGAACTCCGCGAATGCTTTCGACATTCGCACGCCCAGCTCGCCCGTAATGATCTGTTCGACTTCGGCGAACGAGAACGGCTCGACCTTGTCCTGCAGTCGCTCGAGGGCTTCGAGATAAGCGCGTGGCATCAGCTCAACGCGCGTCGAGAGCAGCTGCCCGAGCTTTACGAAGGTCGGCCCGAGTTTCTCCAGATCATCCGCGAGCTGGTCGGCCTTGGCTGACTCTTCCGGCGTAACGCGCTGTTCCGCGGCGAGCGTCTGCTCAAGTCCCGCGCTTTTTACGATGTCGGAGCGGCCGTACTTCGCGAGCAATGCCGCGATTTGTCCGTAGCGCTTCAGGTGCTGGGGCTTAAGCGAAATGGCCATGCACTTTTAGAACGGAATTGGATAGCAAAACGGCCTCACCGTTTCCGATGAGGCCGTATGGCGGCTACAGCGATGAATTATGCCGCCTTTTTGTAACTGACGCGGTCGTCCTCTTCCAGCCAATCGAAGAGCGGCGTCGATTTCGGATCCTGCCCTGTCGACTTGATCGCATCGGCGTACCACTCGCGCTTTTCGGGATTGTCGTACGGGTTCGCCGCGAGCATTTCATCGCACCACTGACGTTTTTCGTCCTCGGATTTGCGCGCACCGTTTTCGTCGACCCACTTCACGATCTCTTCGTCGCTCGCGCCGCGTTCAACCACCGCTTTGAAGTCATCGCCTTTGATGCCCTTCCAGCCGAAGAGCATGTTGTCGAGCGGACAATCGAAATGATACTCGCCGATGTTGCCCCAGAGGAGCGCGCGGCATTTGTCGATCGTGCGACCGAGAATCACGTATCCGCCCAGTTTCGTTTTCGGGCCGCGCGGCGCTTCTTTCGTCAGATCCTTGCCGGTTTTGTTTTCGTTCATGTGAAACCGTAAGACGGCACGCGTTCGCTGCAACCGACGCGCGCAAAGAGTAGTGCGGCTTCGATTCAATTCGGTATGGCACAAACAACTGAAATGGTTTCCACCCTGAATAGCTTGATCGAGACTTTGAAGGATGGACAAGAGGGCTTCCGCCAGGCTGCGGAAGCAGTGAAAGACGGCACGCTCAAGTCGCTCTTCAGCGAATATTCGCTGCAGCGCGCAAAGTTCGCGGGTGAACTGCAGAATGAAGTGATCCGCTCACTCGGCGATTCGAAGCCGGAAGAGACGAGCAGCGTGAGCGGCGCGTTACACCGCGCCTGGATCAATTTGAAATCCGCGTTAACGAGCGGCGACGATCACGCCATTCTCGCCGAGTGCGAGCGCGGCGAAGACTCCGCCATCTCCGAATACCGGAAAGCAATCGAGGACGAAAATCTCTCGTCGCCGCTGCGCGACGTCGTTTCGCGCCAGTACACTGAAGTGAAGGCTGCGCATGATCGCGTGAAGGCGTTACGCGACCAGACGAAGGGAAGCTAGAGCTCCGCGATTCTAAAACAACGGCGGAACGCGCAACTGCGTCTTCCGCCGTTTGTTTGTACAATCTTCTTCATGTTCGGTCGCGTCGTCGCATTCCTGCTCATCGCGATAACCGCGCGCGCTGCGGCGCGACTCGATGTGCCGCCAGCCGGCAAGCTTTACCAGGGTTTGTATTTCGACGAGCCGGCAAAAGATCACGATCCGACCGAGCACGACATTAAACCGACGGACGTCGCCCGTTTCGAGAATGCCATAGGCAAGAAAGCCGCTTGGGTTTTCTTCTCCGATAATTGGTTTGAAGATCGGGCGTTTCCAGCTGCGACGTGCGCTTGGATCCGCGATCTCGGCAAGGTGCCGTACGTGCGGCTCATGTTGCGTTCCGACACCGAACAACAGCACGCCGAAAAACTCTTTACGCTCGCGAACATCATTGGAGGAAGATTCGACGACGATCTTCGGGCGTGGGCTCGCGCCGCGAAAGCGTTCGGCTCGCCGATCCTGATCGAGTGGGGCACGGAGCCGAACGGGAAGTGGTTTGCCTGGAATGGAAAATGGAACGGAGGCGCAAACGAAGGTCCGGCGCGCTACATCGCCGCGTATCGGCACATCGTCGATCTGATGCGCGATGAAGCCGCCCAAAACCTGCAATGGGTCTGGCACGTCAACTGGTTCGACGAACCGGAAGCGAAGTGGAATCGATTCGAGAACTATTTTCCCGGCGCCGATTATTGCGACTGGGTTGGGCTCAGCGCATACGGCCCGCTCACTCCGCGCGCGCGCGACGGAACGGAAAGCTTCCGGTTCAAAATGAAAACGGCCTATCCGCGAATCACTAAGATCGCGCCGGGGAAGCCCGTCATCATTGCGGAATTCGGGTGTGCCTTGGATCACCGCACCGTCGACGCGGCTGACTGGGCAAAATCAGCGCTCGACGATCTCTTTTCCGGACGCTGGCCAGCGGTGATCGGCTTTTGCTGGTGGAATGAGTCGTGGGAAAACGACGACACCGCGAGTCACAACACCGACATGAACATCCTGCACGATCAGGCGCTAACGAGGGTGTTTCGCGATGAACTGACGGAAGATGCCGACAAGCTGCAGGAAACGCCCGTCATCACGCCGCGGTAGACGTGCGGTCATCCTGAACGAAGTGAAGGACCTCTCAAGCGTTCCGCTCGGCGTTTATTCTGTAGCGGGCGCG
>JBJMWW010000148.1:0-5402 GCA_045809945.1 Chthoniobacterales bacterium
AATTCCGGCGCTGGATCAGGTTCGAAAGCCCCTGCAGAAACTCGCCGACGTGGATTGTCGCGCGATGCAAATAGAAGAGCCGTTCAGCAAAAACAGCGATCGAGATGATGCTGCAAATGAGGATCGGCCACATGAGCAGCCCGCCCTTTTGGATGTAGTCGATCATCGCAGGGGTTGTTTTATTAGCTCGCTTTGACCGCGCAGGCAAGAAGTGCTGACTAATGCCGTGGCGGCCGAATTAGCGGCATCTCCGGATTCGTCGCCATCTTACCTCGTGCCGCCTTCGCGGTGCTCGATCCGCCCGTTTGCGTCGTAGATGATGTAGCCGGTTTCTTTGCCGGCAGTATTGTAAGAATGGACGATGCGGTGTTGCAGAACGCCATCTGGCGTTGATTGACTCTCTTCACCTACTCGCCCTGCGGTGTCGTATTTGTAGCGCGTAACGAAACGCACCTTATCCTTCGGCCCGAGCACTTCGCCGGTCACGAACCTGCCGTTGTCATCGAGAACGTAGCGAATTTTCTCGCGCACGTTTTTGCCGTCGCTGGTCGTGGCGGTCGCCTTGTGATTCGCCGTATCCCATTGGTAGGTGGTGCGCGAACCATCGGCGTTCATCGAAACCGTCACGCGCACCATGTCAGAAGGTGGTGGGGTTTGCGCGACTAACTGGTTCGCGAATAAGAGAACCGGAGCGGCCAGTCGGCACACCGGGAGAATTCTACGAGTCGCGGTTCTTGTCATGTCGAGCGCAGTCGAGACATCTCCGTTCCAATTGCACGAAGATTCCTCGACTCCGCTCGGAATGACAAGGGTGGCTCTCGGGATGACAGGCGAGAGACTATAAAAATCGGGTGAAATTGTATTGACCCCTGGCATGGCAAGTGGTTACAAGTGGAGCTAAGTGGATTGAAATGGTGAGACTGTCCACGCGTAATGCCAGCCGACCTCCACAGTCCAAGTGTCTTCGCCGGCGAATTTCGTCACTCAATCGACGAAAAAAATCGCATCACCATTCCGTCGCGGTGGCGACGGGGCGAGGCCGAGGAATTTATCCTTCTGCCGGACGCGCAAGGCCGTTCGCTTCTGGTCATGTCGCAGCCCGAATTCGCGCGCATGATCGAGGAAGCCGACCAAGCGGCGAATCTCTCCGGCCCCGAACGTCGCGTCTTTCTGCGGCAACTGCATGCGCGCGCACAACACGGCACCGCGGACAAGCAGGGTCGTCTCGTGTTGCCCGAAGAACTTTGCCGCCAACTGCAATTGAAAGGCGAAGTCGCGCTCGTCGGCGGGCGCGGCCGCTTCGAAATTTGGAATTCATCGCGCTGGAAACGAGCGCACGAGGAGGAAACACCGACGTATCAGCACGTCGCTAACGTCATCGGGTTGTAACGGGTTAAAGTATGAACGCGTTGTTGTTTGAGCGGCCGATTTGGTTCGCCACCGGTCCGCTCGCTATCGAAGAGGAGGCGCCGGAGAAAATGGAGGATTTCGTTTACCACCGGCCGGTGCTCGCGAATGAAGTCGTCGAGTTCCTCGCGCCGAAACCAGGCTCACTGATCGTCGACGCGACCCTTGGCGGCGGAGGTCATACCGAAGCGATTTTGAAAACCGGGGCCGACGTGCTCGCGCTTGACCAGGATCCGGATGCCATCGGGCACGGAGCAGACCGGCTGTCGGAATTCGGCGGGCGCGTGACGCTGCGACAGGCAAACTTTCGCGAAGCCGCGCGCCTCCTCGACGAACTCGGCATCAGGCAGATTGGCGGAGCGCTGCTCGATCTGGGCGTTTCATCGCGCCAACTCGAAAACGCGGAGCGCGGCTTCAGCGTGATGCGCAATGGTCCGCTCGATATGCGGATGGACCCGCGTGGCGAGCTGACGGCAGCGCAGATCGTGAACAATTACAGCGATGAGGAGCTGACGCGCATTTTCCGCGAGTACGGCGAAGAGCCGGCTGCGCGCCGAATTGCAAGTCATCTCGTGAAGTGGCGCAAATCGACGCCGTTCAGCGAGACCATGCAACTTGCGAAAGCCGTCGAGAAAGTGGTGTGGCGTCATGGCCGGCGACACCCGGCGACACAAGTTTTCCAAGCCTTACGAATGGAAGTGAACGACGAGCTCGGCGCACTCGAAGAAGGTTTGCGCGGCCTGACAAGCCGGCTCGAATCAGGGGCGCGGATCGCGGTGATCACGTTTCATTCGCTTGAAGACCGCATCGTCAAAAATTTCTTTCGCGACCTTAGCCGCGAATGGAACGACCAGCCGAACTGGCCGGAACCCCAACGAAACCCGCAATTCGCGCTGCGTTTGATCACGCCGAAGCCGGTCGACCCGAGTGAGACCGAGCTACGCCTTAACCCTCGATCACGCAGCGCGAAATTGCGCGTCGCCGAAAAAATTTGATGCACGCACCGCGCCGGAAACAGCTCAACACGATTCAGGCCGCATCACTCGCGCGCTGGATCGTGGTGACGGCCTTCGTTGCGCTCACCGGACTCATTTACGTCTACCTGACGTTGCAGTTACACAGTCTCGGCACGCAAAAAAAGGGACTTGAAAACGAGCTCGCGAGTCTGCGCGCGCAAAACGAAGTCGCGAACGTCCAGATCGCTGCGCTCACTTCGCGCTCCGCGCTGCAACGGAGACTGAAGGAAGGCTACCTCAAGATGATTCCGATCGCGGAGCAGAACATCGTCCGCCTTACGCCGCGGCCGAATGACAACGCAGTCCTTCCTGTGGTGAATCAGCACACCGGCAGATGAAATGGAGCGCCCGCATCCGATGCGCACTCGTCTGCCTCGCCTTCACTGCGCTTTTCAGCGTCTTCTCGTTTCGTCTCGTCTATCTGCAAATGATCAAGCACGACGAGTACGCCGGGCTCGCGGCTGAGAAGCACGTCGACAAGCAGCCGATCTACGCCACGCGCGGCGCAATCTTCGACGCCAACAACGAGGTCCTCGCCCACAACGTTCCGTGCGAGACGATCGTGGCCGACGCGACGCACATTAATAATGCGGAGGCGCTCGTGCCGTTGCTCGCGAGCGAGCTGAAACTCGACCGCTCGGAGTTGAACGAAAAATTGCGGGGGGATCGACGTTATATCGTGCTGAAGCGACAGGTGCCGGAGACGCAGGCGGTCGCGTTACGCGAAAAACTCCGCGCGCAGAATCTGAAGGGCATTTATCCCTTGCCCGATTCCAGCCGCATCTATCCGAATGGCGGGATGCTCTGCCATGTCATCGGCTTCACCGATTTCGATCACAAAGGAATCCAGGGCGTGGAAGCTTCAATGGAGGAATATCTGCACGGCGATGACGGTTATCGTTATATCGAGCATAACCGCGCCGGTCAGGAAATCGTGCTTTACCGCGGTCAGGAGCGTGCGGCGCGCGACGGTTACGACGTTCATCTCACGATCGATCTGAATTTGCAGAACATTGTCGAGAACGAGCTCGATGCGGCGATGCGCGAGTTCACCCCGCAAAAAGCGACGGTCATTCTGATGCGTCCGCAGACCGGCGAAATCCTTGCGATGGCGAACCGCCCCGCGTTCGACATCAATCAGCGTGCGGACGCGAAACCGGAAGAGATGAAGAACCGCGCGGTTATCGACATGATGGAGCCCGGCTCAACCTTCAAGATCGTCACCGCCGCGGCGGCGCTGAACGAGCACAAGGTGCGGCCGGACACGACGATCTTTTGCGAGAACGGCGTCTTCAACTACGGGGGACGGGCGCTGCACGATCACAAAGCGTACGGCGAGCTGTCTGTGAACGACATTCTCGTTCACTCGAGCAACATCGGCGCGGCCAAGCTTGCGCTCATGCTCGGCGAGCAAAAGTTTTACGAGTACATCCGTCGTTTCGGCTTTGGCGAACGGACGGGCGTTGAACTGCCCGGCGAAATCGCAGGCATGCTCCGTCCGCCGCAGCAATGGAGCAAGGTTTCCATCACGCACATCCCGATGGGCCACGAGATTGGCGTCACACCTCTGCAGATGACGTGCGCGATGGCTACGGTGGCGAACGGCGGCAAACTCGTCACCCCGCGGATCGTCAAATCCGTTACGAGTGCAGACGGAAAAACCATCAGCACCTTTTCGCCGGTTGTGCTGCGTCAGGTGATCGCGCCTGAGACGGCGAAGCAGGTCGGCGATGCGTTGCGCGGAGTCGTGAGCGATCGCGGGACGGCGGCGGCTGCGGCAGTCCCCGGCTTTACGATCTCAGGCAAGACCGGCACCGCGCAGAAAGTCGATCCACATGGGGGCTACGAGCAGGGAAAATATGTGGTGTCGTTCGCCGGCTTTATGCCGTCTGATCATCCCGAGTTCGTCGGGCTGGTCGTGCTCGACGACGCGCACACGAAAACGCCCGAGCAGAATTACGGCGGCCTCGTGGCCGGCCCGATCTTTGCCCACATCGCCGAAAAGGCGGCGCGTTATCTCGACTTGGAACCACAAGCATTGCCAGCGAAACCGGTGACTACCGCGCGCGTGGCTTCCAGCAGCGCCGCGCGACGTTGAGCTTTCCGCAACCGCAATCTCCTCACGCATGCCGCTCAAGAAACTGCTGGCCGCCCTACAACCTCGCAAGGTCATCGGGCCAGTGGATCGCACAGTGGAAAGCATCGCGTATGACTCGCGGCGAGTGCAGGGGGATTCCATGTTCGTTGCACTTCGCGGCGAAAAAGTCGACGGCCATCAGTTCATCGGCGCGGCCATCGAAAAAGGGGCGAGCGTGATCGTCACTGAGCGCGAAGAAGCGTGCCGTGCCACCTGCGTCGTGGTCGATAACACACGGACTGCGCTGGCCGATCTGGCGGTCGCATTCTACGAAAATCCGGCGCGCAAATTAAAGCTCGCCGGCGTTACCGGCACGAACGGGAAAACGACGACCACGTTTCTGATCAAGCACATCTGCGAGAGCGCCGGGATGCGCTGCGGCCTGCTCGGCACGGTGCGCTACGAGATCGGCGAACGCATTTTGCCCGCGGTACGCACGACTCCGGAGTCGCTCGATGTGCAGGAGTTGCTGGCTCAGATGCGGAGCGCCGGGTGCAAAGCCGCTGCGATGGAAGTTTCGTCACACGCGCTGGAACAGGAACGCGTTCGCGGCATTGAATGGGACGTCGCTGTGTTTACGAACCTGACGCAGGATCATCTCGATTTTCATGGAACGATGGAGGCCTACTTCGACGCGAAGGCGAAGCTGTTTACCGGCCTAACCAATCAGCAGTACAAGAAGAAAGCGGCCGCCGTCGTAAACGTCGACGATCGCTACGGCGACAAGCTGCTTGAGCGGATCGGGAAAGAGACGCCGGTGATTACTTACGGCAGCGGCCTCCGTGCAAATTTTCGGATGTCGAACTATCGGTCGGAGTTTACCGGCACGTCGTTTCAGCTCG
>JBJMWW010000149.1:0-17977 GCA_045809945.1 Chthoniobacterales bacterium
CGGGCATGAGATGGAAGAGATTCTGCGGCGCAATCTGGCCTGCCATGATCGCCGAGCGAACTCCTGACGCTTTGAAGTAACTCAACAGCTTTCCGAGTTGGCCGACGCGGATGAACTGAATTTCGTCGACGCGCTGACCGAGCGCCGGGTCGGTTTCGCCGCTAAACGCGACCGCGACGATGCGTTTTATGCCGGCAGCACGCGCGGCATCAGCAAGTAACAACGGGTAAACGCCACTGCCGGCGATGATGCCGAGAGTTTCTGGCGTTTGGCTCAACAAACTACTAGTGATGAGTGCGACGTTTGACGTGCAGTTGCGCCAACGCTTTTTGCAGCGTCGCCTGAACGGCCGCAACGTCTTCCGGATGGACGTCGCTCTTCATCGCGGCGCGCGCGCGCTCGACCGCTTGCTCGGCAGCCGACATGTCGATCTTCTCCGGCTGAATCGCCATGTCAGTGAGGACCGACACGCCGTCGCCACGCACTTCGACGAAGCCTTCGCCGATCGCGAGATATTCGGAGCGACCGTCCTTTGTCACACGCAGCTCGCCCGGCTTGATCGTCGTGAGCAACGGCACGTGATTCGGGTAAACGCCGAACTCACCTTCCGTTCCGGGAAGCGTGACCATGTCGACGTCTTCCGAGTAGGCGGTCTGTTCGGGCGTAACGATCTCGAGCCGCAGGGTAGCCATTATTCGTTGGCCGTGACCATGTCGATGCCGCCCTTCATGTAGAAGTTCGTTTCCGGCACATCATCGTGTTTACCGTCGAGGATTTCTTTGAAGCCGCGCACCGTCTCCGTGACGGGTACGTATTGGCCTTTGGTGCCGGTGAAAATTTCAGCGACGTGGAATGGCTGCGAAAGAAAGCGCTGGATTTTGCGGGCCCGGAAAACGGTCAGCTTGTCGTCCGGCGCAAGCTCGTCCATGCCGAGAATCGCGATGATGTCCTGCAGATCCTTGTAGCGCTGCAGAACGCGCTGCACGCCGCGCGCGACGGCGTAGTGATCTTCGCCGACGATTTCCGGCGCAAGCGCCTTGGACGTTGATGCGAGCGGATCCACCGCGGGATAAATGCCGAGCTCGGCAATTGCACGTTCGAGAACGATTGTTGAATCAAGATGCGCGAACGTGTTCGCCGGCGCGGGATCGGTCAGGTCGTCCGCCGGAACGTAAACCGCCTGGAATGACGTGATCGAGCCTTTCTTCGTCGACGTGATGCGCTCCTGAAGATCGCCCATCTCGGCGGCGAGCGTCGGCTGATAACCGACCGCACTCGGCGTGCGTCCGAGCAACGCCGATACTTCCGAGCCCGCTTGCGAGAATCGGAAGATGTTGTCGATGAACAACAACACGTCCTGATTTTTCTCGTCGCGGAAATATTCCGTCATCGCCAACGCCGACAGCGCGACACGCAAACGTGCGCCCGGGGGTTCGTTCATTTGTCCGTAAACGAGCGCGACTTTTGATTTACTCAGGTCTTTCTGATCGATGACGCCGGCCTCGCTCATTTCAGTGTAGAGATCGTTGCCTTCGCGCGTGCGCTCCCCCACTCCGGCGAAAACCGAATAGCCGCCATGGCCTTTGGCGATGTTGTTGATCAACTCCATGATCACGACCGTCTTGCCGACGCCCGCACCACCGAAGGCGCCCACTTTGCCGCCCTTCGTAAACGGACAAATCAGATCGATAACTTTGATGCCGGTCTCAAGAACCTGCGCGCGCGTGTCCTGATCCATCAGTGAAGGCGACGGGCGATGAATCGGATAGCGCTTCTCGAATTTCACCGGTCCGCGATTGTCCACCGCATCACCGGTGACGTTAAACACGCGACCGAGAACGCCATCGCCGACCGGCACAGTGATCGGGCCACCAGTGTCAGTGACCTTCATGCCGCGCTTCAGACCTTCGGTTGACGACATCGCGATCGAGCGCACCCAGTGCTCGCCCAGGTGCTGCTGCACTTCGAGTGTAAGCTTGGTTGTATTGCCGTTCGCCTCATACTCGATCTCCAGCGCGTTGTAGATCTTAGGGAGGCCGCCGTTACCACCGACCCCGGTGGGCTTGAATTCCACATCGACGACGGGGCCGATGACCTGAACGATTTCACCTGTATTCATAAAGCTTTTGATTAACTGCCGAGCGCCATCTGCGCGGTCGCGATCTCGAGCAGCTCAGTAGTGATGCTCGCCTGGCGCAATTTGTTGTATTCGAGAGTGAGATCCTTGATGAGCTGGAGCGCATTGTCGGTCGCGTTTTTCATCGCGACCATTCGTGCGCTCTGTTCCGACGCCCGTGCGTCGAGGATCATCTGGTAAACCTGATATTGCACGTAGTAGGGAAGCATCACATCGAGGACCGCTTCCGGGGTCGGCTCGAACAAGTAGCCGAGCATCGGGTCATGCTTCGCGTCCTGACTCTGCGGATGCGGCAGCTCAAACGGACTGATGGGAAGCAACGTTCGGACGACGGCGCGCTGATTGATCGTGTTGATGAAATGCGTGTAGAGCACCGAAACGCGATCGACTTCCTGGCCAAGAAACTTTTCCATTCCAAATTGCGCGATCGATTTCGTTTCAACGAATGTCGGCGCGTCGCGCAGTTCGAAATCTGCCAGCAGCTCGCGGCGTGAACGTGCGAGAAACTGCCGGCCTTTCTTGCCAGCGGAGACGAAAACCGTCTTCGCCTGATCAAACCGGATCGCCTCGCGCATCAGGTTTGTGTTCAGCGCGCCGGCCAGGCCTTTATCGGTGCTGATGACAATCACGAGCTCGCGTTTGACCTCCCGCACTGCGAGCAATGGATGAAGCTTTGCGTCGGTGCGCTGTTGCAACGATACCAGCACCTTGTTCATCAATGATGCGTAAGGCCGGCCCGCCAGTGCAGCCTGTTGCGCCCGGCGCATCTTCGACGCAGCGACCATCTGCATCGCCTTCGTGATTTGCGAAGTATTGCGGATCCCCGTGATCCGCCTGCGCATATGCTGCGGGTTAGCCATTTAACTACGCTGCCGCGGCGGCACTTTTCGTTTCACCGACCGGACGCGAGGCAACGAACTCGTCGAGGGCTGCTTTCAGCTGCGACTCGAGATCGCTGTCGATCGATTTCTTTTCCCGGATCGCAGCGAGCAGGCTATCACGGCGAGTCGTCATGTAGTCTTGCAGCTTGGTCTGAAATTCCTTCACGCGATCGACCGGCACCGCGTCGAGGTAACCGTTCTGCATTGCCCACATAACCGCGACCTGCTCCTCGACCGGGATCGGATTGTATTGGCCCTGTTTGAACAGTTCGACGATGCGCTGGCCGCGATCGAGCTTCGCTCGGGTCTGCGCATCCAGGTCGGAACCGAACTGCGCGAACGCCGCCAGTTCGCGGAACTGCGCGAGGTCCAGCTTCACTTTGCCGGCGACCTGCTTGATCGCCTTAATCTGCGCGGCGGAACCAACGCGCGAGACCGACAAACCAACCGAGATCGCAGGACGAACGCCCTGGTAGAAAAGATCGTTCTGCAGATAAATCTGCCCGTCGGTGATTGAAATTACGTTTGTGGGAATGTATGCGGAAACGTCGCCCGCCTGGGTTTCGATAATCGGCAACGCCGTGACGGAGCCGCCGCCGAATTCGTCACTCACACGCGCCGAGCGCTCGAGAAGACGCGAATGCAAATAGAAGACGTCGCCTGGATAAGCTTCGCGGCCTGATGGACGTTTAAGGACAAGCGAAACCTGCCGGTAAGCGACTGCGTGCTTCGACAAATCGTCATAGATAATCAGCGCATCCATTCCGTTATCCATGAACCACTCGCTCATGGCGGCGCCGGCGAACGGAGCGAGATACTGGTTGGTCGCGCTGTCGGATGCGGGCGCGGAAATGATCGTCGTGTAGGACATCGCGCCTTCGCGTTCCAGCACATCGATGGCGCGAGCGACGTTGGAATTCTTCTGGCCAATCGCAACGTAGATGCAGTAGAGCGGCCGGAAATCTTTGATCCGTCCTGCCTCGCCCGCTTTGTTCAAGCGCGCCTGCGAGATGATCGTGTCGAGCGCGATCACCGTCTTGCCCGTCGCGCGGTCGCCGATGATCAGCTCGCGCTGACCGCGACCGATCGGAATCATCGCGTCGATCGCCATGATGCCGGTCTGCACCGGCTGCGAGACCGAACGCCGCTTGATGATACCCGGGGCGATCTTTTCCACCGGGTAAAACAGCTCGGACTTCACCGGTCCTTTGTTGTCGAGTGGTTGGCCTAGCGTATTGACGACCCGGCCCAACAATTCTTTCCCAACCGGAACGCTGAGTAGCCGTCCGGTCGTCTTCGCTTCATCGCCTTCCGCCACCGCGGTTGGATCGCCGAGCAGAATCGCGCCGACCTCTGTTTCCTCAAGGTTGAGCGCGAGCCCCATCACGCCGCTCGAGAATTCGATCATCTCGTTCAACATCACATCGCTCAGCCCTTCAATGCGCGCGACGCCGTCGCCTGCTTCACGCACCACGCCGACGTTGCTCTTGGTAGTCGTCGTTTTGAGCGATTCGATCTTCGTTTCGAGTTCTTCCAATATGCTGCTCATAATTCTTTCTGGAGTCGTTCTAATCTGTTGCGCACCGTGCCGTCCCAGACGTCGCTGCCCACGCGGATGCGCATTCCGCCGAGCAGCTCGGGCTTCACTACAAATTCCGTCGTCAGCTCCGCTCCGTATTTCTTAGCGAGGGACATCGCGACCCTCGAAGTCGTCTGTTGGTCGAGTGCCTCGGCGCTTTCGATCACGGCGTGCCGCTTCATAATCTCAAGGCGGAGGAGCCGCTTGTAGGCGTCGAGGATGCGATAGAAATTCCGCGGGTTTCTGGCGATGAGGGATTGAATGATCGAATCGATACGACCGCGATCCACCTGGCCATCAGTAAAGCTGGCCCGCGTCATATCGCGTGCGATTCGTTTGATTTCCTTGCCGCCAGTCATTGTTCGTCAGGCCGCGACCTCTCGCGCTGTCTCCTCCTGCAAACGCCGCTGGTCATCCGACGTTAGAACTTTGCCAGTCACCTTGCTGGTTGTGTCGATGACAAGCCGACCGAGCTGACGCTTCAGTTCCGCCATTTCTTTCTCGCGCTCGATGCGGCTGGCTTCGTGCGCCTTCGCAATGATCTGCTCCGCTGCGGCGATCGCTTCCTGCTGTTTGCGATCGGCAACTGTCGAAGCACTGGCTCGCGCTTCGTCGATCATCCTCTGCGCCTGAGCGTTTGCCTGGGCGAGAATTTCAGCGTGGCGGTTCTCCGCATCGGCGAGCTGCTGCTTGATCTTGTCCGCATTGAGTAAGCCCTCCTGAATGCGCTGACGGCGTTCTTCAAGAACCTTGAGCACCGGCGTGTAAGCGAAGCGCTTCAGCACCAGCGCCACGATCACGAAGCTGATCACCTGCGAGAGAAAGAGCCAGACGTTCCAGCCGAACGTCTCAGCCGTTTCCTTCGCAGAATCGAGAGCGCTGGCAGCGAGTAGTGGCGGCAACATCATTGCTTAGTGCGGCGCGAGGTAGAGCGCGTAGAAGACGATCGCTTCCGCGAACGCGATGGCGAGAATCGCCTGCACCAGGATCGGTGTGGCTGCGCCGGGATTGCGACCCACCGCGGAGGCGGCGCCCATGCCGATCAGGCCGACGCCGATGGCCGCGCCGAGCGCTGCCAGACCAATGTGAATGCTACCGCCCATCTCGGCGAGCAGCGGAAGTATCGTTGCGAGTGCTAATGTCATTGTTGTCTTTCTATTTGTGTTTCCTGGCGACACCCGCGGGAACCACGGTCACAGCCGCCAAATTCATTAATGGTGAGCCCCTTCGTGTCCGGGCTCGTGCTGCGCAATCAGTAACGTGAACACCGCCGTCAGCAGCATAAAAACAAGCGCCTGCACGATGCCGACGAGCAGTTCCATAAAGTAAAACGGAATCGGAATCAGCCACGAGAGCGCGGGCACCATTGTCGACATCGACTCGAGGATCGTCTCGCCGGCGTAAACATTCCCGTAAAGCCGGAAGCTCAGCGATATCGGGCGGAACAAAATCGAAACGATCTCTAGCAGACCGACGATAAAGAAGATCGCGATCATCATCAGCTTCATGAAGCCTTTGCTTTCGCCTTTCGGTCCAAAGATGTGCATGAGGACACCGCCGACGCCGTTCGCCTGAACCGCCCAGATGAGCCACATCACGAAAAACACCATCGCCATCGCCGTGGTCATGTTGAGGTCGGCATTGCCGCCACGGAGAATCGGACGGGTCACTTCAAAATGACCATTCACCTCGTGACCCCAACCGATCGTGCCGACGCCGGGCAGCAGCCCGAACCAGTTCACGAAAAGGATGAAGATGAAAATCGTGGCGAAGAACCAAAACGTCTTCTTCACCAGCTCACTGCCGATGATCGATTCGAGAAAGTTGTAGAGACCCTCGACCAGCCATTCCCAGAAATTCTGCCGGCCGCTCGGGACGGGTTCCTTTTTCCGCATCGCGCTCTGCGCCGCTACAATAACTGCTGCCGCGACGATCCACGTCACGAGCATCGAATTGGTGACGGTAAATTTCCCGATCGTGAAAAGCGGAGCAGCTTTCAGCGGGACGCCGTGTTTCTCTTCCGTGGCAGCGCTGCCTGGCGACGGTGAAGGTTCCGGGGCGGCGAAGGCGGATGTTGCCGCACTGAAAAGTGTCAGCGCCAGAACCGGGATTAGAATAAAACGAAACTGCATCTTGCTTGAAAGGCAGCGCCGCGGTCCCAAGTGCTCGAGTTGAAGTCTTTAAACCTTCTTACTCGTGCGCCGTTGCGTGACCCATTTGAACTTGGTCTTAACCGGAGCGCTAACGCCGCGTTATCAAAGCGAGATTTGTTAGTCTGACAAGAGACTTTGCGAAATTTCGCCGCTATTTCGCCGGAACCTGCTCCGCGAAACGCCGCTGCACCACCACAGGCTGAGGCACACGAACCGGTGCCCTCGCTTCGGCCATGGCAAGCGCTTCGTCGTAATGCGATTCCAGATTTCGGATTTGCGCTGCCTGTTCGAAATGCGCGGCGACGTGTTCGCTCGCAAGCTGTCCCATTTCACGAAAAACGTTCGGCGAGCGCACGATCTCCTTCATTGCTGCGGCGAGCGCTTCGAAGTCGCGCTCTGCCGCGAGATAGCCGGTGCGGCCGTGCTCGACCGCCTCCGGAATTCCGCCGTGACGTGTGGCGGCGACGGGCAGACCTGTCGACATGGCTTCGAGGACTGAGTTCGGAATGCCTTCCTGGTTTTGGTCGGGCGGCGTTTCGCTCGGATGGAGAAAGAGATGAGAGCTCGCGTACAGGTCGCGCAATTGCCCCTGCGAGAGAAATCCTACGAAATGAACTTTGTCGACGACGCCAAGCTCTTCCGCCAACTCCTCGAGATGGCCCTGCAACGGCCCTTTGCCGGCAATGATCAGCTCAGAGTTAGGATACTGTTTCTGGAAAATGGCGAAGGCGCAGAGCGTAGTCGCGACGCCTTTCTTCTGAATCAACCGGCATGCCTGCATCAAGCGCCACCGTCCATCGACCGGTGCCTCACGCCTGACGAAGGGGAACTGCTGCAGCGGAACGCCGGTGCGGCTGATGCGCAGCTTTTCCTGCGGGCAACCAAGCGTCACGAGCCTTTCCGCGAGAGATTGTGAACGGGCAAAGACCAGCGGCACCGCATTAAACACCTGTCGCAGCTTGGGAATGTAATCCTTCACGTCCTGCTTCAGGCTCACGTCCGCGCCGTGAAACGAGACGACACACGGCTTGTCCCAATGCTCGATGAACGGCAGGAGATGGACGCCGGTGTGACCAAAGTAAATGTGCATCAGGTCGGCGCCGCGGCGGTCGAGGAGCGACGACAAGAGCTGATATTCCCCGCGGTAGATAACCGGCGGCGCCTTTTTCACGAACTTCAGCCAACCGTGCCGGAACGGGTTAAAGCGCGGCTTCGGAATCATCTCGATGTCTTTGAACGGAAAGCGCTCCATGTTCTGGAGCCATTTCGTCATGACGAACGTGTCGTAACGCTGGAGCGCACACACCTGCCGGTAAATGTGGAGCATTTCCGGTTTGAGGAATGTGGTGCAGTAGCTGGCTACGACGGGCTTACCCATTTGAAAAGTCGTGATCTTCCCCGAGGTGGGACGCGTTGTCTAATTGTTAGTCGCTAGCCGTTATTTCCGAAGTATTCGCAGGATGTCGAGCCGAATCTGCCGGTTCGCTAGCAAAAAGGTGATGCTCGAGAACCCCTCGCAGCTCGGCCAGACCTTCGGATTCCGCAGCGGAGATCGAGACGATTTCGGTCGCCGCGAAGCGGCGCCGTAGCTCCTCCAAATTTTGCGATGCGGCGGGCAAGTCCATCTTGTTAGCAACAATCAGCCATGGCCGTCGAGACAGACGTTCGTCGTACAGGTCAAGCTCGCGCCGCAGGTTCTGAATGTCCTCGACTGGATGCCGACCTTCGCTCCCGGCAGTATCGACGACGAAGAGAAACAAGCGGCAGCGCGTGATGTGTCTCAGAAATTCGTGGCCCAGGCCGACGTTGCGATGCGCACCCTCAATCAGGCCGGGAATGTCCGCGATCGCCGCCCGCCGATAATCGTCGAACTCCACGATGCCTACGTGCGGGTGAAGCGTCGTGAATGGGTAGGCTGCGACTTTCGGATGCGCGGCGGAAATCTTGCCGAGCAACGTCGACTTGCCCGCATTCGGGTAACCGACGAGTCCGGCATCCGCGATCGTGCGAAGTTCCAACAGGAAATGCCCTTCTTCGCCGTCCTCCCCGTCTGTGTATTGGACCGGCGCGCGATTTCGCGAGCTCTTAAAGTGCACATTGCCCTTGCCGCCGGCGCCGCCGCGGCAGAGAACGAATTCCTGTCCGTCGGTCGTTAGATCCGCAATCGGCTCCGGGTTTGCCAGCTGAACCGGAGCAGTCGGCTCAACTATCTCGCCATCTTCATCGCGCTGCGGTGGTGGTGGCGCCGGATAAACGATCGTGCCGACCGGCACCTTCACGATTTTTGCAGCACCCGCGCGTCCGTGCATTTTCTTTCCCTGCCCGTGCACGCCGCTTTTCGCCTTGATCATCGACTCATAAAACAGCGCGGTCAGATTATCCGTGTGAGAATCCGCGCGCAGAATCACATCACCGCCGCGGCCACCATCGCCGCCGTCCGGTCCGCCTTTCGGGACAAATTTCTCACGACGAAAGCTGACGCACCCGCTGCCGCCCTTGCCAGCTTGTGCGAAAACTTTGATCCGGTCGACGAACATGGCTTGGTAAACTGCCACTGAGCGCAAAGCGTGTCATCCCGAGCGAGCATGTCATTCCGAGCGGAGCGAGGAATCTCGCAAGCGTCCGGACCAGCATCGTCTTATCCGAGCCTGAGGTCCCTCGCTACGCTCGGGATGACAGCAGTCGCTCGTAAAGCGCCTTCACCTGCTGCGCGATCGCGCTCCAGCTGAACTTCTCTTCGGCGCGTTTACGCCCGGCTTTGCCGAAACGCTCGCGCAACTTTTCGTCGCGCATGAGCTGATTGATCTTCTCCGCCAGGGCGCGCGAGAATTGTTCCGGGTTCGTCGGCTCAAATGGACTCTCGGTCATTTGCTCGAGCGGAACGAGAAAGCCGGTCTCGCCGTCGACAACCACTTCTTTGATTCCGCCGACGGCGCTGGCAACGACCGCGGTTTCGCACGCCATCGCTTCGAGATTGATGATGCCGAACGGCTCATAAATCGATGGACAACAGAACACCGCGGCCTGCGAATAGAGCTCAATCACGCGCGGTTTATCGAGCATTTCGTCGATCCAGATCACGTCGGGCCGGCTCTGCTTCGCGTGGGCGACGGCTTCCTGCATTTCTCGCGCGATCTCCGGCGTATCGGGAGCGCCCGCGCAAAGTACGATCTGAAAATCGCGATCCATGAAATCAATCGCCCGGACGAGATGCACGATGCCCTTCTGTCGCGTGATCCGTCCGACAAAGAGAAGAAACGGCCGCGCCGGATCGATCCCGAACCGCTTCAACGTGTCGGTTGATTTAACCGGCCGATATTCCTCGAGGTCAATCCCGTTGTAGATGATCTGCAATCGCTCCGGCGCGACATTGAAGAGCCGCTCGATATCGCGTTTTGTTTCACCCGAGACGGCGATGACAGCGTCCGCCATTTCGAGCGCGGTCTTCTCGACCCACAGCGAAAAATCGTAGCCGCCGGCGAGCTGTTCGCGCTTCCACGGTCGCAACGGCTCGAGCGAATGCACCGTAATCACCATCGGAATGCCGTAGTTTTTCTTCGCCAGAATTCCGCCGAAATGCGCATACCACGTATGGCAGTGGACGATTTGCGCATCGATGTTCTGCGTATTGAAATCGATGCAGCGGCGGACGGCACCGAACGTCGAACGCAACGGCTTCGGGCAGCTCCAGTCGCCGGTCTCGAGATCGAACCCGCGCACGCTCAGATTGCCGTTCTCGTAATCCTGGTCGCCGAAACACCGCACCTCGATCGGCATGAGCTTCGCCAGTTCTCGCGAGAGATAATCGACATGCACGCCGGCGCCGCCATAGACGTTCGGCGGGTATTCGTTGGTCAGGAAAAGTGCCTTCATGCAGCGCGTTGGTAGCGCTAAGCTTCTTTGTGCGCGCGAACCAGCAGCACCGGGACGTAGGCCTTATGGCGAACTTCATTGATCGTGCTGCCGTAGATGATGTCGCCGAGCAAACGGTGGCCGTGTGTCGTCATTGCAATTAAGTCGCACTTCTCGCTGGTAGTGGTCTCGAGAATGCCCGTCGCGGGATCGCCGAGTGCCAGTCGCGTCGTAACGGGCAGGCCATTGCCACGAAGTTCTTCGGCCGAAGCGTCGAGGTAAGCACGGTCGCCTTTCATCTCATCCGACTCAGCCAATTTCAGCGTGTCGTAATTCCGCGCCGCGAACCCATCCGCAACGTGCATGAGCAACAACTCCGAGCCGTGCAGCCGCGCGAGCTCGGCGACATGCGAGAGCAACGCGCGATCGGACCGACTGTTTTCGAGGGCGACGAGAATCTTCTTGTACATGTCAGCGGCGAGCGATGAGCGTTGTTAATCCCGACCAGTCGCTCAGGTATTTAGCGTTCAGCACCACGATGATTGCGGCGGTGATCCAGGCGATCGCCTGGAGCCAGCGCGGCGCGACCAGTTCGCCCATTTTCGCGCGGCTGCCGGTAAAAAGGACGAGCGGAATGACTGCGAATGAAAGCTGCAGGCTAAGGATTACCTGGCTCAGAACGAGCAGCTTTGCCGTTCCGCTTGCGCCGGAAATCGCCGCCACGATCACTGCCGGCACAATGGCGACGAGCCGGGTGATCAATCGCCGCACCGCCGGACGCAGTCGGATGTTAAGAAACCCTTCCATCACGATCTGACCGGCGAGCGTCCCGGTCAGTGTGGAATTTTGACCCGAGGCGAGCAGCGCGAAGGCGAAGAGCGTACTGGCCGCAGAAACACCGAGCATCGGCGTGAGCAGTTTATAGGCATCCTGAATTTCAGCGACATTGTGCTGGCCGCGCGAATGAAATGTGGCTGCCGCGACGATAAGAATCGCTGCATTGATAAAGAGCGCGAACATGAGCGCGAGGGTGGAATCGAGTGTGGCGAAGCGGATCGCCTCGCGCTTCCCAGCAACGTTCTGTTCGTATTGTCGCGTCTGCACAATCGAGGAGTGCAGATAAAGGTTATGCGGCATGACGGTCGCTCCGAGGATGCCGATCGCGAGGTAAAGCATGTCGTGATTGCGGACGATGTCCGTTGTCGGAATAAATCCTCGCAGGAGCGCCGGGAAATCGGGACGCGAAAACCAGACTTCGAGCAGAAAGCAGGAGCCGATCGTCAGGATCAGGACAACGACGAAAGCTTCGATGTAACGAAAGCCTTTGTTCTGCAAATACATCACGGCCAGGACATCGAGAGCGGTCACACAGACGCCGAGCACGAGTGGAAGCTTGAACAACAAGTTCAGCGCGATGGCGGAGCCGATGACTTCGGCGAGGTCACAAGCGCAGATCGCCAGCTCGCAAACAACCCACAGCCCCATCGCCACAGGTGGCGAGTAGTGGTCGCGGCAGGCTTGCGCGAGGTCGCGGCCAGTGACGATCCCCAGCCGCGCGCAGAGCGATTGCAGGATGATCGCCATCACATTCGACAACAGAATGACGCTGAGCAGCGCGTAACCGAACTGCGATCCTCCAGCCAGGTCGGTCGCCCAGTTTCCCGGATCCATGTAGCCGACGGCGACAAGATAACCGGGCCCGGAAAACGCGAGCAGCTTCCGCCAGAACGAGCCGTTCGACGCGATCGAAATGCTGCGATGCGCCTCCGGCAAACTCGGTGTGCCGACCTCGAGGCGCCAGTCGCGGCGCGTTGAAACGCGTTCGGACATCGCGTGACGGTGCGAGAAAATTGACCTGTTCGCCAGTGCAAAGGCTTCTCAC
Organism: Chthoniobacterales bacterium; assembly: GCA_045809945.1. Lineage (GTDB taxonomy): Bacteria > Verrucomicrobiota > Verrucomicrobiia > Chthoniobacterales > UBA10450 > CADDYX01. Next base: position 12,485 of record JBJMWW010000149.1, read on the forward strand.
CTCTCTCAGGCCGCGCTAAACGGAATTGTGCCGCGGCGAACCAAACTGCTCGTCCTCGCGCTCGACATCGGCAGTTCATCGACACGCAGCGCAATCTTCGACGAAGACGCAAAGCGCCTCCGCGGCAGCGGGGCGGTCCAGGAATACGCTGTCACATATGGCGCGGATGGCGCGGCCGAATTGGATGCGCGGATGCTTTACCGCGCTGTGCGAAAGTGCGTGCAGCAAACCAACGACCGACGAGCAACAACGCGGATCGCGGCCGTTTCGGCGTCAGCGTTCTGGCACGGATTGCTCGGCCTCGATCGCGAGCGAAAACCGATCACGCCGATTTACATGTGGGCCGATAGCCGTTCGAAGCTCGACGCGCTCGCACTGCGCGAACGCCTCGACGAGCGCGCGGCGCACGCGCGGACCGGCTGCATGCTACGCGCTCCATTCTGGCCGGCAAAGTTGGTCTGGCTCAGGCGAACACAACCGGCGTTGTTTCGACGAGTGAAGTTTTGGGTTTCGCCGGCGGATTGGGTCCTGGAGAAACTGTTCGGCGGCGACGGAACGAGTGCATCGATGGCGAGCGCGACAGGTTTGTTGGATCTGAATCGCCGACAGTGGGACGAAGAACTTTGCCAAGCGTGCGGCGTTATGGTCGACACGCTAGAAAACATCTCCGCTGTCGCCGCGGTCGGGGGCCGCCGCCAACGACCGCGGCTACAGGTGTTCACGGCGATCGGCGACGGCGCGGCGAGTAACGTCGGCTGCGGTGCCGATCGCGCCGGCATGTTCGCAATCAATATCGGCACGAGCGGAGCGGTTCGCGCGATTACCAATCGAGGCGGTCGGGTCCCGTTCGGATTGTTCCGCTACGTGCTCGATGAAAAGCGCGAGGTGATCGGTGGCGCGATCAGCAACGCAGGAAATCTTAGGAACTGGTGCGTAGCTGAGCTGCAACTCGGTAACGCGCACGCGATCGAGCGCGCACTGGATCGCACGCGCGCAGCCGACAATCCGCTCAATGTCCTTCCTCAGTGGGTGGAGGAACGCTCCCCCGATTGGCCGGACGACAACGGCGGAATCATTCGCGGTCTTCGCCAATCGACGACGGCGAGTGACATCTTCGCAGCGGCGACATGCAGCGTCTTCTATCGGCTTGCCACAATTCTAGAATTGCTCGAGAAGCCGTTCGGCCGCGCGAAGGAACTCGTGGTGTCGGGCGGCGTACTGCAATCGTCGGCCGCGGTCCGATTGCTCAGCGACTGCCTTGGTCGCGATATTCGCACCTCGGCTGAAATGGAGAGTTCGCTTCGTGGCGCCGCGGTATACGCGTTGCGCCGCCTCGGGGCCGATCCGCCGCTGCTCCCTCTCGGCGCACTCGTGCGATGCCGGCCTCAGCTGGCCAGGAAACATCGCGCCAGGCGTGCGCGTTAATTGCCGACGTCGAGAATTTCGCCCGGCCGACAACGAATCGTCAGTTCAATCGGCTGGCAGCAGACGGTGCAGTCTTCGATCAACGTCTGGGTCGGTTGCGAAGTGTCGACGAGCAGCGGGAACGATTCGCCGCAATGCGGACAGCTGATATCTGTCTCGAGGGTCAGCTCCAAAGTCAGAGCGCGACGTCCGGTTTAGCGAGCGGCTTGGCGGCACCTTCGTCGCGCACTTTGCGGAAATCCGCCTGTAACACGCGACGACCATCGGTCTTCGTGACGGTGACAGAGTAGTTCTCAATCCGGACCTGTTCGCCTTGCCGCGGCAAATGGCCTAACAAATGAGTGACGTAGCCGCCGACCGTGCTCACGTCGGCGCTCTCCAGTTCCAAACCGGCGAGATCGCGCAGCTCATAGAGTCCGAGCGCACCGTCGACCGTAAATTCGTTTTCGTTAATCGCACGAAACTCTTCCTTTTCGGAGTCGAACTCGTCCTGGATGTCGCCAACCAGTTCCTCGAGGACGTTCTCGAGCGTCACCATACCGACGGTGCCGCCGTATTCGTCCACCACGATGGCGAGATGCGCGTGCCGGCCGAGGAACAGGTTCAGTAACTTCTCCAGCGACATCATTTCCGGCACGGGAATTAGTTCGCGTTTAATTCGCATCAGATCGGGGTGCGGATCGCGCATCATCGGAACGAGCTCCTTGATGTGGACGAGGCCGACCGCGTTATCGAGATGACCGCGGCAGAGCGGAAAACGCGTGTGCTTCGAGGCCAGCGCCTTCTGCACGTTTTCCTCAAAGCTTTCCTCGAGGTCGAGGTAAACGACGTCGCCGCGCGGCGTCATGATGTCGCGAATCACGCGACGACGCAGGTCGAGCGCATTAACGAGCAAATCGCGGCCGAGTTCCGAAACCTCGTCCGATTTTTCGCTCTCGCTCACGATCAAGCGCAGCTCTTCTTCGCTATGTGCGAGCTCGGCGCCGGCAACCGGCTCGAAGTGCAGCAGCTTCTCGAGCACAATCTTGGATGACTTGTGCAGAAACCAGATCGCCGGCTTGAACACAAAATAGAAGGCACCCAGCGGACGCGCCAGCGTGAGTGATGCGCGCAGCGGATTGGCGTTGGCAATGTACTTCGGCGCCAGCTCTCCAAACACAATGTGGAGAAATGTGATGCCTAGAAATGCGAGTGTGATCGAAACAGAGGAGACGACAGCATGCGAGTGCACGTTCATAACCGCGAACGCCGGCTGGAGCATTTGCGCGAGGAATTGCTCGCCGAGCCACCCGAGGCCGAGACTGGCGAGCGTCACGCCGAGCTGCGTCGCGGAGAGATATGCGTCGAGATGATTGCGCACATGGCGGGCAAATGCGGCGCGAATGTTACCGTCCTCGGCGAGCGCATCGAGCTGACTGCTGCGGACTTTGACGAGCCCGAACTCGGCGGCGACGAAAAAGCCGTTCAGCACAACAAGGCCGAAGATAATCGCAAGCTTGGCGAAGAGGACGCCGGGCGAATCCCAGTGGTCCGCGACCGCTTCAGCCAGCGGCGCAGCAGCAAGAAATAACGAATTCATTTAGCGGATGCGAACGACGCATCCGAATACGGGAGCCGGAATAGGCTACCAGCTCGACTTCGTGACTCCCGGGATGAGACCGGCGGAAGCGAGTTCACGGAAAACGAGACGAGAAACTTTGAAGCGGCGAATGAATGCGCGGCGACGGCCGCTCACTTTGCAGCGATTGACGATACGAGTCGGACTCGCGTCGCGCGGCAATTGGGAGAGGCCGGCGTAATCCTTGTTCGCCTTGAGCTCGGCACGAAGCGTGGCGTATTTCTGCGCCGTCGCCCGCTTGCGCTCGTTGCGATTGATCCAGGAGGTTTTCGCCATAAAAAAGGAAGGCGGAAAGTAGCTGGAAACGCATTTCACGCAAGCGCTTTTTGACGCAGCGCCACCAGCGTTCCACCTTCGCTGCCATGTTCCCGCTCTTCAGCAAAAAACCGCCCGCTTCAGCGGATGAGCTGCGCGATCAGCTCAATGCGAGCCTGGAGCGCGCTTTGCAGTTGCGGGCTCCGGCAGTGCAAATCGACGCGCCGGAATTTCCCCGGATTGAGACACTCGCCATATCGCTCGACGGCGCGGCGGTTCAGCCGAATCCGCAGCAACCGAATTTCTCAGTGCGCGATCGAGGCCGCGAAATCCTAGTTCAGCTGATGACTATCACCGGGCGGGATGTCGATATTCGCGGCGCGACCGCCGATTTGAATCTCAAAGCCAGTGGCGTCCGCCTGGTCGAAGCGACCAATTCCGATGGCGAGATCGTGCTTCTTTTCGACGGCGCAGACAGCGGTCGCGTCGAAGCAAGCGCTCCCAGGTCGGCGATCGAAGCGTTAATCGAAACGTTTGCGAAACAACAGGCCGGCGCGCATGGCGTGTCGATCGAACGTGTCGAGCTTGATTTGCAGCAGCGCGGCGAGCGCAGCATTGCCGCTGAAGTGCGGCTTCGTGCGCGAAAACTTTTCGTTGCCGCGTCGATCCGCATCACCGCTCAGCTCGACCTCGATGAGACGCTGAACGCACGTCTTTCGAATTTGAAATGTTACGGTGAAGGGCCGTTCGGCAGTATCGCGTGCGGCATGTTGTCGCCGCACCTCGATCGCGCGAACGGCATGGAATTTCCACTCAGCGCGCTGCCCTTCGCACAACTACGAGTGCAGGATGTGCAGATCGCAGTCGGCGATCGCGTCGCTGTGACGGCGGAATTCGCCGGCTCGTAATCAGCGTCGCGCCGTGCGCCGGAAAAGATAGGCGCCGATCAACAGAAAGAGCGCATTCGGAAACCAGACGAGCAGCTCCGGATGGAGGCTCGCCTTCCCGCGCAAGGTGTCGGCGATGATGATGAACAGGAAGTAGCAGACGCCCACCGCGAGGCTGAGCCCGAATCCGATCGATGTCTCACGCCGGTGGGCGGTGATCCCAAGTGGCACGCCGATCAAGGCAAAGGCGAGACATGAGAACGGAAAGGAAAACCGTTTGTTGATCTCAGTCCGGCTCGCGCTGCGTGCTTTCACGTCTTCACTTTTTAACTGATCGACCAACTGCTCGATCGACATGGCCGAGCGGCTTGGGCGCTTCTTTTCCTTCTCGTACAACTCCTCCAGGCTGATCGGCAAAGTGCCTTCGCGCATGTTGATGCCGTCGCGGATTTTCCGCAGGTCGTAAGGTTCTTTGTCGTCGCGCTGCTGATAATGCGCGTTGTAGAGGTGCATGAGGATCCGATGGTTCTCGAGGTCCGCGTCGAGAATCCCTGTTTTTGCGTTCGTCACCCGCATCGGAATGTTGTCATCGGAAATTTCAAAGACGGTGATGTTCTCCAGCTTGTTTCCTTCTTTCTTGCCGACGTAGATTTTCCGACCGGGGAATTGATCGATCACCTGATCGCTGCCGAAGAGCGCCATCGGATTGCGCGTCGCGAGATCAAAAATCGTGCTCCGCATCGCCTCCTGTGCGGCGGGCGCGACGCTGACGTTGAGCCAAAGACAAAGCGCGGTGCAGAGAATCGCGATCCCGGCGAGCGACACGCAGATGCGCACCAGGCTCACGCCGTTGGCCCGGAGCGCAACGAGTTCGTTGTCGGCCGACAATCGTCCGAAGACGAGCAGAATCGCGGTCAGCAGTCCCCACGGAATGGTGAAGATGAGGGAGAACGGCAGGACGTAAGCAATGAAGGTGATGAGGTATTCCACCGGCACGTCGTGATTCACGAGCAGCGGGAGGAGCTTGCGAAAAATGTTGCCGACGACGAGGACGAGGCTGAGCACCGCAATCGCCATCAGCACGTTCACGAGCAGCTGTCTGCCGACGTACCGATCGATCAAGTTCATCGCGCCGACGCTACCCAAACCCACATGATTTGCTAATGTGCCCACGTCATGTCGGAGAGATACGACGTTGCCATTATTGGCGGTGGGCCGGCCGGCAGCACGGCAGCAACGCTGCTCGCCCGCGAGCGGCGGCGCGTCATCGTACTCGAGCGCGACAAGTTCCCGCGCTTTCACATTGGC
>JBJMWW010000150.1:0-4532 GCA_045809945.1 Chthoniobacterales bacterium
CCGGCTGATCAATGGAATGCCCGCTGGTGGAAATACGTCAACGACATGCAGGGCGTGGAAGCACCGGCGGCGCGGGGTGAGGAGTTCTGCGACGCGGCCACCAAGACCCACATCAACGATACGCCCGCTTACTACTACAACTACGCGTTCGCTACGGTCTTCAAATTCCAGCTACACGATTATATTGCACGTCACATCCTTCATCAGCCGCCGCAGGCGTGTAACTATGCCGGGAACAAGGAAGTCGGCGCCTGGCTGGACAAGATTCTGAGCAAGGGCGGAACGGAAGACTGGCGCAAGGTCCTGAAGGAAGCTACCGGCGAGGAGTTATCGACTCGTGCCCTGGTGGAATACTTCAAACCGCTGCAAGCCTGGCTCGAGGAACAGAACAAAGGACGGCAGATCGGCTGGGAATAATGCACGGTCATCCTGAGCCGCGTAGACGGCGAAGGACCTCGCAAGCGTCCGAGGAGACGAGATTTCACCGCGGCCCATGCGAGCGACACTGATCTCTCTTTGCAAATCGCTTCTGCGACTGAGAGGTCCTTCACTTCGTTCAGGATGACAGCTGGTAAGTTTGATGGACACGCACCACGAATCAGCTGATCCGTCGCGCATCGAACTTTCGCGTGAGCAGATGCGGGAGTTCGGCTACCGCGTCGTCGACCTGTTGACGGAGCATTTCGCGGCCGCGAGCGAATCGCCCGTTGGCGCCAAGGCTGATCCGGAGGAAATATGGGAGCGATTTGCAGCCGCGCCGGGAGATGAGCCGCGTAACGTGATGCAGCTGCTCACGCGAATTGAGCGCGAGGTGTTGCCGAACAACCTGCACGTCGATCATCCCCGTTTTTTCGCGTTCGTCCCGGGCCCAAACAATTTCGTGAGTGCGATGAGCGATGCGCTCGCTGCCGGTTTCAACGTCTTCAATGGCACGTGGCTCGGCGGGTCGGCGGCTGCTGCGATGGAAATGGCGGTAATCCGATGGTTTTGCCAGTGGTGTGAGCTGCCCGGATCCGCCGGCGGCCTTTTCGTCAGCGGCGGCTCCGCTGCGAATGAGACGGCGCTTGTCGCTGCGCGCCATGCGCTGCTGCAAGATCGCGTGGACCGCGCGATCGTTTATTTCTCCGATCAGACGCACTCGTCAGTGGAACGTGCGCTGCGCGTGATCGGTTTCGCACCGGAACAAATCCGGATTCTCCCGGCCGACTCGGCGTTTCGTCTGCCGCTCGACACTTTGCGCGAAAAAATTGCGGTCGATCGCGCGGCGGGGTTGTGGCCTTTCTGCGTCGTAGCGAATGCCGGCACGACCAACACCGGCGCGGTCGATCCGCTCAACGAGATCGCGGACATCTGCGGCGCGGAAAAGATGTGGATGCACGTCGATGGCGCATACGGTGCGGCGACCATCTTGTGCGAACGAGGTCACGCAGAGCTGACCGGACTCAACCGCTGCGATTCGCTCTCGCTCGACCCGCACAAGTGGCTCTTTCAGTCCTTCGAGTGCGGCTGCGTGCTGGTGCGCGATGCGGAGCTGTTGAAATCGGCATTCCGAATCACGCCCGATTATCTGCGCGACGTTCATCGCCACGTCGCGGAGAAGAATTTTTGCGACTATGGGATCCAGCTCACGCGCAGTTTCCGTTCGCTCAAAGTCTGGCTCTCGTTGCAGACCTTTGGCCTGGCCGCGTTTCGACGTGCGATCGAGCGCGGATTCGAGCTGGCGGAATTCGCCGAAGCGGAATTGCGAAAGCGTGGCTGGGAAATTCTCGCGCCGGCGCAGATGGCAATCGTTTGTTTCCGGATCGGGGGCGACGATGCAGCGCAAACGCGAATGGTCGAGGCGCTGTTGCGCGATGGCTACGCGTTCCTTACCTCAACCACGCTGCACGGCCGAATCGCGTTGCGATTCTGCACGATCAATCCGCGCACCACGGAAGCGGACATCGTCGGCACGATCGATCGAATCGAGCGGCTTGCCGGTTGACCGCTCGCTGCATTGCCCGACACTTTGCGGATGAAACCGCTGAGGGCTGCGTTTGTAGTCTGCTTTGCGCTCGTCGCGTCGAGCCTGGCCACGACATACAAGGTTCCGGAAGACGACACCGTCGCGACGATCAACGCGCCGGCCGGATGGAAGGCGAACAACTACGACAAAGGCATCGAGCTGACGTCGGATGACGGCGAAGTCTACATCGCCATCGAAGCGACAGACGCGAAAGGCGTTGAGCGTTCAATGGACGAGGCGATGGCGTATTTGAAGAACAAAGGCGTTACGGTCGATGCGAAGACGGTGAAGCAAAACGAAGGCAAGCTCTCCGGAAAAGATGCGGTCATGATTTCCTGGGATGGGGAGGATGAGGACGGCCCGGCGAGGGTTCAGTTGATGGTCGTGAGTGTGACGAATGAGAAAGGAGTGCTCTTCCTTTACTGGGCGTCGCCGGAAGGAGAGAAAAAGCACCAGAAAGAGATTTCCGCGATCGCCGAGAGTTTGAAGAAAACCTGAAGATCACAAATCTGTCATTCCGACCGAAGTGGAGGAATCTTCGTTTGTGTTCCTGCAACCGGTCACGGAGATGTCTCGACTGCGCTCGACATGACAAGCGTCAGCGTCGTTTTACCTTGGTTCAATCGCCGATGATCACCGGCACCGTTTCTTCGAGTTCGCCGTCGACGTAGAACTCGACGCGGTATTTCCCATCCGCCCATCCGTCCTCCGGCCGTCCGAGTGTAAACCGCGCGCTCGAATCAGACGCCGGCGCGACGTTTTCCGTCTGATCGACGATGAAGTTCGGCTCGACGATTCCGCCTACGTCTTCCGCGACCCATGCGACGCGGACCCGCGCACCTTCGGGCAATCCGTGCCCATGCCAGCGCACGTAGATCGCCTCCGTGTTCGGCTTAAAATGCGTTTTAAATCCTCCAGCCGGATCGTCCGTCACTTCGACGATCAAGCGCTTCCGCGGCACGCTGACCTGCGGTGATCCAGATTCCTGCTGCGGAGTCTCGGTCGCTTGGGCAGCAGGCGACGATGACGGCGAAGGACTCGGCGACGGTGAAGGCGACGGCGAGGGCGTGGGCAGCGGGATGACTTCCGGTCGCTTCTGCAATTCCATTCGCGTCCGCTGCAGCAAGCCGCCACCAGGTTCACGGACCGCCGTCTCCTCTTTCACAATGCCGACGCCGGGTGTGAACCATCGATCGAGTTCGATTGTCACGACGGTGGTCTCCTGCATGTGCAGCCGAAATGCGCGGAACTTGCCCGCCGGCACATAGACATCTTCTTCGCCTGCGACGCTGAAGCGCTGATGCAGTTGCACGTCGGCAACGACGCCGTCGGTCTCCCAGGTCGCGCCAGCTTTCAGATTGCCGGGGATGAGAATCTGGGGCGGGTCGAGTTTGGTCAGCATCTCGCTGCGTGCCCCACGCGCGTAACAGACAAAGCCTTGATCGCTCACCTCGCAGAGTTCTGTCTTGATCACCGTCTTCTCGCGCTCCGTGTCGAATTTCAGCAGCGGTTTGCCTTCGAATTGCTCGGTGCCGGCGATCCTGACGATTTGCGTCCGTGCTTCATTTGCCCCGGCACCGCCCGCCTGATCGACGACTGCATAAGTCCATGTCGTGCCGGGTTCCGTCGGCAGCAGGGGATCGCCGTTCGCGCTGGGCGCGATGGCGCAGAGCAACGTAATGAGGCAGGCGAATCGAGACATCGGTTATGAAACCGGTTGTTCAATATTCGCGCCGACGCTTTTCGCGAGTCGCAAATTGTCGCGCACCGGATCGAGCGCGTTCCTGGGCTTTTGCGGCCGCACGTTGAACAGGAACGACATCGTTCCGTCGCTGCGAGCGACGCGCGTCGGGATTCCGGCGAGGCGAACGGCAAGCGCGTTGGTCCACGACGCCGCGAAGAAAATCGCCGCGTCGAAGTCGCCGGCGCTTCTTATCTGCGATCGCAGTGCGGAGATCGAATCGGCAGCTTCGATCACATGCGCGATCTCCGGCACATCGCGCCACGCATCCGCGAGTTGCGCTTTCGTCAACACTGCAAGCCACGCATCCGGTCGGCCATTTTGAATGGCGCGCACCGCGGGAAGCGCAGTCTCGATATCTGGTGACACGAGCAAAATTCGAAACGACACCAGCGTCGCGCGTTCAAATTCCGGCGGAATGAAGACGTGGCGCTGATCGCGCGTGAAGAGAAACCCCGGTCGATTCGGCCGCCACCGGTCATGCGCCCAAAGCCAGTCGGCCGGTGAGCGGCGGATTTGCTCCTCGAGGAGGTGATTGATCTGCGAGGTGAGCGCTTCCGCGTCGTCTGTTTGCGGATAAAACGGCTCGGAAAAGACAAGATTCCAGCGCGCGCGCCCTGTAGTGTAGATCGCGACCGGAACGATCGGCGCGCCGGTCCGAATCGCGAGCGTAGCGGCAAGTGTCGAGGATGAAGTCAGCCGGTTAAACAACGGAGTCCAGACACCTGCGTGGCCGGCGCGTTGATCGACGAGCACGCCGACTACTCCGCCGTCACGGAGGAAGCG
>JBJMWW010000151.1:0-6029 GCA_045809945.1 Chthoniobacterales bacterium
CGGCAGGAGCGCCGGGAACAAGTTTCACGTATCGCGGTGAGTTCGATCCAGCGAGCACGTACAATCAGAATGAGGTCGTTACCTATTTAGGGACGAGTTACATCGTCACTGCACCGAACCCAACCGGCACGCCGGGTGCGATCGATTCGACCGGCTGGTCGGTCCTGGCATCGAAAGGCGACAGCGGCATTGCGGGAAGCAGCGGCGCGCAGGGACCAATCGGGCCGATAGGGCCGATGGGACCGAAAGGGGACAAGGGTGACATTGGCCTAACAGGTGAGGCGGGACCGGAGGGAGTCGCGGGAGCCATTGGACCAATCGGTGCGAAGGGCGATGCGGGACCGGCAGGAGCGCCGGGAACAAGTTTCACATATCGCGGTGAGTTCGATCCGGCGAGCACGTACAATCAGAACGATGTCGTTACCTATTTAGGGACGAGTTACATCGTGACTGCCCTGAGCGCGACCGGCATGCCCGGTGCGATCGATTCGACCGGCTGGTCGCTCCTGGCATCGAAAGGCGATAGCGGAATTGCGGGAAGCAGCGGCGCGCAGGGGCCGATGGGACCGAAGGGCGACAAAGGTGAGATCGGAGCTACAGGACCCCAGGGTATCGCTGGAACTACGGGCGCGAAAGGTGACAACGGCGATACTGGCCTACCGGGTCCCGCTGGACCTCAGGGTGCCGTCGGTAGTCAGGGTCCGATTGGACCGATCGGATTGACTGGCGCGCAAGGCCCAATGGGCGTTGCTGGTCCGAAAGGGGACACCGGCCTAAAGGGTGCAACTGGCGCGCAGGGCCCGCAGGGTCCTGTCGGCCCTGCGGGACCGCAGGGGGCAGGATTGCTCCAGGGCGACATTGTTTTGCGACGATATGGATCGCCCGCTCCGGCCGGTTTTACCAAGGTTGGAAGGATGATGGCGCCGTTCGTGATCGTCGGGGCGAACGGCAAAATGCAGACGATGGTGATGGATGTGTATCAGAAGAACTGAAAGAAGTTTTAAGTTTTTCGCCACGGCCAGTCCGTCTGTGGCGGATTAGGTTTACAACGCTCAAGGCCCAGTTTCAGTGGGGAGGCGTCTGAGACAGACGCCCTAAAATTGCCGACAGACCGCGGCGTCTGACACAGCCGCCCTACAAACGTCGATCTTACTGGCGCGCCGCCCGACAGAGACGCGTTACAATTGCCGACAAACGAACTGCATGTTTGCGACTGGACCAGACGACGGTAACTTTTCGCATGGTTGCCGCGGCCATCGATCCGGACATCACGATGCGGGAGCTGCTCGAGCAGTTCCCCGGCGCGCAGCGCGCGTTGTTCCGGAAGTATCACATCGGCGGGTGCAGCAGTTGCGGGTTTTCGCCGGAGGAAACGCTGGCCGGTGTTTGCGCGCGGAATGAGAACGTCGATGTGAATGAGGCGATCGAGCACATCATCGAGAGCGATGCGGCGGATCGCGCGATGCAGATCGAGCCGCAGGAGTTAGCCGAACGGTTGAAGTCGGGCGAGAAGGTGAACCTCCTCGATGTGCGGACGCGTGAGGAATTCGAGGCAGTGAAAATCGACGGCGCGGATTTGTTCACGCAGGAATCAATGCAAACGGTCATGCGCAGTTGGCCACGTGAGGAACTGCTCGTGACTTACGATCATGACGGGACGCGGAGCATGGATGCGGCGGCGTATTTTCAGGGACACGGGTTCACGAATGTGAAGAGTCTGCGCGGCGGGATTGATGCCTGGAGCGTGGAAGTGGATCAGACGTTGCCGCGTTATCATATTGAGCATGAGTGACGTGAACGCAGCGGAGTCGCGACGGATCTCTTCTTGAGATCCTTCGACTCTGCTCAGGATGACAGACTTTCATGAGCAACGACACCGAACAGAAAATCGAGGAGGCGATTCGGAATCCGAAGAACCTCGGCGAGATGGAGAACGCGGACGCGATCGGCACGGTCGGCAGTGCGGATTGCGGCGACATGCTGCGGATGTGGATCAAGTTTAAGGAAGAGAACGGACGCAAAGTGATCGATCGCGCGACGTTCCAATCCTTCGGCTGCCAGACGGCGATCGCGGTGGCGAGCGTGGCGACGGAGTTGTTGAAAGGGAAAACGGCGAGCGAGGCGAGCACGATGTCGGGTGAAGAACTCGCGGCGCCGCTTGGCCCGCTCCCGCCAGTGAAGATTCATTGCGCGCAGTTGGTGGAAGGCGCGTTGCGCAATGCGCTCTCCGGCGAGACGCAGCAAATCAGCGCCGCGCCGACGTTGCTCTCGCAGATGCAGAACAAGACGAAGGTCAAAGTAGTCTTCGACCAGAAATAACACATGTACGAACACACCGAATTCACGACCACGCGCGACCTCGAAGCGGTTCAGATTCCGGCGGGCGCGCCGACAACTATCCCGAGCGGCACGCAAGGCGTGATCACGCAGGCGCTCGGCGGCAGCTACACGATTGCGACCTATCAGGGACTGGCTCGTGTGGACGAGAAGGACCTCGACGCGCTCGGCCTCGAAAAACCGCAGAGCTCGAATGGCGAATCAGCAGGAACGCGCGAAGGACCTGTCACCGAAGACGAAGTCTGGAATCAGTTGCGTCAGTGCTACGACCCTGAGATTCCGGTGAACATCGTGGATCTCGGGCTGGTTTACGATTGTCAGCTCGCAGCTGGAGCGAACGGCGGGACGCGCGTCGACGTGAAGATGACGCTGACCGCGCCGGGATGCGGGATGGGCCCGATGATCGCGCAGGACGCGCAATCGAAAATTCTGACGATCGACGGCGTCGACGAAGCCGAGGTGCAGCTCGTTTGGGATCCGCCGTGGAATCAAAATATGATCAGCGAAGCGGGGCGGATGAAGCTTGGGATGGTGTAGCAGGACGGTCGATGTAGGTTTGCGAGGCACCGCACAAACACATGCTTGTGAGGTCCCTCACTGCGTTCGGGATGACGATTGCGTCGAGAGTTTGACAGGTCGACGGTGACTCCTATACTTCGGCTCCCTCGCGCGAAATGTTCGCGCAATTTTTACTTTCATGGCCACGACTGAAGTCATTCTCACCTCCAACATCCCGGGCCTCGGCGCGGAAGCCGATGTCGTGAAAGTCCGCAGCGGCTACGCGCGCAACTTCCTTTTGCCGCAAGGCAAAGCATATGAGGTGACGCCGAATGCGTTACGTACCCTCGATACGCTCAAGGCAAAGCGCGCGGAGCGGGAAGCCCGCGAGATGAACGAAGCCGAAGAGATGGCGCGCCGGATCAACAAATCACGCCTGATCTTCACGCTCGAGACCGGCGAGACTGGCAAAGCTTTCGGTTCGATCACGGCGCAGGACATCATGAAGCGCCTGAAGAACGAGATCGGTTTCGAGGTCGATCGTCATCGCATCGTGCTGGAGCATCCGATCAAAAACACCGGTGAGCACGAAGTGCCGATCAAGCTGCACGCCGATGTCACGGCCCGTTTGGTTTTCACAGTCAAGTCAGCGACAGTGGAAGAGCCGCAGGAATCGCAACCAGCGGAAGCGCCTGAGCGCGGCCGCATTTCACGGAAACGTTCAGAGACTAAATAGATGCCGAGTTCTGAAGGCGCCGGGAACGGCGAGCCTCAGAAACCTCGCAAGACAGCCCCGAATGGCGCTGGCCGAGGTTTGGCAGATCGAAACGGCGGAAAAGTTACTCACAGCCGTTTAACAGCTTCTTCGGCAGATGTTCACAGAACGCTGCCGCACAGCACCGATGCTGAGATGGGCGTGCTGGGGTCGATGCTCATCTCACGCGACGCGATTGCGGAGGCTGTTTCGCAGATCGACGAGAATTATTTCTACATTCCAGCGCACCTGACGATCTACAGCGCGCTGGTCGATCTCTGGAATGGCGGCAAGGACGCGGACCTGATCACGTTCACGCAGACGCTGCGTGACAAGAATCTGCTCGATGCGATCGGCGGCGCGTCGTTCGTGACCAGTCTGTTCACGTTCGTGCCGACGGCGGCGAACATCGCCTACTACCTCGAGATCGTTCGCGATAAATACATTCTGCGGCAGATCATTTCCGCCGCGACTGAGAGCGTGCGCCGCGCTTACGAAGATCAGGATCAGGTCGACAACCTGCTCGATGAGGTCGAGCAAAAGATTTTCGCCGTCGGCGAGTATCGTTTCAAAGGCCAGCTCCAGTCCATGAAGGACCAGGTGATGGAGGCGATCGAGGCGATCGAGAAACTTTACGAACGCAAAGGCGGTATCACCGGAATCGCGACCGGATTTTCAGAACTCGATCGAATGACGAGCGGGTTGCATCCGGCGGAAATGATCGTGATCGCGGCGCGACCGAGCATGGGCAAGACGGCATTCGCGATGAACATCGCGGAGCATGTCGCCATCCACGAGAAGCTGCCGGTGGCGGTGTTCAGTTTGGAAATGAGTGGGCAGCAGCTCGTGCAACGTCTGCTTTGCTCACGCGCACGCGTGAATTTGAAGAATGTGCGCGACGGTTTTCTCGGCGAGCGTGATTTTCCGAGCCTGACCTCGGCGGCGTCGAAGCTCGCGGAGGCGCAGATGTTCATCGACGACACTGCGGGACTCACGATTCTCGAGTTGAGAGCAAAGGCGCGTCGGCTGAAGGCGCAGCACGACATCAAACTGATCGTGGTCGATTATCTGCAACTCCTTCGCTCAACCAGCCGTCGTGGTCAGGAGAATCGACAGATTGAGATTTCGGAAATTTCAGCGGGTCTGAAGGGCCTGGCGAAGGAGTTGAACATTCCGATTATCGTCGTCGCGCAATTGAACCGCAATCCGGAGAACCGCACCGGTGACAGCAAAGGTCGGCCGCGGCTAAGCGATTTGCGTGAATCCGGTAGCATTGAGCAGGATGCCGATCTGGTCGGTCTGCTTGTTCGCGAAGAGTACTACGCCGACAGCGAAGAAGAAAAGGAAGCGGCCCAGGGCAAAGCCGATCTAATTATCGCAAAGCAGCGTAACGGACCGACCGGCGATGTGCCGCTGACGTTCCGGAAAGAGTTCACGCGCTTCGAGGACCGGGCGCGCGAACACGAAGAAGCGGCGTAACGCCGCCGACAAAACGTGCGGTCATCCCGAGCGTACGCGAGGGACGTCGCAAGCTTCCTTCGATGATCCTGCTGTAACGACGTCGAGGGGAACGTCTGCGAGGTCCTTCGCTCCGCTCAGGATGACCGCTCAGCTGAGCGAGCGCGCGGCTTCGATGACGTGTTGCGCGTCGATGCCAAATTCTTTCATCGCCTGATCGCCGGGCGCACTGACGCCGAAGCGATGCATGCCGACGACTTTCCCATCAAGGCCCACGAACTTGAACCAAAGGTCCGTCACACCGGCTTCGATCGCGACGCGGCGCCGGCAATTGCCCGGCAACACTTCTTCACGATAACTGTCCGGCTGGCGCTCGAAACGTTCGAAGCAGGGCATCGAGACAACGCGCGTGCCGGCGCCAAGTTCTTTCGCCGCAGCCATGGCGTGCTGCAGTTCGCTACCGCATGAAAGCAGGATCAGATTGAGCTCGCCGGTTTCCCGTTTCGCGATGTAGCCACCGCGCATCACGCCTTCGCGACGATCCTTGGCATCAATCTCGTTCAGCATCGGAACGGCCTGACGCGAGAGCGAGAGCAACGTCGGGCCATCGATCCGCTGCGCTGCGGCGACAAACGCGCCGGCTGTTTCCTCCGGATCCGCGGGGCGAATGACATCGATCTGCGGCATGATCCGCACGCTGCTCACCGTCTCGACCGGCTCGTGCGTCGGCCCGTCTTCGCCGACCCCGATGGAATCGTGGGTGAAAATGTAGATGTTCGGCAGCTTCGAGATCGCGGCGAGCCGGATCGATGGCCGGCAGTAATCGGTAAAGACGAGGAACGTCGCGCCCGACGCACGGAAGATGCCGTGATACGAAATGCCGTTCATGATCGCGCACATTCCGTGTTCGCGAATGCCGAAGTGGATGTTGCGCCCCTTGTGATTGTCGCGCGTGAAGTCGCCCGCATCATTGATGTAGTTC
>JBJMWW010000152.1:0-10559 GCA_045809945.1 Chthoniobacterales bacterium
CCGTCATCATTGCGGAATTCGGGTGTGCCTTGAATCACCGCACCGTCGATGCGGCTGACTGGGCAAAATCAGCGCTCGACGATTTGTTTTCCGGACGCTGGCCAGCCGTGATTGGCTTCTGCTGGTGGAACGAGTCGTGGGAAAACGACGACACCGCGAATCACAACACGGACATGAACATCCTGCACGATCGCGGGCTAACGAGTGTGTTTCGCGATGAACTGACGGAACATGCCGACAAGCTGCAGGAAACGCCCGTCATCACGCCGCGGTAGACGTGCGGTCATCCTGAACGAAGTGAAGGACCTCTCAAGCGTTCCGCTCGGCGTTTATTCTGTAGCGGGCGCGAGTCCTGGCGTGTGAGGTCCCTCGCGTGCGCTCGGGATGACAGCAACTCTGGCGCGCGGCATAGTTCGGGATGGTCAAGATCTCGATCAATTATACAGGCGATCTGCATTGCGATGCGACGCATGGCCCGTCGCTCTCGAACCTTTCGACCGACGCGCCGACGGACAACAAAGGCAAAGGCGAATCGTTTTCGCCAACCGATCTCGTAGCAACAGCGCTCGGCACCTGCATGAGCACGATCATGGGAATGAAAGCCGAGGAACTCGGCGTCGATATTCGCGGAATGAAGGTTTCGGTGCAGAAGGAGATGTCGAAAGATGCGCCGCGCCGGATCGTTAGTCTTCCGAGTGAAGTGTACATCCCGCTGGCGGCGGACAATCCGCATCGCGCAGCTCTCGAGCACGCCGCGTTGAACTGCCCGGTGCACAAAAGTCTTCCGCCGGAAATCGACCGGCCGACGAAATTTTTTTGGGAAGGGTAGGGCCGCGCTCTATTGCCCGAGGACCCAGGCGAAGATCAAAGGCGCGCAAATCGTGGCGTCGCTTTCGATCACGAACTTCGGAGTTGAGGCCGCGAGTTTTCCCCAGGTGATTTTTTCATTTGGAACCGCGCCGGAATAGCTGCCGTAGCTCGTCGTCGAATCGCTGATCTGGCAGAAATAACCCCACAGCGGCACTCCGGTGCGCTCGAGGTCCTGGTGCAGCATCGGGACAACGCAGATCGGGAAATCGCCGGCGATGCCGCCTCCGATTTGGAAGAAGCCGATTGAGCCTTCGCGGTTGCGCAGTTTCTTTGAGCTCTTCGTGTAGTAGTCGGCCAGCCACGTCATGTATTCGATACCGGTGCGCACGGTGTGGACGTTGCGCACGTCGCCGCGGATCACGGCGGCCGCATACATGTTTCCGAGGGTCGCGTCTTCCCAACCGGGGACGACGATGGGCAGGTTCTTCTCGCACGCCGCGACCATCCACGAGTTTTTCGGATCGATCTGGTAGCTCTTCTTCAGCTTCCCGCTGCGCAGAATCTTGTACATGAACTCGTGCGGGAAATAACGTTCGCCGGCGCGATCGGCCGCGACCCACTCTTCCAGCACGGCCTTCTCGATTCGCCGCATCGCTTCCATCTCCGGAATGCACGTGTCCGTCACCCGATTCATGTGGCGGTCGAGCAGCTGTTGCTCGTCGTCTGGCGTGAGCTGCCGGTAATGCGGCACCCGCTCGTAATGGTCGTGCGCGACGAGATTGAAAATATCCTCCTCCAGGTTCGCGCCGGTGCAGACGATGACGTCCACCTTTTCGCGCCGGATCATCTCGGCCAATGAAATCCCGAGTTCGGCCGTCGACATGGCGCCGGCAATCGTCATTAACATCTTTCCGCCAGTCGCGAGGTGGGCCTCATATCACTTCGCTGCATCGAGCAGCGCGGCCGCATTAAATTGGCGATAATTCCTGGCGTTGAATTTCGAGACCGGACCTTTTTTCGCCGCGAGCTCAGCGTTGATCTCTTCCGGGCTTTTTGCCTGCCGTTTGGCTTTCATCGTTTGAAAATCAGGCGGGAAAGAGCCAGCGCATGTAATCGGCCACGCCTTCTTCCAGAGAATAGCGCGGCTCATAAGCAAGCGCGGCGCGGACGCGGCTGAGATCAGCCTGGGTAAAGTTCTGGTAATGGGCGTGCGGGTTATCGATGTATTCGGGCTCGAAGTTTGTGCCTAACGATTTGTTCAAGATCTCCACCAGCTCGTTAAACGAACGCGGCTTACCCGCGCCGAGATTGTAAATGCCGCTCTCCTTCGCGCTCATCGCCGCGATCGTGCCGGCGACTATGTCTTTCACGTAAACGAAATCGCGCTGCTGTTCGCCGTGCTTGAAAATGCGCGGCCGTTGACCGCGTTTCATCTGCTGCGCGAGGTGATAGATCATGCTTGCCGGCACGCCTTTGTGCGCTTCGCGCGGGCCGTAAACGTTGAAGTAACGCAAACCGACGATCACCCACGCTGGCGTTTCACGTGCGCAACGCCACGCGAGATTGTCCATCATCGCTTTCGAAAACGCGTAGACGTTTTTCGGTGCGGCTTCGCTGCCTTCAACGCTCGCTGTCGTGGCCGAGCCGTAGGTCGAAGCTGATGAAGCGAAAACGACGCGTGTGCGAGTGGGGCGCGCGAAGTTCAACAAACGCCGGAAGCTCTCGACGTTGTCGTGCACCTGCTCGAACTGGTTGTGGTTCGTCGTGTCGGTAATCGATGCGAGATGGAAAATGCAATCGAAGCGTTCGTCCCCGAACTGCGCCTTCCAATCGAGCGTGGCGAGATTCTGCGCCACGAAGTCTCCCTTGTAGCCCGCCAGGTTCTTGAAATCGCCGGAGCGGAAATCGTCGATCACCGTCAGGTGCGCCTTCGGAAATTTCTCCTGCAGCGTCAGAGTGAGATTTGACGGAATGAAGCCGGCGCCGCCAGTGACGAGCAGATTAGGAGCAATATCGGACGTGGTGCGCACCGCGCGAATAGTTGAATCTTGAACAGTTGAGCGCAAGCGGCTAATGCTGCGGCAGTTCTTTGCGATCTTGGCCCCGGCACCGTCCGGGGTTGATCAGTGGATCGGCGCGAGAAATCCGGTGTGAACCCGGAGCAGTTGCGCTGCTGTAACTGGATACGATTTCCCACGGGCCAGTCATCGAATGCGATGGCGAAGGCGGGAAAGAGGTGCGAGCCGCAGAGGCGCGCGTAAGCCAGGAGCCAGAATATTCGTCCGTTCCACCTCATTCGTGTTCCGCGAGTGCGGAACGCGAAAAAACTTCTTCGCAAAAAGAAGAATGAGAGGACGCGCCGCACGCCGGTTCGCCGCTCTCGAACCGGAGGAATAGTCGTGCGGAAACAAATTCGTTGGTTGTTGGTCGCAGCGCTCGGGTGCTGCCTTATTTCAGGAAAACTTCGCTCACAGGACGCCGTTACGGAATCGGTGCCCATTGTGGTTACCGGGACGCGAACGGATGTGCCGCTCGATGAGTCGCCGGCAACGACGAGTGTCGTCACATCGGAAGACTTCGACGAGAAGCAAATCGAACGCGTGGCCGACGCGTTGCGCGAAGTGCCGGGACTTTCTGTCGTGCAAACCGGCCCGCCCGGTCAGCTCACGTCCGTCTTCACGCGCGGGTTGCGCAGCGAGCACACGCAGGTGTTGATCGATGGCATTCCAATCAACCAGGGGCTGCAAGGCGCGTTTAATTTCGCCGACCTGAGTGTCGACGACATCGATCACATCGAAGTCGTGCGCGGGCCGCAGAGCACGTTGTATGGACCGCGCGCGCTGGCCGGCGCGATCCAGATTTTCACGAAGCGCGGGAGCGGTGAACCGGGCGCGAGCTGGGGATTCGAAGGCGGCTCGTTCAACACCGCCCACGAATTTCTCGAAGCCGACGGCAAGCTGCGCGATGTCGACTACTCGTTAGGCGCGAGCCGATTCGACAGCGATTTCGAGCGGCCAAATAACGAATATCGGCTGACGAGCAGCGTGGCGAACTTCGGCTGGTCGCCGAGCGATCAACTGCGAATCGCGAGTCTCTTCACTTACTCGGTGGCGGACACAGGAAATCCCGGATCGCTACTGGCGCCGCGCCCGCATGATAATCTTTTCTCCGAGCGCTGGCTGTTCGGACCGCACCTGGACTTCACGCCGGTCGAGTGGTGGACGCACAAACTGATCTTTGACTACGACCACGAGCGGCAGATTAACAATCCGAACGAAGACTTCTTTGTTGGCGCGACGCGCGCGGTGTTTGAACGAACCCAGGTCGATTATCAGAACGACATCCGCGCCACGTCATGGCTTACGGTGACCAGCGGATTTTTCTACAGTCGTGTCAACGCGGGACAGGAACGGCCGTTCGTTTCACAAGAATTCGGTCCGCAGCCGACCTTCGTGAGCGACCACACGGTCGAGACGGCGGGTTTCGCACAGGCAAGCATTACGCCGTTCGATGGATTGAATTTCGTCGGCGGCGGACGGCTCGACCATTTCAATCAGTTCGGCGACGTCTGGACCTGGCGAGTCGCCGGCAGCTACACATATCGACCAAGCGGCACGACGGTTCATTCGAGCATCGCAACAGGATTCAGTCCGCCGAGCAGCCAGGACAAAATTTTTGGCAACAACTTCGGACTCGAGCCGGAGCGCGACATTGGTTGGGACGCGGGTGTGACGCAGCGATTGTGGAATAATCGCGTGACGATCGGCACGACCTATTTTCACAATCGATTGTCAAACCTGATCGGCTTCAATGGATTATTTGAGACGCTGAATCTTGGAGCGGCCCGCACGCAAGGCGTGGAGTTGGAGCTGAAGGCGCGACCGACCGCAAATCTGACGATCGCAGCCAGCTACACGTATCTCGACGCGGTGAACACTTCGTCGGCGGACGTGACGCAGCTGCCGGGTGCGCGATTGCCGCGCCGCCCACGGAACGAAGCGTACATCTCCGCTTCTTATTTGTGGCTGAAACGGCTGCGACTGACGGCGGAAGCGAAATTCGTCAACGCGCGCGAGGAGTTGAATTTCGGCGGACCGAATTTCGACATCGAGGATTACTCATTCGTGAACATCGCGGCGGAGTACGACGTGAATCCGCATTTCACGATCTTCGCGCGCATCGACAACGTGACGAACGAGCAATACTCCGAGGTGTTTGGATTCCCGGCACTTGGCCGCGCCGCATACGGCGGATTCCGCGTCAGATTCTAGCCGCCCAGAGCGACGGCATCGAGGCGCGGTTCGATTCCGGCACAGGAATTTGGGCGCGAAATTCGTCGCTGAACTTCCCGTCCACGCGAATGCTGAACGCGAGCTCGCCGGTTTCGTCGCCACCGTGAAACTGATTCACGGTGTCGAACCACGCACTGTACGATTCGACATACTGCTTCTCGCCGGTGTTCTCGTTCAACATGTAGAACGGCTTCCGCAGATTCGTGCGAAACCAGATGAACTCGTGACACAAGTCGTAGCTCACATGATCGCGATGCGCGGTGACGGCGCGGCCTTCGGCGTCGTACATGATCAGCATCCGACCGGTGGCAGCGAACGGGAGCGTCGCGATGAATTCCATCAGCTCCGGAAACTCGGCGGCGCCTGCAGCCGGCTCCCATTGGTCGGGGTTGTCGAGATTGTAGTAATCGTCGGGGCCGATCGGCTGCGACAGGTAGATCATCTTTGATCCGGGGCGATCTGCCGCTTTGCTCTCGAGGCGGAAAGGACCGGTGTAGAATTGAATATCGCTCTGCTGCGCGAGGCGGCGCTCGATGCGTTCTGTCACGTATCCATCGAGCGACCTCAGCCACTCGACGTCGATGAAGTCGTCGAACGACTTGTACGACGGATATTTGATTCGTTCAGTGACCGTGCTGCTCATGCGATCACCGCGGACACCGCGGCTTTTTCAACGGCGCGCGGCCGTCGTTTACGACTCGGCTTGACCTCAGAATTCGCTGCCCTGAAATGCCGGGGAGTGCGCTCGAGCTTATGCCACGTGTTCGCCGGAATCCGGTGCTCGCCCCAGGTGAAAGCCGTCCCAGCGTCTGGCGCCGGATCGAATACGCGGACTGCAACGACTCCTGCATAGCCGCCGAACTGCCGCGGGTTCACCCACCATGTCGCGGTGGCGTCCCAGAGCTTGAGCTCGTTATCGTTCACCGCGACTGCGCAACCTTCGTGGTAAATCAGCCCGTCGCTGATCCAATGCGGATCGCATCCGGCCGCGCCCCAGCTTGCCGTCCAATGGCGGATCGAGACATCGCTGAACTCGAGGATGAACTGCGTCGCGAAACTGCGCACGCCGCGCTCGAGCAAAAGCTGGTGGGAAAGCGCACCGAGCGCACCGCAGTCGAGTGTTTTCTCGCGCACTGCTTCGCACCAGTGGATCGGCCACTTCATTGGTCCCCACTTGAAAAGCTTGCGCAGCCAGCGCGGGCCGGTGAGCGGGTGGCCGGCATTGAGCTGCGAAAAATCGAAGCCGGTGATCCACTCGCGCGCAATGTCACAACAAGCGCTCCCGTGGTGCGAAATCGTTGACGCAGGATAAGGGTCCCATTTCGAAATCGCCGCATCGATGTTCGCGCCGACGTCGTCGATATCAGTCCTGCCGTTTTTACCCTCTGCCAAATACATAAGACATGCTCCTGTCGTAACCACCTGCATCGCAAAAAATCAGCACATCGCCGGGCTGCGTGCCTTCCGGCAACTGCACGTTCGACGCGACTTCGTCGTGCTCCATGCAGAGCCGGCCCATCAGCCGCGTCTTACCGCGCTTGAGCGGTTGCAGTTCCCCCGTCGCGCCGTTGCGGCGGAGAATCCGATGCGGATAAAAGAAATACATCGGCAGCTCCGCGATCGAGCCGTCAACCACCGCTTCGATCGAATCGTCGTTGATCTCCTGAATTTCAAGAACGCGCATGGCGAGCGCCATCGAGGGCTGGGCCATGGCCTTTCCTGGCTCTGAAATGATCTGTCGAACATGGGGCAGGGCGGCGCGCGCGTGTTTCACCGCATTTCGGAAATCGTCTTCTCGATCCTCGTGCCAATCATCCGGGAACCAGCCGCCGCCGATGTCGAGCACCTCGATGTTGCGGCCCGCGAGTTTCTCGATCGAGCGGCACCAGCGCAGCATCGATTTGTAGAGATGCCACCATTGGCGCACGCCGATGTTGCTGCTCGCCATGTGGAAGTGCACACCGAAGGCCGAATCGCGCGGCAGCAAAGAAATTGAATCGATCAGCGTGCGGAACTCGTCCGGCGTGTTGATCGGGATGCCGAAGCGCGAGGTGATGCTCGGTGTGCGCAGTCGCACACCGAAAACTTTGGCCTGCAGCTCTCCAGTTTTTGCCGCAGCGGTCACGCGCTTGAGATCGGCGATCGAGTCGCAGAACACCGCGTGGATGGGCTCGTCAGGCAACAAATCTTCCGGCCACCATTTACCGGGACCGTTCAGGATCACCTGTTCGGGTTTGAAGCCGACTTCGAGCGCTTTCTGCACTTCGAGGAGGCTGATTGCTTCGGCAAAAAAGCCATGGTCGAGCGCGAGCTTGATCAATCGCGCATCAGGATTGGTTTTAATGCTGTAGCCGTTCGCGACCTGCGTCTCCGGCGTGCTGAGTTTGCGAGCCACTGCGGAAGCTCGCGTGAACAGCTCGGCCGCGGTGCTGTCGAGAAAGAGAAACGATGGTGTTTCCAGCTGCGCGAAATCGTGAGCCGCGAGATCGCGCACGAATGATGGCGGAATCTTAGCGACGCCGTTTGGGTGCGAGGCGCCGTTGCTGCCATTCGCGCTCATGAGATGCGGATGCAGCTTGTGCAAACGTTCGGCGAGTACCGGCATACCGGACGGATGTTTCATCGAGTGCCCAACGCCGCCCGCGTATGGCTCGGGCAATGGCGCGAGCGGATACTGCGAACGCACCGGCACTTCGAGCACGACGCGCGTGAACTCTTCGGAAGTCGCGGGCGTGTTCTCCGCTGGAATTCCTGTCGCCGCTTCCACCAGCATCGCCGGCAGATTGTAGCCAGCGATCGTCGCGCCATGGACCCACGCCGGGAAACGCGGATTCCACTCGAGCAGCCACCGATTGTCTTCCGGATCGCGCACCATCTCGAGCTCGGCGCCGCCGGTCCAATTCACGTCGCGAACGATCTCGCGCAGCGGCGTAGCAAAATTTTCCGGCACCTCGCGCACGTCGCCGGCCCACGTCTTTCCTTCTTCGGTCAGGTCGCGTTTGCGCATGCTGACGCAGCCGAGCAGCTCGCCCTTGTAAGCGGACAGCATGACCGATTCTTCGTAACCCGAAACGTGTGCCTGCAGGAAGAGCCTCTGCGTCGACCAGACTTTCGAAAGCGCGGAGCGCACCGCCTCGAACGCATCCCACGACCGTGTCCGCACCGCCTCGTAGTACGGCCCCTTCAGCCAAACGCGCCAATCATGTTTTCGGCAGAACGCGTGCAGGTCCCAGTCGGAATGATCTGTTGAAATGAATGGCGGAATTTGAAGCGGAAGCCCCTTGTGCGCCTCGACACCTGGCTTTGTAATTCGACTCAAAGCAAGAGCGGGCGCGCTCAACAAATTCGCGTGCCCCTCCGGGAAAACCGAGGCGAGCCAGAGCGCCTCGAGGTCAGTTCCGGAAATCCAGAGCGCGCCTTCTTCGAGCAGCTCGTGAATCAGCTCGCCGTAGGTGTCGAGATCGAGTTCTTCCCACGGCCGTTGCAGCCACAACTCGTCGAAGCCATTCCAATGAATCCCGGAGCTGCGGTTCGAATATTCGACGCCGATGAGCATCGCGTTGGGATAGGCGATCCGCAGCGAGCGCGATAACCCGATGCCGGGCTGCGGGCTCGTGCCTGAGTACAATCCGCTGATGTAAATCTTCATTTCAATGAGGCAGCCAGCGCGAGTGAATCTCCGCTGGTCGAGCGCGAACAATTCCGTCGATACGTGCCGCACGTGTAATCGTGCGGCGTTACTCGCCGGGTTGCCTCGAAATATTCGGCAAAACCCGGCGCGTTTTCTGCCGCCCGCCTATCAACGCAGTTCGGTTTGTTGTCAATCCGAGCGAAGTCGAGGAATCTTCGTGCAGGAAGACACGTGGATGTCTCGGCTGCGCTCGACATGACATGAACTCAATGCTGTACGTTCTGGTCGGATTGCTCTGCGGCGGTGCCCTCGTCGCGATTACATTCGCGATGACGCGCCGGAAGAGCAGCGCCGTTGATTCAGAACTGGTGAAGCGCCTCGAGCTGCTCGATCGCTCGCAGGAACGCGCCGAGCGGATGCTGCGCGAAGAGATGTCCCGCGGTCGCGAAGAAACTGCGCAGAGCGCGAAGGCGCAGCGCGAGGAGCTGAGCGCATCGATTGAGAAAGTGCGGTCGGTTGTCGATCTGCGACTGAAAGAACTCCAGCAGGACAACGCCCAGCAGATCGACAAAATGCGCGCAACGGTTGATGAAAAATTGCAGGGGACACTCGAGAAACGGCTGGGCGAATCATTCAAGCTTGTGAGCGATCGGCTCGAGCAGGTGCACAAAGGCCTGGGCGCGATGCAGCAACTGGCAAGTGATGTGGGCGGTTTGCAGAAAGTGCTGACCAACGTGAAGACGCGCGGCGGCTGGGGCGAAGTGCAGCTCGGCTCGTTGCTCGAACAGGTGCTCACGCGCGAGCAGTTTGAGCGCAATGTGCAAACACGCGCCGAGAGCGGTGAGCGGGTGGATTACGCGATCAGATTACCCGGCGATGAAAATGGCGCGCCGGTCTGGCTGCCGATCGATGCAAAATTTCCGACCGAAGATTACCAGCGGCTCGTGACGGCGCAGGAGCAGGGGAATGCCGGCGCAGTCGACGAGGCGATGAAGTCTCTGGAAACACAGCTGCGCAAGTCCGCCAAAGACATTTGCGGCAAATACATCAACCCTCCGCGCACGACCGATTTCGCACTCATGTTTTTGCCAACCGAGGGACTTTATGCGGAGGCGATTCGTCGGGTTGGACTAGTCGAGCAAGTGCAGCGCGACTGTCGCGTGATTTTTGCCGGGCCCACCACGCTCGCCGCCTTGCTCAACAGTTTACAGATGGGATTCCGCACCCTCGCGATCCAGAAGAGCTCGAGCGAAGTCTGGAATTTGCTGGCCGGCGTGAAGACGGAGTTCCGCAAATTCGGCGATGCGCTTTCCGCCGTGAAAGACAAGCTCGATCAGGCCGCCCGCAAAATGGAAGACGTCGATGTTCGCTCGCGCGCGATCACAAAAAAGCTGCAGCGCGTCGAAGAATTGCCGGCGAATCCGCAGCCGATGTTTCGCGACTTACTGCCGCGGGATGAAGACGATACGCCGTCATCCTGAGCGAAGCGAAGGACCTCGCAAGCTACTCCGGACGTGCCTGGCCGGCCCCATCGTGCAGGACTCTTGTGAGGTCCCTCGCTGACGCTCGGGATGACCGTGCGCTACAGCACCGCGTCCCACTGCGATTTATCTTTGAGCAGCACTTCGCGCAGTAAACGAATCGGCATCATGCCGTGGTCGAGGACGGCGTCGTGGAATTTTTCCAGCGAAAATCCGTCGCCTTCCTGCGCTTTGTAATCGTCGCGCAGCTTGAGGATCTGCAATTTGCCCAGCGTGTAGCTGAAGTATTCGGGATTGAACGTGCCGCGCATCGCTTCGGCGCGCGCCGGTTTCTCCTCATAGTAG
>JBJMWW010000153.1:0-23449 GCA_045809945.1 Chthoniobacterales bacterium
CTAAAGCAGCTCGGATTTAAAATCGCCCACGGAAATTTCTTCGACACGATCCGCGTCGAAGCGCCGGCGGCTGAAATCGTGCAGCGGGCCGCGCGCGCCGGTTGCAATCTGCGCGAGATCGACTCGAACAGCGTTGGGATTTCAACGGATGAAACGACAAACGAGAACGATATTGAATGCCTGATGTCGGTTTTCCGTGGCACCGCGGTGCGCGATTTCGCCGACGCCAACCTTGATGCGACTGCATTTCGCATTGCGGAGTCCGCCCTTCGCACTTCGACGTTTCTCGGCCATCCCGTCTTCAACACATATCACACCGAAACCGAGATGCTCCGTTACCTTCGGCGCCTGGAATCGCGCGATCTTTCGCTCACCACGTCGATGATTCCTCTTGGCTCGTGCACGATGAAGTTGAATGCGACCGCCGAGATGTTTCCGGTTTCGTGGCCGGAGATTTCAAAGCTGCATCCGTTCGCGCCGGCCGATCAGTGGCAGGGCTATCGCGAGATGTGCGATCAACTCGAGAACTGGCTCGCGGAGATCACGGGATTTGCCGCCGTATCATTGCAGCCGAATGCCGGGTCGCAGGGGGAATACGCCGGTTTATTGGCGATTCATGAGTATCACGCGTCGCGCAGCGAGGCTCATCGCAACGTCTGCATCATTCCGACTTCGGCGCACGGAACAAATCCCGCAAGCGCGGTCATGGCCGGAATGAAAGTCGTGCCTGTCGCGACGTTGAAGGATGGCGACATTGATCTCGCTGATCTGCGAGCGAAAGCGGACCAGCACGCGCACGATCTCGCGGCGCTAATGGTCACCTACCCTTCCACGCACGGTGTCTTCGAGCCGACGATCCGTGAAATTTGCGACATCGTGCACGCGCACGGCGGCCAGGTTTACATGGATGGCGCGAATATGAACGCGCAGGTGGGACTTTGCCGGCCCGGTGACTTCGGCGCGGACGTTTGCCATCTGAACTTGCACAAGACGTTTTGCATTCCGCACGGAGGCGGCGGACCTGGTGTCGGTCCGATCGGCGTCGCACCACATCTGGTCGAATTTCTGCCCGGAAAAAAAGTTGGTGCAGTTGCCGCGGCGCCATACGGCAGCGCGAGCATCCTCACGATCTCGTGGATGTACATCCGCATGATGGGCGCGGAGGGCCTGACGCATGCGACAAAGACGGCCATCCTGAATGCGAACTACATCGCGAAACGGCTGGACAGCTATTTTCCGGTGTTGTTTCGCGGGAAACGCGGCCTTGTCGCACACGAATGCATTCTCGATCTGCGGCAATTCAAGCAGCACGGCGTCGAGGTGGAAGACGTGGCAAAGCGCCTGATGGATTACGGATTCCATGCGCCGACGGTATCGTGGCCGGTCGCCGGAACGATGATGGTTGAGCCGACTGAAAGTGAATCGAAGGCGGAGCTGGATCGGTTCTGCGGCGCCATGATCGCGATCCACGGTGAGATTCAGGAAGTCGTGAACGGCAAAGCCGATAAGCAGCAGAATCTCCTCAAGAATGCGCCGCATACCGCGATGCAGGTCGCGTCAGACAAATGGGAACGACCGTATTCGCGCGAACGCGCCGCGTTTCCGATGCCGTGGACGCGCGAACAGAAATTCTGGCCTGCGGTTGCGCGAATCGACAACGTCTACGGCGACCGGAATCTCTTCTGCTCCTGCGTGCCGATGGACGGGTTGCCGGAGTAGCTGGTCATCCTGAGCGCAGTGAAGAACCTCGCGCGTCCGTAATGACGATATTACGAACGCTTGTGAGGTCCCTCGCTGTCGGCGCGGTTCGGGATGACAGCGGTTTTGCTACACCTTAGCTCTCAGTTGCGAGCTCGGGCGTCGTCGAGATTCGTTCCGGCACCAAACGGCCACCACCGCTCGTCGTTTCTTCGGCCGCGGCCTCACCGGCTTCGTGGTATTCGGCATCGCCGTTCACTTGCCAGAGATCGTAGAGCTTCGTGTCGGCGAGAATGTTTTCCACGCACAACATCGCAGTCATCATGGCGTGATCCTGGTTGTTGTATTTGTGCATGCCGTTGCGGCCGACGAGGTGGAGATTTGGATAATTCGTCTCGAGTTCATCGCGTATCGTGGCGACGTGACGTGAATAATCGTCATCATACACTGGATACGCTTTCTTCTGGCGAACCACTGTGCCATCGAGAATGTCGCCGTCTTCGGCGAGACCGATCTTGATCAGCTCGCGTTTCGCGAGCGCGATCAGCTCTTCGTCCTTTGAATCCCACAAACCATCGTGCTCGAAACAGAAATATTCGAGCCCGTAACACGCTTTGTCCGCGTCCGGTACCATCTCGGGCGACCATGAACGGAAGTTCTGAATGCGGCCGACCTGTACGCTCGGGTCGTGGATATAGATCCAGTTATCGTCGAAGGCGTTTCTGTCCTTCAGAATCAACATCACGGTAAGGAAATCGCGATATTTGAGCGAGTTCGCGGCGTGCTTCACCTTTTCCGCAACCGGCGGTGTCAGGCCGTTAATCAGCGCACGCATGGGCGCGGATGAGATCACGTGATCCGATTCGAGTTGATACTGGGCGTCATTCTCATCGCGATAGGTGAGAGTCCAGGTCTCAGACACTTCGTTGTAACTGCAGCCGACAACTTTGCGGCCCATCTCGATTCGACCGCCGAGCGCCTGCGTTTTGCGCGCACACTCCTCCCACATCATACCGGGACCTTTGCGCGGGTACTTGAAGCAATTGATCAACGTCTTGATGACCTTGCTGGAATCTTTCGGCTGTTTTTTCGGCAGGAGCGCGTTCTTGATCGCACTACCAAGCGACAAACCTTTGATCCGCTGCGCTGCCCAATCGGCAGAGATTTCCTTGCAGTTCATCCCCCACACCTTCTCGGTGTAGGTTTTAAAGAATGTATTGAACAAGCGCTTGCCGAACTGATTGGTTACCCAATCCTCGAAGTTCGTCGGATTTTTGACGGGGAAGAGTCGCGCCTTCAGGTATGAGAGGACGCAAAGCGCGGAATTGATGATGCCGAGTTTCCACAGTGCTTCGAATGCCTTGAGTGGATACGAGAAGAACTTGCCGCCGTAGAAAATGCGCGAGCTGCGCGGCCGATCGAGCATATCGTTCGGCAAAATCTCGTTCCAGAAATCGTTCACCTCTTTGGATTTCGAAAAAAAGCGGTGACCGCCAATGTCGAAATGGAATCCCTTATAGGTCGCGGTGCGGGAAATACCGCCGACGTAAACCGGGTCCGCTTCGAGCACGGTTACGTCCACATTGTTTTTTGCCAGCAGGTAGGCGGCCGTCAGTCCGGCCGGTCCCCCGCCAATAATCGCTACGTTCGTTTTCATTTTCTTAAGCCACCCAGCCTCCCCGAGTGAAATTCCAGACATACCAACCCTCGAGTCCAAACCCGGCCACGCTGAGGAGCACAGTCGCGGCCATTCCGAGTGCGCGCACGGAGGGCCGCGGAGTCGGTAATTGATGCAAAAATTGCAGAAGCGCCAGCACGATTAATGCATGCGCGCAGAACTGGTAACGGAGCATGCTTTCCATCTCGACGCAGGCGACGCCGCTGACCGCGATATAAAAAAGAACGAACGCGGTAAAATAAAGTCCGAGCCGGATTGGCGAGCTGAACTTCCGCCGCACAGCCGGCAACAGCTCGACGATCGCGATGACTACAAAAAGCAACGCGCCGATCGCCATCGTCATCTGGCTCATCGTTACCGGATCGTTCAGTGCCGGGATCTGCCAGTGGTAACTGCTCGGCTTAAAGAGCGCGAGGTAGTCGGGAACAATTGCCCAGCCTGCTTCCTGCGTCAGCATGTAAATGTCCCACCGGCCCCATCGGGCAACGCAGTAGAAGAAGAAACCGACGGCACCGAGGCTCGCACCAATCATCACCGCAACGGGTGAAGCGTAACCGCGCAGCCAGGAACGCACATCGACGACGCCGGCCCAGCCATTCTTCAGAAGAGCAACAACGACAGGGAATGCCGCGCACGGAATTCCCACAATCCGAGTCGCCGACATGAAGATTCCGTGGATCACGGCAAGCGACCTGGCGAGGCGCACGTTGCTCGTGCTCCAGAATAGAAATCCGAGAAGCGCCATCATGAAGAGCGACTCGGAGTAACCGGCGATGAGAAAGAATGCTGCCGGATGCGCGGCGACCGCCGTCGCGCCAAATGACTGAAGCAGCGGCGAGAGATTCCATCGTTCGCAGAAGAGGAAGAAGTAGCTCCAGAAACCAAAAGCGGCGCTCTGCGCAGTCACGAGGAGTGCATTGTAAGTGGAGAAGTGCAGGCCGTACTTGAGCGCCGCCGCCACTGCCGGATAGGCCGGGAAAAACGCGACGTTCGACACTTCCATCATTTTATGACTGATAGGGGGGACCGTCGTGTCGTAGCCGCGCTCGACGATGTTCACGAACCAGAAGCTGTCGTGTTGAATGAGCGTGGTGTAGCGCCAGGAAATCGGGCCTGACGGAGCGATCAGCACGACTGCGACAAACAACTGCGCCAAGGTCACGAAAAACGCGGCAAGCAAGGGCCTGAATACGAATCGCTTGTGCTCCATTGCTTCGGAAAGGAAGAGCGCCGAGGAGATAGCAAACCCGCTCTGTTTGCAAGGCTTTGTCCTGCGATCATGTGCGGTGCGAAATCGCACCGGTGCAGGGAGCTGGACGCAAGTTTCCATTTTCGCGGACACTTGGACGCGGCGCCCGCCGCTTTATTCGCGCGAGCTGCGACCGCTGTGAAAACCGGCTTCGAGCCAGCTCATCGCGTGGTTCACGACTGCGAGCGGCGCTTCATGGCCGCCATCGAACTGGTCAAATTCGACCGTGTAACCGGCCTTGCGCAACGCCGGCACAAAGCGGCCGCTCGTTTCTTCAATCGGCAGAACGTTATCCGCCCGGCCGTGGGAGATGAAGATGCGCGGATTGCCGCGACGCGGTTTGCCGATAAAGAAACCGGGCGAGAACGCGATGACTTGCGGAAAAAGATCGCCATTCGCGATCGTGAGCGACAGCGCGTAGGACGCTCCATCGGAGAAACCGCCGAGCGCAAGGCGGTGGCGGTCGATCGCGCATTTGCGAAACGCTGCCTCAAGCGTGCGATTAATCTGCGCCGCGTCCGTCCCGAAGCTGCGTGTGCCCGCACCCCAGGTATTCCCCGGTGAATCCGGCGCGAGGATAATGAAGTGATGCGATTCGGCGAGTGCCGAGAACGACGCCGGCAGTTCCTTGTGTCCACCGGAGAACCACGCACCCGACGTCCCGCCGGAATGATGCAGCAGAACCAGCAATGGCAACGGCTGCGAAGGCCGGTAACTCGCCGGCACGTACAACATTCCTCCATGCATTCCGCCGAGCCGTTGCAGGCCGGGATGCACAGTTTCAACCGGGGCTGTCGCGGGAATCACGAGACGCTCCGGTTCCGCGGCGGAACAAACCGACGTAAGCGCCAGCGCTGCACAGAAAATCGAAAGGTAGCTCTGCATTCAATGACCGCCGGTGACAGTGTAACCTTCGTTTCGCAAGTCTTCAGCAAGATCGATCTCCATCTGCACAGCGGCTGCGTACGGCATTGGATTCAGATGCGCGTAGAGCTCCGGCATGAGTCGAACGCCGTATTTTTCCACCACCCACGCGGCTTTATAACCATGGCGATGATTTTCGAATCGATGTTCCGGCGGCAAGCCACTCATCCCCACGTAAACGGATGGCTTCGCCGGATCGCGCTTTGGATTGAGCCGCAGAATCGAACGATGACGCGCGACTTTCGCGTCCAACAACACGACGTAGACATTGTGATGGAAATCGCGGCGAACCGGTGTCGCTTTCTTTTTCCTCATTGAGCGATGGCAACGGCAAAGCGCATCATCTTTCTCGAGACAGAACGTGACGAACGACAATGGCTCCAGCGCGAACTGGCGCAGCACGAGGTCATCTTCGCCGATAATGCTGACGACCTGACTGGCGCCGACATTCTTTCCGTCTTCATCGAATCACAGGTTGATCGCGATCTACTCGATCACATTCCTTCGTTACGCTTGATCACCACGCGCTCGACCGTCGCCGATCACATCGATCTGGTCAAGTGCCGGCGTCGCGGCATTACCGTCTCAAACGTGCCGAGCTACGGCGAATACACAGTCGCCGAGCACACCTTTGCGCTCATGCTCGGAGTTGCGCGACGCTACCGTGAAGCAGTCGATTTGGCGCGGCACGCCTCGTTCTCCTACGAGAATGTCCGCGCCACCGAGCTGCACGGAAAAACGCTTGGCGTGATCGGCGCCGGCAAGATCGGACAATACGTTATCCGCTTCGCCAGCGGCTTCGACATGCGCGTTGTCGTTCACGACGTCGACGAAAACGCTACGCTCGCACAGCAGCTCGGCTTTCACTACGTCTCACTCGACGAACTACTCGCCACGTCCGACATCATCACGCTGCACGCGCCGCTGACTCAGGCGAACTATCATCTCTTTAACCGCGACACGTTCGCAAAATGTCGCCGCGGCGTCATCATCATCAACACCGCGCGCGGCCGGCTGATCGACACTGACGCGTTATGCGAGGCTCTCGATTCCGGGATCGTCGCCGGCGCCGGACTCGACGTTTTGGAAGACGAACGCGTGCTGCGACGCGATACCTCGCACATCATCGGCGAACAAATTGTCGAGCGATTGCATGCCGACTTCGGGCCGCGCGAGCTCCGCGCGCCCGACGCAGCGCGACTGCGCGAGCTCCAAGTGCTAGTGCAAAATCACCGGCTGCTCGCGCGCCCGAACGTGCTCTTCACACCCCACATGGCGTTCAACAGCGTCGAAGCGGTCGAACGGATCCTGCAGACGACCGTCGACAACATCCGCGCCTTCATCGACAGCGCGCCGATCAACGTTGTTTCCGCGTAACGGTAGCGGCGGCGTCTGGCCGCCGCTACCGCTGCGGCCTTACTGTAGGTTGTAGGCTTCAACTAATCCGACGCCGACGGTGTTGTTCTTGCCGCGCAATACCGCTGTGTAGTTGCCCGGTGCAAGTGTCTGCACGATAGCCGGCTCGCGGTCACTACCCGGCGGGATTGTCGTGTTCTTAACCTCACGCTCTTGTGTCGCGCGCCAGTCGTCGTTGCTAATGACCGCACCATTACTGTCGTGCAGTTCCAGCATCGGATCATCGATCGCACCGGCAATTCCCGCAGCCTTAAGCGACGGCCCGATGCCACGGACCAGGATCTTGGCTGGTTCTCCCCCGCCAACAATGAAGCCACCTATCATCACATTATCGCCCGTATCGACGAAGCCACGGGTGCTGATGTTGGCGAGCTTCGCAGGCGAACTAGCATCGAGATCGTAGACCTCGACCAAGCCAATGCCCGTTTCTCCGTGAGCCCCCTTCAAGACCGCGGTGCAGTTGGCAAAGCCGCTACTCCCCACCGAAATCGTCGCGACGATGGCCGACTCCTTCTCTTTGCTCGGCGGAATCGTGGTCGCGGCGATCTCCGACTGCTGGTCGCTCTTCCAATCGTCGTTCGTTACCACGCTGCCTGAGGCAGAGTGAAACTCGAGCAGTGGATCAGCCAGCGCTGCGCTACCCACCGGCAGCGATGGACCTAGCCCGCGGATAAGGACCTTTTTGTGGGAACCAGCAGGTCCGCTCACGATAAAGCCGGCGATAAGAACGTTTTCGCCACTCAGCACCTCCATACGCGTGCTGATGTTTAACGGCTGACCAGCACCTGGATTAGCTTTGCCAGGGTTAATTACCGCACTCACACCGGTCGGCTTGACGCTGACCTGCGCATTCGAGCTACTTGTAAATGAACCAGTAGCCGACTTGTAGCCGATCGGATTAAAGATTTCGCCGGCGGCGGGAACGTAACCGTTGAGGAGGCGCAGGTCGAGCTTGCCGCCGAGATGTGCCGTCCCGGCAATTCTGAGCTGGTCGAACTGCGCGCCGGCGCCGCCGGCAGCTTCAATAATCGTCGTGCCATTCGCGCCCTGCGTGAAGTTGCCCGTAACCGTAATATGACCGGGCGAATGCCCGGGCGAGATGTAGCCGCCATTGTTGGTCAGATTGCCTCCGATTACCCCCGAGCCGGTAAGCACCCCGCCGTTTAGCGTTACGGGCCCAACTATCACGATGTTGCTTAGGTCAACTTCGCCGCCGTTGATGGTGAAAGCCGGGGGAAGTGTAGCAGCCCGCGCGTCTGCTGAACTCACGTTATGGCCCACGTCGACCTTGAACGCTGCCGCGTTGGCACCGAAACCGGAGCCATTGTCAGTCACAAGAGCGGCGGCATTCTTCGCAACAGCGCTGGCGCCATCGTTCGATATGATACTTCCGCCATCGTTGGTGATAAGGCTACCTCCGTCATTGGTAATCAGACTCCCGCCATCGTTGGTAATAAGACTCCCGCCATCATTGGTAATAAGGCTGCCGCCGTCATTCGTGATCAACGTTCCGCCGGAGTTTCCGACAAGCGCAGGCACCGTGGGCGATATCAACATCGTTCCTTTCAGCGAAATCGACGGTGCAGCCTTTGCCGCGAGCGATGCCTGACTAACGCGGCCATTCATAGTGAAGTCATTAGCGCTGATTGTGCGCAGATCGAGCGGGAGGCCGAGCGCGATCTGCTCGGAGGGCAGCAACGGTGCGAGGAAGTTCGTCTTACCGAAGTCCTTGAAGTTACTCATGCCCGTTATGCCGCGCGCACCGTGCACGTTCAATGTGCCGAGGTTTGAGAAAGAGCCGTTCACCGTGACATCGGTGGCGTTGATTAGTTCGCAGACGCAGCCGAAATCGATGAGCAGATCGACATCCGGACCGAACGATCCTCCGCCGATAGTGAGGCTGTTGGTAACAGTAAGACTGCCCGGGCCGATGATGTGCCCGCCGTTGATACTTAGCGCGAAGACCTTAACCGCGGGAGGCAGCTGCACGCTCTTGTCGCCGATAATAACGAAGTCGGAGGCGCCGGGTATGCCCGGATTTCCGCCTAAGTCTCTCCATGTACCCGACTTGTCCCAGTCGCCGCCGGAGACCGCCAGGTTAAAGACATTGCGGTGCACCGTGGCACTCGCCGCACTACTACCGCCGATGTGCTCAGCTTTCATTGTCGAGGCAGCCGCTGGCACAATGCGAATGAAAACAGGTGTGCCGGCACGACCCGTTGCGCCCAGGTCATCGAACGCGATCGCTTCAATTGCGTGGTCGCCGAGCTGATCGGTAGAGTAGCTAACAGTATATAGCTGGCCCGATTCGGGATTCTCGAAGCTGTGAATGATGTTCCCGCCGAATGCGACGCCGAGAGACGTTAGCGCCCGGTCATTCTTTGTAGCTTTGACGCTAATACTGACAACGAACGTGCCATCGCTACTCTGCTGATACGAAACAGCGCTATTCTGATCAGTTCCGCCGGAAGGCGAAACGATCGTTACCGTAGGCGGCGTGTGCGGGATCAAGCTAAAGGGGCCGGCGAGATTGGAAAGCGAGTCGACGAACCCGCCCGCCGCAGCTACGGCGCGGAAATAGACCCCGTCTCCCGTTGCGGTCACGGCGTTCGTTACTAACGAGAAATTCGTCGCGTCGTCTGCCTTCATTGCGTTGCCTTGAGCGCTTGAGATGTCGGTCCAGGAACTTTCGTCGCCGGGGGTGGTACTGCTTTGGACGCGCAGAGCTACTCCGCTCGTCGCCGATACCAGTGTGGCGCGGAAGTCGAAGTCAGAGCGCAGACCATTGCGAACGATGCTGAACTGCATCTGCCCCGCCCGCTGCTTGCTGCTCGTGAGATTGAATGGGCCGACTTGATTCGAGACTACAGTGGCGTCGGGCCGGCCTGGCACGGTTACGAGGACTCGGAAGCGGACGCCGCTTTTAGCAGGGTAGTTTGTCGTATTCAGCACGTAACGCCCTGAATTAATATCGTAGAACATGAAGCCGTCCGTGCCGGTAGGCAGGTCCGTCCACTTGGTTCCATCGGTCGAGGACTGGACGGTCAAGACATGGCCGGCGACTTTGCCCGGGTAAACCGCAGCGAAGGCAAGTGGCTGGTCGGCGAGACCAACCGCCGGTTGATCGCTGCCATTGACTGTAAACTGTGGCACGCCGTCCCCAATGCTCAGTCTTAGAGTTGCTGTCGCAGTGTCGGTTCCGTCGGTGGCGTGGAGAGTAACAGCTATCGGGTTCGTGGTCTCGGTGCCTTTTGCAGCAACCCCGGAGATCACGCCCGTGGCCTCATCGATCGTGAAGTTCTGAGGAAGCCCTGTCGCACTGTAGGTAAGCGGCTTGCCGTCATCAAAGAAGCCAGCCAAAACCTGATAGGAAAAATGTTGTCCGATGATGGCCTCGGCGACGGTAGCGCCGAGAATACGCGGAGAAGATCCTTGTATGGCCATGAGCGGCTTGTTCGGCGCAGCAGCCTTGCTCAGGTCTTCCAGAATGAAAGCCGGCTGGCTGGTTGTCGTAGCTCCAACTACTATGGAGGGGGAAATACGCGTGACATCGCCGCTGCCGCCTGGCCGCGTCTTGGTGATAACTGTAAATTGCGATAGAACGAGTTCGCGGAAGTTGTCCTTAAAGCTTCGTACTTTCCGATTGGCGTCGGTTTTTACAATCCACCAATCTCCCTTGTAATAGTAGCCGCCGCCAATCGCGCCATCGACGGTGTAGCTTTGCGTTTTAGTCGTAAAAGCATAACCGCCATCCTTCGCCTGCAGGGCATACGTGCCGGACCCCGGGCTAAAGCTTCCGACGTTCCCTTCGCTTTGCGGTCCGCCGAGCAGTGAGACCGAAAGGATGGCCCCGCTCGGACTGACGCGCGTCAACGAAGCTTCGAAAAAGCCAGTGTCATTAGGTAAATCACTGCTGTTATGGCCTGCGATGAGAAAGCCGCCGTCAGCGGTTTGGCTCAGCTGGTTATTGTAATAGGCGGTGTTCTGGCCCGGGCGCTGATACAGTTTCTCGAACGTCGTGCCTAGCTGCGAGTCGAACTTGCGCAGGACAAAGCCGCCAGCGTCGAGGATTACGCCGCCGGAGTAGCCCTTCGCCAACTGGCTGAAGGTCGCATAACCGCCGTCCGTTGTTGCGATGATCTGCAGTGGCGTCTCGATTCGCCCGTCATCCGGCGCAAAGCTCTTTTCGCGCACGACATTACCCGAGGGATCGATCTCGATTGCGGTCATACCGTGCGGGTTTGGGTAATTCCCTCCGCTCTCAGGATGATTGATAAGGAAAACGTAGTTGTTGGTATTCTTCGCCTGGCAGATCGCACTCACCGCAATGGACGTCAGCGGGAGGTCGTAGACCGCGTGCAAGGCGAGCGAACCATCGCTGTTGAATTTGCAGACGACCGGCAGGCTTTTCGTGCCGTCCGGCTTACCCTCGATGCTACCCACCACGACCCCGCCATCGTGGGTTAAGGCCATGGTCGTGAAAGCGCCGACGCCTGAGTCTTGGAAGGTGGCTGGATTGTCGCCCGTCTTCCACGTGGTCTTCGCAATGCCATTGTCCCAGATCAGCGCTCCATTACTGCTGAACTTCGCGACAAACGGCTGTTGACCCCCGTTAGTGTAATTACCCTTTCCGCCGGCGATGAAGATGTTGCCCTGCGCGTCCGTGGCGATTTGATAGACGTAGCTGTTGGCCCGCGAATAGAAGCCGGCAGGCGGCGTGTCATTGGACTGGTCTAAAGCCTTCTGCCAAATAACGGAACCATCCGGTCCAAAGCGGACCAGCGCCGAGAGAGCATATGAAGTCGTGCCTGCGTTGTAATTGGCGTAACGCTCGGGCAAATCAAGCATGCCGGCGACGACGTAGCCGCCATCGGGCATCTTCGCGATGCCGATCGGGTAATCCGAGCCGGAGCCCACATCCGGATTATCGAGATGTTTGCCGCCGGCACCGTAACTGCCGACACCGTAGCTTTCCGCCCACGATTCGACAGCGGCGGAAGCCGGAGTCAGTCCGAAAGCGAGGACTGCTGCAAACAGGATAGAGAGCGAATATTTCATAATTTCTGTCGATCGGAGCAGGCTTTTTAAGAAGACTAGTTGTTTTGGTGTCCAGCAGACGTTTCACACAGCACCACTCGCTTTGCCGAGCTTTGCTGCTACGGGGTGGAGATGGGAAAAAGCCGGCGATATTACCGAGACCCAGAGAAATTCTTTCGCGCATTGGCTGCGGCTCTGGTTCTGGCGGTTTGCACGAGCTCAGGCGTAGCCGGGGAAAAGCCCGATCCACGCCTCGTAGCCGCCGCGAACGAATTCGCTCAAGCGAAGGACTCGGCCGACGAGGAAAAAATAAACGCGACCCTGCCGCCGGAATTACGCGGTAAACCGCTGCGCGATGCGCTGCTCGACGTCGAATACCGGCTTGTTTTTCAAGGTGATTACGCCAAAGCGGAGCGCCTCTGCCGTTTGCTCGAGCGCCTGGCACGCGACGCGAACGACCAGCAGGACGTCGCGCGCTCACAGGTGCAACTGAGCAGCATCTGGCGCGAGCTCGGCGACTACCGCGGCACGCTGTCGGCGCTGGACCGCGCACTCGGCTATTACGAGCAGCATCCCGATGATGTCGGAATCGTCAGCACATACCAGGGCCGCGGCATCACCTACATGTATCAAGGCGATTTCGCTCGCGCCCTCGTTAACTTGAACCGCGCGTTGTCCACCGCCGAGCGGCTAAAGTTTCGTGAGGGAATCATTCCGGCCCTCAACAGCATCGGAGAAGTTTACCGCGAACAGGGGCTGCCGGAGCGCGCGATCGACTATTACGAAAAAGCACGCGTTGTCGTTGCAGACGACAGCGCCTGGAACATGGCGTTCATCTTCAACAACACCGGCCAGGCGTATGAAGCGATGGGCGACCGCGGGAAAGCCGTCGAGTTCATCGAAAAAGCGCGCGCCGTGGCGGAGAAGAACAAAATGCGGCCGCGCGTCGCGACCTCGCTCGCGGTGCTGGGAAAGATTGCACTCGCTGAACAGCAACTCGATCGCGCTGGCACGCTCTACAGAGAGAGCCTTGCGCTCGGACAGGAGCTGCGCGACGCGACGGCGGAAGGCCGCGCGCACCTTGGTCTCGCTGAAGTCGCGCGGCGTGCCGGGGATTTCGAGAAAGCGCTGACCGACTCGGGCGAGGCGATCGCGATATTCCGCGAGACAGGTCAGCTCAATCACCTCGTCGGCGCGTTGACGACGGCAGGTCGCGCGTTACGTGCGCAGGGCGATCAAACAGCCGCTCGCGCGAAATTCGAAGAGGCGATCAGTGCGGTCGAATCGATGCGCGGCAACGTTGCCGGAACGGAAGCGGAAACCGAGGCGTTTTTCGAGAAACGACTCGCACCTTACGAAGAGCTGATCTCACTCTTATCCGATAGCGGCCAGAAAGTAGAGGCACTCGAGACCGCGGAACGCGCCAGCGCACGCGTGCTGCTCGATGTGATGTCAGGCCGCGGCGCGCGTCTCACCGAAGCCCTCAACGAAACGGAAGCCGCGCGCGAGCGGGAACTTGAGCGCCGCATCACAGACCTCAACCGGGAGATCACGCGCGAATATGCGGCGGAAAAGCGTGACGAGCAGCGCCTCGCCCACCTGGCCGACGAAATACAACACACTCGACACGAGCGGGAAGATTTTGAGGCGGAGGTTATGTCCGCGCATCCGGAACTAAAGCGCGCGACTTCCGCTCCCGCGCTCGGTTCGCTCGAGCAACTCGCGCCCCTGGTGCAGGACGGAACGGTCGCGATCAAATTCGCGCTGACGGATGACCGTTGCTACGCGTTCGTGCTCCGGCGCGGCGAAGCGAACGCAAAACCGCGGCTCGATCTCGTCACCCTGCCCGTTTCGCGGAAAGATCTGACAAAGCTCGCGACCAGCTTTCGCCAAGCGATGGCAGACCGTTCGTTGACGTGGCAAAGCTCAGCCCGCCAGCTGTTCGACACCGTGATGGCGCCTTCGGCAGAACTGTGGCGCGATGCGACGCGAATCGTCGTTGCACCCGACGGGCCGCTCTGGGACGTGCCGTTTCGCGCATTGGTCGACAAGGAGGACCGCGTTCTGCTCGATCGCTTCGCGATCAGCGTTGCGCCTTCGCTCTCTGCGATGTTGCAGCAAGAACGAAACGACAATGCCGTTCGGCCTAAGAACCTCGTCCTGTTTGCAAACCCCGCGGTGAATGAAAAAACAACTCCCCTTACCGACGCTGCCAGTGCGCTCGCCAACCCCGGGTGGAAGCCGTTACCGCAGATGGAAAAACAGGCGCGCGAATTAGAAAAGCTTTACCCGCAGCAGAGTATCCGCGTGTTCGTAGGTGAAGCAGCGCGCGAAGAAACGGCCAAACGCGAGTTGCCGAACGCCGATGTGATCGAGTTCGCCACGCATGGCGTTCTAAACGATCGCTCACCGCTGTATTCCTATCTGTTGCTTTCGCAGCGCGATCTCACGCCGGCGGAAGATGGCTTGCTCGAAGCCCGCGAATTGATGCGTCTCCCGCTTCATGCGCGGCTTGCGATATTGTGCGGATGCGAAACGGCACGTGGCCACATTGGCGCAGGTGAAGGTGTCATTGGGCTTGCCTGGTCTCTTCTTGTTGCTGGTTGTCCGTCGACGATCGTGAGCCAGTGGAAAGTCGATGAAGCCGCGACCACCCCGTTGATGCTTGCCCTGCATCGCGAACTGCTCGCCGGCAAATCGCGCGCGGAAGCGTTGAGAAGCGCAGTGATGGAATTGCGCAAAGACGAACGCTACCGGCACCCATTTTACTGGGCGCCTTTCATGCTCGTCGGAGATCCGCGTTAGTGGGAGGACGCCGCCGCATTCCGTAACGCGGCGCGGAGTTGGCCGGGCACGGCCGAGTCGCGGTTCTCGGTTTCGAGCGCGGAAAGCTCCGTATCTGCCTTGTCAATCACTCCACTGCGCGCGTAAGCCAGTGCCAGAGCCAGATGCGAGTGGCCAACGCGCGTTGTCAGCGACTCAAGGTCCTGCGCTTGCTCGTCGCTCAACACCCTAAAACGCGCTTCGGGCTGTGGCGGCGCGGGAGCCGTCGCAATGACGTTGTCGTTCTGCAGCGCCTGCACCTGCCACACGTACGTTTCCCCGCGCTTTAGCGGCGTCGACGGACGCCAACTCAGTTGTTCTTTGCTAATGTCGGCGCTTGCGACCGGCGTGCCGTCGGAGTTTTGCGCCACTGTAATGCGATAGCCACTGGCTTGAGCATCGGCAGTCCAACGAAGCTCAGGCGACACATCTGCGACGGCAGTCGCGATCGGACTGACAACGTTGAACGTCGAGGCATTCGTCGGCGCAGCTGCAAGATTTCCGGTTTCGCCACGCAACAACGCAAGCGTGGGCGGCACATCGAGGCGGTTTTGGGAGAGCGCAGACTTGAGTGACGCGCGCAGTTCAGGCGGCAAATCCGGTCCGCCGAGCAATGAGCCATTCGGCGTAAGTTGCAGTCGCAAGCCGTTGTCGCGCAGGACGAGTCCTCCTTCGCGCGGCTGTGACGTCACACTCCACCAGAGAAATCCCACACCGGCTGCGAACGCCGCAGCGATCGGTAGACTCCACGTTGCCCAGCGAAAACGGCGGGGAGATTCGCGCTGAGAAGCTGTTGCGACGTCGTTCCTGAACTGCGCCAGGTCGTCGAGTTCCTGGCGTGCGCGCCGAGAAAGCGCGAGCTTCTGCATCACTTCATGCCGCTCTGGCGGATCGAGTTTTTCGTCCAGAAAATCAGCCAGCTCTTCGTACGAAAGATCAGTCGATTTCTGATGACTGCCGCGCAACCGCTCCGCCTGGCGAATTACTGCCCGACACTCGGCGCACGCCACAAGATGATCGCTGATTTCCAATGCGTCTTCCGCCGTTAATTGCCGCGCCGCGTACGCCTGAATTTCGGCAGCAGTAACGTGTTCGGCGCGCATCAGGCGTTTCCTTTACGAAGGTGAAGACGCCAATGAGCCAGTTTTATTACCGGCGATGTTGCCGGAAAATTCCTGCCACGCCCGACTGAGTGTGTCGCGTGCGACGCGCCGTAAATTGATAACCTGCTGCCGCTCGCATTTCAGTTCGCCGGCAATATCGCGATCATCAAGCGGCAGACGCTGCCAGACCTGCGCGAGATGCTCAGCGGTCATATCGAAGCGCGGAGCGAGATTGCGGATTGAGGCGATGCCAAGCAATTCAAGATCGCGCAGAACGCTGGAGTTGAGCAGGAACGCAGCGCATTGCCTCGGAGAAAGCAGACTGATCTGCCGCCATAGCCACAAGAGGTATTCCTTCCAGATCAACTCTTCGGCTGCGGATGGATAGGTGCCAATTGCCGGCTCGTCGCCTGGATCTTCCATCGCCTCGGTGCGACCGGAAATCTCGAGAACTTCGGCGACAACGAAAACGAGGTCTCGTAGTTCGATCGGCCGCTCAAGCCAGCGAAACAAATCGGCGATCAGTTCGCTTAGCTCGTTGCGCTGCCAGTAACGATTGCCGAACGCCTGCCGCGCCGCGAGAACCGGGTCCGAGAGCAGCCATTGCAATTTCGGTGTCGGGGTTTGCGGCTCGTTTGCCGTCCATTCCGGGAACCCGCACCACTTCCGGCCGCTTGACGTCTCCCAAAGCGCAAAGCCTTTTCGCGCGGTGCGGTTCTCCAGCAAATAGCGAATGCGATTGAGCAACGTCGATCGCTCAGGATGCTCGTTTCTCAAGTGATCGGCCCAGGCCGAATAGGCGATTGCGGCAACGTAGCTGCGGAAGTCGCGGATCGGTGCCTCGCGCTCGCCGCTGCGCAAGGCGCCAAGCTGGCGAATCAACTGCTCCCGCGCCGCGCTGGTTACATCTTCCTCCGCTCCCTTGCTCTGCTTGCGCTGCAACACGCCATTGATGATCGGGGCCGCGTCGCGTTCGAGCAGGGAGCGCAGAGCATCGTCGCGTGTCGCGCTGTCGTCCGCTTCGAGGAAGTCGGCGAGCAACGGATCAGAGGCAGAGCGTAAATCGGCTTCGGCGCTGGGCGGCACAGGGCGCGATTTTACGCACAGCGCGGCCCATTTCCACCCGAACGATTAGATCAATTCGTCAGGCGGTCCGCTCGCCAGGTACGAGATCGCGGTACAGCATTTCGTACCGTTCCGCAGCCGCTTGCCAGGAAAACTCGCGCGCCATGGCGCGGTCGATCAGTCGCAGCCACTCGCTCGGATT
The DNA here is from genome assembly GCA_045809945.1 of Chthoniobacterales bacterium. Classification (GTDB taxonomy): domain Bacteria; phylum Verrucomicrobiota; class Verrucomicrobiia; order Chthoniobacterales; family UBA10450; genus CADDYX01. The sequence continues at coordinate 17,196 of JBJMWW010000153.1, forward strand.
GTCGCAGAACAACTCGCGAGCGCGTTTGATCGCGTCCCAGAATGCGTCCGGCGAATTCCAATAGCATAAAAATCCGTAGCCGGTGTCCGTCGTCGGATCGTAATCTTCGATGATCTCCTGAATACCGCCGGTCGCGCGTGCCACCGGTAGCGCTCCGTATTTCAGGCTGTACATCGCGCTCAGTCCGCTCGGTTCGAAGCGTGATGGAATCAGCGTCACGTCTACGCCCGCTTCGATCAGGTGCGCGAATTGTTCGTCGTAATGCTGGCGATAGGCAAACTTCGTCGGGTACTTGCGCGCCGCGATCGCGAGGGCGGTTTCGTAAGCCGGATCGCCTTCGCCCAGAATGATCAGCCGCACGTCGTCCGACAACAGCCGGTCCAGCACGGGCATAAGCAAATCGAAGCCTTTTTCCGGCACGAGGCGCGTGACCATTCCGAAAACCGGACCACGCGGCGCCGGCGCGAGCGACAATCCATCGAGGAGCAATTCGCGACACATCGTTTTGCCCTGCAAATTGCCCGGCGAAAATTGCGCCGGTAACAGATAATCAGTGGCCGGATCCCACCGTCGGTAATCGGCTCCGCCGAGGATCGCGCTCAATCGCGCGCCGTGTTCGCGCAACACAACATCGAGCCCGCATCCGTCTTCCGGCGTCAGGATTTCCTGACGATAACGATCGCTTACCGTCGTGATTCGATCGGCAAACAGGACTCCGCCTTTCAGCAAATTCAGCCGCCCAAAAAACTCCACGCCGTGCGGACGGAAATAGCGTTCCGGCAAATTCGTCAGCCCGAAATCGAGACCCCAGAAACTCCCTTGCTCAGCGAGGTGATGAATTGTCAGGACGGTGCGGAAGGGCAGGTGCCGGTCGTGCACGAGCGCCGGCACGAGGGCCGCTGCCCAATCGTGCACGTGCAAAATTTCCGGCGTCGGGGTCAGCCTCCGCGCCAGTTCGAGAGCCGCTTTGCTCAGGAAAATGAACCGCGCCGCGTTGTCTTCGTAAGCCACGCCGTGCTCGCCGTAAATGCCCGGCCGATCGAACAGCTCGTCGTTCCTGACGAAGAAAATCTGCACACCGCCGGTCGTGCGCGCAGTGAGAAATTCGGCGACGTAATTGTTCGGGCCAACCGGCACGTCGACGGTCACGCCGGTGTCGGTCACCTGCACGTTTGGGTCTTGTCGCAGCTCGCGATAATACGGCAGGACAATTCCGACTTCGTGGCCGCGCGCTCGCAATTCCCGTGGCAACGCTTCGAGCGTGTCGACAAGCACGGTCGCCCGCTGCATCGGTGGCCCTTCCGCGCTGATCATGAGAATTCGCATAAACAGGAGAGCGAACGTTGAACGCCGAACGCCGAACGTCCAACGCCGAATTACAGCAACATCATTCGACGCCGGGCGTTTGCTTCAGGTAATCGCGCCGCAGCCATGCCAGCGCCTCATCGCGCGTGCGCAATGTTCCTTCGAGCTGCCGCGTCTCGACTTCATCAAGAACTTGTTTGAACTCGGGCCCCGGCTTCATCCCGAGCGCGATCAGATCATCACCGCGCACCAGTGGCGGCGGAATGATGGGTTCCTTCGCGAACTCCTCGCGTTTGCGCAGTAGAAATTCGTAGTTGTCGAGCATCGCATGGCTGCTCGCGCAATCGACTCGATGCAGCTCGAGTTCCTCGGTGAATGTCGGGCGCGCCATGAACCGCTTCAGTTTGGCGACGCGCATGTTCGGAACGTCTTTGAACACCATGTGTTGACGCACCATCTCGACCGTGGCGTCGATCTCCGCTCGCGAAAATCGCAGCCGCTCCATAATTCGCTGCGTCATTTCCGCCCCGAGTCTGTCGTGTCCGCTGAAACGAATCCGTCCCGTGTCGTCGACGGTCGCGGTGGGCGGCTTCGCCACATCGTGAAGAATCACGCTCCAAACCAGCGGCACCGAGATTTCATCGGGCAAAAGCTGGAGCATTAATCGGGTGTGCTGAAACACGTCGCCTTCAGGATGAAACTGCGGCGGCTGCTCGCAGCCTTTCATCGGCTCGATTTCCGGCAACACCGCACGCATTAGCCCGCTCGCATCGAGCAGGTCCCAGCCGCGCACGCGATTCGGTGAGAGGAAAATCTTCACCAGTTCATCGCGAATCCGTTCCGCGCTGATCTGCGCGATCGATGCGGCGTTCGCGACCAGCGCATCCCATGTTGTCCCATCAATCTCGAAATTGAGCGCCGTCGCAAATCGGACCGCGCGCAGAAGTCGCAGCCGGTCTTCAGCAAAGCGCAGCGACGGATCGCCAATCGCTCGCACCAGTTTCGCGTCGAGGTCAGCGCGTCCTCCGACGAAGTCGATCACCTCGTCTTTCGCCGGATCGAAAAACATTCCGTTGATCGTAAAATCGCGGCGCCTGGCGTCTTGCTCGGGCGAAGAAAAATGCACCGCCGTCGGCCGGCGACCGTCGACGTAGGCATCGTCCGACCGGAACGTCGCGACTTCGAAATTCATTCCGTCCTCGACGACTACTACGACACCGAAAGCGGCGCCCACGGCATAGGTACGCGGAAAAATTTTCTGCACGATCTCCGGCGTTGCATCGGTCGCGAGGTCGTAGTCCTTCGGCGCCACGCCGCGCGCCATGTCCCGGACGCAACCGCCGGCGAAGTAGGCAATGTGACCGCCTTCGCGCAGCCGTTGCGCGATCGCACGTGCGCTTCGCTCCATCGCATTCACGACGTCATTGTAGAGGCGCGTGTCCTTACGCGCACCTTTGAGCGCGGCCTCCGCCGCGACCGTTGCTACAAGGGATTAGCCGTTGCCGCCGAGGAGTCATTGAGCCGCGATTTTCAAAGTGTGAAGGGCAAGCGGCTGATTGCTGGCGCGCACTGGATTGTGCTCGCGGTCACGGCCGGGTTGTTCGTGGTGGTCGCCACCTGCGTCGATCTCAAGCCAGTCGTGGATGAGAACTTCTTCTTCTCGTCCAGCGACCCGCAGTATCGCCAGGCGAAGCAGGCAGAGAAACATTTTGGATCGAGTCCGCAGATCATCCTTAGCGCGGCGGCACGCGATATTTCTTCACAGCACTATCTCGAGAAAGTCGCGAAGCTGACCGCCAAGGTCGAAGCGCTCGACGACGTCACGAGCGTCAAGAGCATCTCGAACGGCCCGAAGAGCGTGCAAGACGCGGAGGCGAGCCCGTTCTGGAACCGCCTCCTCATCGGTCAGGATCGCAAATCGACGAACCTGATCCTCTTCGGCAGCGGGAAACAAAATGGAAAGCTGATTCCGGCGCTCGAGGGGATCATGCGCGAGTCGAACGATGAGAACTTTCACCTTCGCATCGCCGGGCCGCCCTACGTGGTGGAAATGATCGCGCGCAGTTTAACGCACGATTTTTGGTACTTCAGCCTCACCGCGATCGTGCTCTTCGGCATCGTGATGGCGCTGATGTTCCGCTCGCTCCGCGTCTTTCTCGGAATGCTCGCCACTTGTTCGAGCGCGGTCTTGCTTACGCTGTTCATCCAGTCGCTCTTCGGCAGGAAAATCGGCGTCCTGACGGTGAACCTCGGCACGATCGTGTTCGTGATCACGCTTTCGCACCTCGTCTACATGACATTCAACTGGCAGACGCTCGCGGATCGTGCGCGCCGGTTGAACGAGAAAGCGCCGACGCTCGTGGCGGCAGCGCGACGGATGACGCTGCCCGCTTCGTTCTGGTCGATGATTTGCGCAGCGCTCGGCTTTGGGAGTTTGCTGCTCGTCGAGGCGAAACCATTGCGCGAGCTCGGCTCGAGCGGCGTGCTCGGCAGCATCCTGGCGTTCATGTGTGCCTACATTTTCTATCCGCCATTTCTCGCCTGGGCGGTTCCGCGAGAGAGCAAAATCGTCCAGCTGGAACCGGAGCGCGGCTTTTGGTCGCGCAAGTTTCCGCTGCTCTCCGCCGCAACCGTCCTGATCTGTGTCGTGGTTGGTTTCGGCCTGCCGCGGGTGAATACCGATCCGAAGATGGTCGATTATTTCAAGCCGCACACCGAGCTGAGCGACGGACTCGATTACATCGACCGGACTGGTGGATCGACTCCGCTCACCATAGTCGTTTCGGCGAGCGATCACAGCCCGCTCGACACCGATGCGGCTTACAATCGGCTCTGGTCGCTTGAAAAAGCGCTGGAAAAAAATCGGAACGTCGGCACTGCGATCTCATTGGCCACTGTGATTGCCGAAGCGGATCGCAATCCGATGGCGAAGTTCTTCAGTACCGAAAACATCGTGCAGCGGCTGGAAGACCCGAAATATTCGCGCGTCGCCAAGAGCTTCATCAACCGCGACCGCTCACAAGCGGTTTTTCTCCTGCGAATGAACGAGGAACGCCGCACCGAAAAGCGCGTCGACGTAGTTAACGATCTGAAAGCAATCGCGCAGAAAAACGGCTTTCACGTGGTGTCAGTCGGCGGTGTCTACATTCTCGCCGGCCGGTTGGCAGAACTCATCGCATCGAGCGTGATCACTGGCCTGTTTTGGCTGAACGTGCTCTTCATTGTTATCGCGTTCATTGTCGCGCGCACGGTTCGCGGAACGATCGCAATGATCGTCAGCCTCGCGCTCGTGCCGCTTGCGATGCTCGGCGGAATCGGATGGTTCCGCGTGCCGATCGACGTGATTTCCTCGCCGGCGACGAACGTCTGCATCGGGATCGCGATCGATTCCATGATCCACCTTGTCTTTGGCGTGCGCCGCGCCGTTGCTGGAACAAAAGGATGGAGCGCGTGGGTGGCGGCGCGGGAAGAACAATGGCGCGGTATCGTTTACTCCGACGTGATCATCGCCGCCGGGTTTGCCATCTTCGTGCTGTCTGATTTCCCGCCCACGCAACGCTTCGGCCTCGTCGTCCTGGCCGGCTGTCTGGTTGACATTCTGGCGAACCTCTTTGTCCTGCCGCTCCTTGGCGGCGCGGAGTTACGCAAGAGCCGCGCGAGTTAGCCCATGTTAACCAACTGTTCGTGCGTCAGAGCCACCGCCACGAAGTGACGTCGTACTGGTCCTTCAAGTTTCGGTAAACGGCGACTTCCGCGTCGCGTTCCGAACCGTCGACCTGCACTCGCAATACTAAATGATAGTTCATGCCGGCGACGACCTGCTGCCGCGCCTGCAGAATCTTCACCAGCGTCGCTGACTTAGAGCCAGCTGCAGCCTCGGCTGCAGCTATGACCTGTTTGTCGCTGACATCCGCCGCAGAAAAGCCTCCAGGAATCGGTGGTTGTGCCATCGCTGCCGTGCGGTCTAGCACGTGAACCATTGCAGCCGCGAGCAAATAAACGGTCGCGGCTTCCTACGGATTTTCCGGCTCATCGAATGCCATGTGTGATTAGAACCGTCGAAACCAGGTGTAGGGAAAGACATCGCCCGGGCAGTCAGTCGCATATTGCGGCGGATTCATTTCGCGGTGCGGTTTGACCGGAATTTCGCGACCGTCCGCGCGTCCGCAGCGTTGGCGCAGGTAACGAATCAACTCATCACACGCCTGAAGTTGCGCGCTGCTCGGTTGGTCGCGATTGAAATCGCCAACCAGGCAGATACCAAGCGAGATATTGTTCAGGTAATCGCTGTGCACATGGCCGCCATTGATTTGTCGACGCCAGCGATCACCGACTTCTACCTCGCCGTTTCCCGAGGAGGTGCCGTTGCCGACAACGAAATGATAGGCGAGACCGTTACGCATCCGGCGGACGTGACGATGATAGTAATCGAACGCGCGCGCGTTGCCCTGACGTGTGCCGCTGTTGTGCACGATGATAAATTTCCAACGGCCACGTTGCACCGGCGCGCTGCGGATCGCTTCAACGACTGCCCGGCTGAGATAGCGATAGCTGCCCGGCGCTTCGCGGGCGCCAAATAGCCTGCCCCAAAAACCGCGGCGCGGCGGTGGAGGAGGCGGCGGCTGGTAGCCCTGATCTTCCTCCAAGCCGGATTTTTCGACGGTGATCTGCTCTGGCGGCAAGCTCGACGCGACGGTCGGAACAGCAACAGCGCGCGGAGGCGGTGACTCCGGCTCAGGCTTTTCGATCGGCTTCGGCGTCTGTTCGTGTTTCTTCTGCGGCGTCGGAGTCGGGCTCGGGCTCTTCTTAGGATGGCTGGCAGCGGGAGAGCTTTTCTTCTTCGGCGTCGGAGAGCTCTCCTCGTCGGCATCCGGCTTGGGCGATTTCTTCGGCTTCGGAGTAGGTGTCGGCGTTTTCTTCTTTTTCGCTTTCGGAGCCGGCGTGGCGTC
>JBJMWW010000154.1:0-11269 GCA_045809945.1 Chthoniobacterales bacterium
CGGTCGATATTTCCGTAGAGTTGACGCCAGCCGGATTGCACTTCGCGCCATGCTCCTCTCTCGGCCAGGGCCCCGGTTTCGGAAATCATCGCGGGTAATTACAAATGTGACGCTGTGAAAGCAAGGTGGATCGCGATGGAGCCGCGGGATGGCCGGCTCGGATAGCCCGGACGACCGGGCTAGCGGTGCATGAAATCGTCGAACGATTGCCGCACGCGATCGAACATCCGCTCCGCGTCGTCGCGCGCGCGATAGAACATCTTTTTGATACCGTGCTTGATGAAGTTCTCGTCCTCGTCATCCGCGTTCTCGTCGCTGATGTCGGTTTCCGGCTCACGAACATCCTGTCGCGGCGGCGCTTGTTGCTCGGTCTGCACCTGCGCGGTGTTTGTTCCGCGAAACATTCCTTCCACGCGCGTGATGTTTCCCTTGTTGGCACCGATGTGAACCGCGCCGCCGACCGAACCGGCCGCCGTTTGCAAAGTGACGGTCCAGACCGGATTGCCCCGCGAATCACTGCGCAACGTGTAGCTCGCGTAATCGAAAACGACATGCGACGTGTCTGCTGTGTGCGCGGCAACGGAGTAGGCGCCGCTCGAATCGAGATTCAGTTTGCGCGTCGCAATCGGCCGGCTGCTTTGCGCGTCACTAATCGGTTTGTCGGAAACGATCTGCCCGTTGGCGACATCGAGCGCCCGATAACCGCCTTCGCCGCCGGGTTGCTCCAGCACGATCCGCCAGCGGGACGGCTGAGGATTGCCGCCATTGCCGCTCACCAGAACGATGTGATTGAGCGCCGGACGTCCGAGCTGATTGCTAACGCTGCGCATCGCTTCGTAGGCCGTGCCGTGTTGTTGAGCGAGAGCCGTCGATGCCGCGAATGAGATGATCGCAAGCGCCTTCCGCATGGCTGAAAAAGAACAACGCTTTCGCCGGGTGCGCACGCCTTTTCGTGTTGAACACCGGCGCGTGTGACTTAAGCGTGCAGAGGGCTGATGAAAAAGAAGAGGGTCGAATTCTCCAGCCACACCGGTAACCTCGCGTTGATGCGCCAGTTCGTGCGCGATTTTCTCGATGGCTATGCGTTTAGCGAACGCGAACGCACGCTGATGGTGCTCGGTGTGGATGAGGCGTGCACAAATATCATCCGTTATGCCTACGAGCTGAAGGACGATCAGCTGATCGCGCTCTGTCTCGAGGATTCCGGTGATTGCCTGCGGATGCGATTGCGCGATTTCGGCAAACAAGTTCGCGCCGAAGAATTGAAGGGCCGCGCGCAGGATATTATCCGCCCCGGCGGCCTTGGCCTGCATCTCATCCGGAGCGCGTTCGACAAGGTGGATTACATTCTGCGCAACCGCGGGACCGAACTCGTCCTGACGAAAAATCTATGACCCCGCCCGAGCCCGATCCGACATTCGATGTGTCGCTGCGGCCGCCGATGTTCAGTGAGTTCACTGGACAAACGAAGGTCTGTGACCGCCTAGAGGTACTCGTCCAGGCAGCGAAAAAGCGCGGCGACGTGCTCGAGCATATTCTGCTCAGCGGCCCGCCCGGCCTGGGTAAGACGACGCTGGCCAACATCATCGCGCATGAGATGGGCGTGAACATCAAGAACACCAGCGGACCGGTGATCGAAAAAGCGGGCGAGCTGGCTGGTCTGCTCACGTCGCTCGAAAAAGGTGATGTCCTTTTCATCGACGAAATCCATCGGCTCCAGCCGACGATCGAGGAGTATCTCTACCCGGCGATGGAGGATTACCGGCTCGATATCATCATCGATCAGGGGCCGCAGGCGCGAAGCCTGCGACTGCAATTGCCGAAGTTCACATTAATTGGCGCGACGACACGCGCCGGAATGGTGAGCGCGCCGCTGCGTTCTCGTTTCGGCATGACGGCGCGGCTCGATTACTACGGCGCGGATGAGATGCAGAAAATTATTTTGCGCAGCGCCGGTTTGCTCGGCGTGGAAATCGACCCGCCAGGAGCGGCGGAAATTGCCGCGCGTGCTCGCGGCACACCGCGCACCTCAAACAACCTGCTGCGCTGGGTCCGCGATTACGCCCAGGTAAAAGCGGATGGTCGAATCACCGCTGATCTGGCGGATCGCGCACTGACCATGTTGGAAATCGATCGCGACGGGTTCGATCAATGGGACAAGCGCATCATCGAAGCGCTGATCCATAAATTTAACGGTGGTCCCGTCGGCTTGAACTCGCTCGCCGTCGCAATCGGCGAAGAAGCCGGCACCCTCGAAGAAGTGAACGAGCCATATCTAATCATGGAGGGCTACATCAAACGTACGCCGCAGGGCCGCGTCGCATTGCCGAATGCGTATCGCAAACTCGGCCTCAAGCCACCGGTCGGGCCGCAATCGGAGTTGTTTGGCAGCTGATCCGGCGCGGCCAAGCCGAACGCGGCTGTCTAGAAGACACGGAGATGTCTCGACTTCGCTCGACATGACAGGAACGCCATCGAGCGTTCCTCCATCGCTGAGTTTGTCATTCCGAGCGAAGTCGAGGAATCTTCGTGCTCACGGCGTTTCGCTCGACATCCCAGCGCTGTGGGCGTGGCGGTACATTGCGCCGGGAATTGTCATTCCGAGCGAAGTCGAGGAATCTTCGGACTCGTGGCGCGGGATTACTCGTTTTGGGTCTACGTAATCGGAAGCGTGCACGACCGCGTGCTCTACATCGGCGTGACGAACAGCCTGTCGCGACGCGTGAGCGAACATCGGAACGCCAGCACCGACGGATTCACTGCACAATACCGGTGTCGAAAGTTATTGTATTACGAGCAGTACGATGACGTCCGCGATGCAATCACTCGCGAGAGTCAGATCAAGAAGTGGTCGCGCGCGAAAAAAGAAGCGCTCATTCGCAAGCTCAATCCGGACTGGAGCGATCTCGGTCCGTTTGTACTCGGCGAAATCTCGGAGATGTCTCGACTTCGCTCGACATGACAAATACGGCGTAGCGTTCCTCCATAGCCGGCATTGTCATTCCGAGCGAAGTCGAGGAATCTTCGTGCTCGCGCAGCTTCGCTCGACATGACAACGCAGGATTTTTTCTCCGACGACGCCTCGAAAATCCTGACCGTCTCCGAAGTCACGCGTGCGATTCGCGGCACGCTCGAGACGCGATTCGGCGCTGTCTGGGTGCAGGGCGAAGTCTCGAATTACAAATCGTATGCGAGCGGTCACCAGTACTTCACGCTGAAGGATCAGCGTGCGCAGATCGCGTGCGTGATCTTTCGCGACAATGTCCAGCGTAACGCGCCGCCGCTGGCCGACGGAATGCAGGTGCAGGTCTACGGCAACGTCAGTGTGTTCGAGGCGCGCGGGCAATATCAACTCAGCGTCCAGCTCGTGCAGATGCGCGGCGCCGGTTTGCTCCAGGCAAAATTCGAAGCGCTCAAGCGCAAACTGGAAGCCGAAGGACTGTTCGATTCCACGCGGAAAGACCGCTGCCGAAATTTCCGCGGCGGATCGGCATCGTCACATCTCCGACCGGCGCAGCAGTTCGCGACATGCTGAATGTATTGCAACGCCGCTCGCCGAACGTGCACATTCTAATCAGCCCGGTCCGCGTCCAGGGCAGCGGTGCATCGACCGAAATAGCCGTCGCGATTCGTGAGCTGAATGCGCCGAATGATGCGTTCGAGCCGGTCGACCTCATCGTCATCGCGCGCGGCGGCGGCAGCATCGAGGACTTGTGGGAATTTAACGAAGAGATCGTCGCGCGTGCGATTTTTCACTCGCAACTTCCGGTTGTGAGCGCCGTCGGTCACGAAATTGATTTTACGATTGCTGATTTCGTTGCTGATCTGCGCGCGCCGACGCCAAGCGCAGCTGCGGAGTTGATCGTGCCTGACATGCTCGCGCTCGCAGCACGCGTCGAAGAACTGACGATCTGTTTGCAGCGTTACGTGAACAATTGCATCGGCCAGTCAATCGCACGGCTGCGCATGCTGTCCGAGCGCACACTGACGCGTGAGCTGATGACGCGAATGCGCGAAGCTCAGCAGACCCTCGACATTGCATCCGAGTCGCTCCGCCGCGAGGTGCAGCAACGACTCGCAGATGCGCGGCTCGCCATCACGACGTTTGCGCAAACGATGCGCGGTCGAAGTCCGGCACGCGAAGTTGTGATGTGTCGGACTAGAACGTCCGAGCTGCAACGTCGCCTCGCGAAAGCGCCGGCCAGCACGTTGTCGCACCTTCACGATCGCTTTGCCCACAGCGAATCATTGCTCCGCGTGCTCGGACCCGACGCAACGCTGCGCCGCGGCTACAGCATCACGACGGATGAGAAAGGACAAGTGATCCGCACGACATCCGCGGTGAAGCCGAAGATGAAGATCCGAACGCGCGTGAGCGATGGTGAATTCGAGTCGACGACCGCCGCGGACGCGAAGCGGCGTTAAGCCGCAATTTCTATTGAGGATCCAACACCGGGTTGGCGGTCGCGTCGAACCAGTCAGCCGCACCTGTGAACATGTTGACCTTTGTTCCCGCGGAATTTGTTCGCTGTACTTGCTTGGTTGTGGGATCAACTCTCAGGACCTGCCCGCTGGAGTCACAGAAAATCACAACGGCTTTTTGCGCCCTCCAAACGCCGCCCTTAACCGCTTTGTTGGTGCTATACGTACCGGGCGTGCCAGCTACGAACCCGTCGGCAAGAACTGGAAAACTTGGGTTCGATGTGTCGGTTAGCCCGGAGACGTAGGCAAAGTTATTCTCGCCGGCTTTTAGTGTATCCGTCCGCGCAGCCGCACCGGCAGCATCCATCTTGTTGTCTGGAGTTGCTGGGGTGTAAGCGGAGCCGGGAACTGCGAAGATTAGCTCGGTTTGCAGGTAGGTCGGAAAGAGCCACCAAAGAGCGTCATTCGATGTCGAGGGATTGCCTGCGGGCGCCGTAGAATAATCAGCCGCAGGCGGCTTTGCTGGATAAGCGCCATTGTTGTCCATCGCGAACTGACGCAGGGCGAGAGCGATCTGCTTCCCGTTAGAGAGGTCTTTGGTTTGGTTGGCGCGCTCCTGCACTCCGGTATAGGCGGGCAGCGCGATGCTCGCGAGGACCGCGATAATCGCGATGACGACGAGAAGTTCGATGAGCGTGAATGCGGCAGACGTTTTGCGGAACATGGAAGTTGTGGAGATTGAGAGGTCTAACGAATCGGGTCAAGCATAACGCGCGATGATTGCTAATCCGGTCATCCCGAGCGCACGCGAGGGACCTCACAAGCGGCAGCTCGTGAGATTTGCCAAGACATGGCGGGTTCGAACGCTTGCGAGGTCCCTCACTCCGTTCGGGATGACAGATTAGCTCAGGCTTCGCGTTTAAACGCCACCGTTGCGAGTGGCGGCAGACTGATGACAAGCGAATGCGTGCGGCCCTGCCACTCGAAAGATTCCGCTTCGAACCCGCCCATATTGCCCACGTTGCCCCCGCCGTACGTCTCCGCATCGGTGTTGATAATCTCGCGATAAAACCCCGCGCCTGGCACACCGAGCCGATAACCCTCGCGCACGACCGGCGTCGCGTTGATCGCGAAAACGATGACGTCGCCGCTACGCGATCTACGCATGAACGAGACGCAGCTATTGTCGGCGTCGTGGAAATCGACCCACTCGAAACCCTCGTAACTGTCGTCCATTTCCCAGAGCGCCGGCTCGGATTTGTAGACGTAGTTTAAGTGTTGAACCAATCGCCGAAGCCCGTCGTGCAGCGGCTCGTTGTTCAACCACCAATCGAGCTCACGATCGTGATTCCATTCGCGGCGCTGGCCGAATTCGCCGCCCATGAAGAGTAGCTTCTTGCCGGGATGTCCGTACATCCACGCGTAAAACATCCGGAGATTGGCGAATTTCTGCCAATCGTCACCCGGCATTTTCTCGAGCAACGAACGTTTGCCGTAAACCACTTCGTCGTGACTGAGCACGAGCATGAAGTGCTCGCTCCACGCATACATGATCGAGAACGTGATGCTGTTGTGATGGAACCGGCGATAGATCGGATCGAGCGCCATGTAATGGAGGAAGTCGTGCATCCAGCCCATGTTCCATTTGAAGCCGAAACCGAGTCCACCGAGATAGGTCGGCCGTGTCACGCCCGGCCAGGCGGTTGATTCCTCGGCGATCGTCATGATGCCCGGAAACTTCTCGTAACAAACTTCGTTGGTGCGCTTGAGGAAGTAGACGGCGTCGAGGTTCTCGCGGCCGCCGTGGACGTTAGGCACCCATTGTCCGGGCTCGCGCGAATAATCCAGATACAACATCGACGCCACCGCATCCACGCGCAGACCATCGATGTGATATTTGTCGAGCCAGAAGAGCGCGTTCGCGATCAGGAAATTGCGCACTTCATTGCGGCCGAAATTGAAAATGAGCGTTCCCCAATCCTGATGCTCGCCCTGACGCGGATCGGCGTGTTCGTAAAGATCAGTGCCGTCGAACTCGGCCAGCGCATGCGCGTCTTTGGGAAAATGCGCGGGCACCCAATCCATGATCACGCCGATCTCAGCCTGGTGACACGCATCGATAAAATGCCGCAGCTCGTCGGGATTTCCGAAGCGCGAGGTGGGCGCGTAATAGCTCGTGACCTGGTAGCCCCACGATCCTTCGAACGGATGCTCGGCGATCGGCAGCAGCTCGATATGCGTGTAGCCCATCTCCTTTAGATAAGGAATCAGCGTCCCGGCTAATTCGATGTAGCTGAAGTGACGGTTGGCTTCATCGGCGCGCCGTTGCCAGGAGCCGAGGTGAACTTCGTAAACGCTGACCGCTGCCTTCTGCCAATCGGTTGTGCGTCGCTTCTCCAGCCACGCGTCATCGCTCCATTTGTAGCGATCGAGATTGAAGACGAGCGACGAAGTTTCCTTTCCCCACTGACTGAAGAACGCGAACGGATCCGCCTTTAACAACAAATGGCCGGCGGGCGTTCGGATTTCGAACTTGTAGTGCGCACCTTCCTGCACCCCGGGCAAAAATAATTCCCAGACGCCGCTGCCGAGCAGCTTTCGCATCGGATTGACCCGGCCATCCCAGCCGTTGAAATCTCCGACGATACTGACCCGGTGCGCGTTCGGCGCCCAGACCGCGAAATAGCAACCGTCGATCTCCCCCACTCTGCGCAAATGCGCGCCGAGCTTGTCGTAGAGTTGCCAGTGCTGGCCTTCGGCGAAGAGGTGGAGGTCCACTTCGCCGAGGAAAGTGCCGTAGCAATACGGATCGCGGATCGTTGCTTCGCTGCCGTCCCACCCGACAATGCGCAAGTTGTAATCGCAGTCGCGTTGGCGGTTCGGAAGCACCGCCTCGAAAAATCCTTCGCGATGCAGACGCTCAGCCGGGACCTCCTCGCCATTGTCGATGATCCGCACTTCCTTCGCGTCCGGACGAAAGACCCGGACAATGAGATTGTCGCCCACACGATGCGGACCAAGGATGCGAAAGGGATCGGGATGCGCGCCGGCGACGAGCGCGCCCATTTCGTCAATTGGAACGTCGGTGACTCCGAAGCTGGTCATTGGAAGTTAATTTAGAGAACGCATGCACTCTGTCATGTCGAGCGCAGTCGAGACATCTCCGTGGCATTTATCTGAAGACGTTCTTTGTAACTGCACGAAGATTCCTCGACTTCGCTCGGAATGACAACTTCCGCGCAGCCGTTATCGCCGGATTGGCCCACAGCGGCGAGAAAGTGTCGCGTCCATCAGGCAACGCGCCGCGGACGCGGGACCGCCCACGCGCGGTAGGCGACGGCGAAGAACAACCCGAAGAGAAAATGCGCGAGAAACACGTGCAGCTCGTTCGATTGCAGCCGGGCGATGGCGGCGAAGACGATGTAGTTCAACACGTAGAGGACACAGCTCAGACCGGCTCCAGCCAAAACGGCCAGCCCGAGATTCAGGCGGTAAATGACGAGCGCCAGAAGCCAGCCGTAGAAAAACGACAGCGCCATGTGCAGCACAAAATCGGCAGTCGCGTTGCCGATGACCGAGCGGGCGAAGGCTGTGAAAAGCCCTTCGTGCGACATCCACGGACCTGCCGGCACGATCCAGACGACAAGGCCGGAAATCAGCGCGGCGTAAAAGATTGCCTTTGGCCGCAGCTCCTGACGCCCACGCCGTTCCTGCTGCTCGGGCGATTCAAACGCGCTCGGATCTTCCATCTTCATCGGAATCAGAAACGTGCTCGGCCGCGCAATTGGATGGAAGCGCGCACAACTCTCGACCGATTCCATAGGTTGCTTTGAGATCTGACGCGTATCCCGACCAATCACCGGTGACGGGCGCGATTCGCAGTTTCCGTTTTCGCCAAGCGGTGGAAGCGCGATAATGGCGCATGCATCGGCCGGTCACTGATCCCGCAGACGAATTGCTCGCGACCTACTCAGCGAGCGGCGGAATCAATTATCTCGAAGCCGCCGCGATGTTGCCGTCGCGCGCAGTGGTCGAGTCGGCGTGCGCCGAATTGATGAGCCTGATGTTCCCGGGATTTCACGGCGAACCGCTCGTGCTCTCGAGCGATCTGCCCGATGTGACGCGAAGCCGGATCAAGACTTTGCAGACGCGACTAAAACCGGAGATCGCGAAGTGTCTTGGCAGCAGCGACACCGCGGACGATCAGGCAGAGGAAATTCTTTCGTGGTTCATGTCGCAACTCGCAGCGACCCGCCAGTTGCTTTGGACCGATATCGACGCCGCCTACGCAGGCGACCCGGCAGCGCGGACCTACGAAGAGATCATCGTCGCGTATCCCGGTCTCGTGGCGATTGCGATTCAGCGGATGGCGCATCTGCTTTATGCGCGCGAAGTGCCGCTCATCCCGCGCCTGATGACCGAATGGGCGCACAGCCGCACCGGCATCGACATTCATCCCGGCGCGAAAATCGGGTCGTCGTTCTTCATCGACCACGGCACGGGCATCGTGATCGGCGAGACGGTCGAAATCGGGTCGCAGGTGAAGTTGTATCACGGCGTCACGCTCGGCGCGCGCAGCTTCGCGAAAGATGAGCACGGCAAGATCCTGAAGGGCGGCAAACGTCATCCGACGGTGGAAGACGGCGTTACGATCTATCCCGGTTCGACGATTCTTGGCGGCGATACCGTAATCGGCGCGCGCAGCACGATCGGCGGCAACGTCTTTCTCGTGAACAGCGTGCCGCCCGATTCTCTCGTGTTTTACGAGGAGAACCAGCTTCGCTTTCTCGACAAAAAACAGAACCGCACCCTGCTCGACGCGTGATTTACCTCGACTACAACGCGACCACGCCCCTCTGCGAACCGGCGCGCAATGCCATGCTGCCGTATCTGCGCGAGCATTATGGCAATCCTTCGAGCGTCCATGCCGCGGGCCGCGAGGCACGCGCCGCAATCGATAACGCTCGCGACAAACTTGCCGCGTTACTTCACGCGAAACCCCACGAGCTGATCTTCACGTCAGGCGGAACGGAAGCGAGCAACCTTGCGGTTCTCGGCCTCGCTCATGCGCATGCGACGCATGGCCGGCATTTGATTTCCAGCACCACCGAACATCACGCCGTCCTGCACACGTTCGAGTACCTCGAGAAGAACGGGTTTGATGTGACCTGGCTGCGTGTTGATCGCGAAGGATTAGTTGATCCGAACGAACTCGCGGACGCCATTCGCGACGATACGACGCTTGTCTCGATCATGACCGCGAACAATGAGACCGGCGTGATCCAGCCGATGCGCGAGATTTCAGCCGTCTGTCGCGCCCGCGGCATCCTGCTGCACAGCGACATGGTGCAGTCCTTCGGCAAGATTGAGACTGATTTGTCGCTCGTCGATGCCGCGAGCTTCGGCGCGCACAAATTCTACGGACCGAAAGGCGCCGGGTTTCTCTTTTTGCGCAGCGGCATTCCGATTCAGCCGATTCTCTTTGGCGGCGGACACGAAAATCAGCGCCGTGCCGGAACCGAAAATGTCGCGGCGATCAACGGCATGGCTGCGGCGGCGGAATACACGCTGCAGGACCAGGAAGCGGAACAGCACCGCGAGCTGAAGTTGCGCGATGCGTTGTGGAACGGCATCGCAAGCGCGGGTGCGGTGCAAAACGCAACCGGTGAGCATCGGCTCGCCAACACGCTCAACGTCAGTTTCGCCAACACAGATTCCGAGACGATGCTGATCGCACTCGACCTCGAAGGCATCTGCGCATCGAGCGGATCTGCTTGCATGGTCGGGTCGATCGTCCAATCGCACGTTCTCGTCGCGATGGGATTGCCGCGTGAGCGCGCCCGTTCCGCGATTCGCTTTTCGCTCGGTAAGCAAACGACCGCAGAAGAGATTGAATCGGCCATCGAGATCGTGCGGCGAATTGTCACGCGATTTGCTCAGCGTCAGCCGGCATATGCTGTGGGTTGAGCAGCTCGAGCTGCGTTTCGCGACATCACCAAAGCCGGGCCGCGATCGTGAGCTCGAGGAGCGCGGCGCAATGCTCCTGCGGCAAGCAGGCGCCGGACGCATCGCCAACGCGCTGCGGGTCGAGTGGAGCACGCGCCTGCGCAGTTCCGCCGGTCGCGCGAATTACCGCCATCACCTGATTACACTCAACCCGCGCCTCTACGAATTCGGCGGAGCAGAGATCGATCGCACGCTGCGTCACGAGCTCGCGCATTTGCTCGCGCAATTCCGCTCCGGCAGACGCCGCGTCGATGCACACGGCGCGGAGTGGCGCGCGGCGTGTGACGAGCTCGGCATCGCGGGCGAAGCCCGCTGTCATACCCTGGCGCTGCCAATCAGCCGGCGTGAACTGCGCTACATTTATCGCTGTCCGATGTGCGATCGCGAATTTCCGCGCGTGCGACTCATTCGGCGTGCAGTGGCCTGTCTTGCGTGCTGCAAGAAACATAATCGCGGCCGGTTCGACCCGCGGGCAAAGCTTCGACTTGTGCGGCGAGTCGGGACCGAATAACCAGCAGGTAGGCCGGCCCGCGACCTCTACAAATCGTCCCTCTCCGCACCCGCCGGCTTGTCATGTCGAGCGTCAGTCGAGACATCCCCGTTCTGCGGGAACCGCCGAAACCTGCGGACCTCTTGCCTTGAGGCAGGCGAATTTGGAAGCCACAAAGCGGAAACTTGAAAACGGTAAGCCAGAACGACTGGCAGAGTTCCACTCCTTTTCTGGATTTCTGGTTTTCGAATAAAGATCTCTTTCTGGTGTGCGTCGCTACACCTCGTCCTTGTCCGCGCCTTTCGCCGATTTCTGCCCGCGCAATTTCGCCTGAATGAACAGGTCGATGTC
>JBJMWW010000155.1:0-9902 GCA_045809945.1 Chthoniobacterales bacterium
AGCGCTCGCCTACCTCGAAATGGTGAAGGAAACCCTCGGGGACGATTGGCTCACCCCAGATCTTTTCCGCTTCGGAGCGAGCACGCTCGTCAACGACGTGCTGATGCAGATCGTTCGTGTCGTCGACGGGAACTACCAGAGCTCGGATTATTTCTCACTGCCGTAAGTCATCGTCGCAGGGCAAGCTGTCAGGTTCGCGCCAGAATGTCCGTGCACGATCCTCATCGCCGCGATAAATAGCCGACGTGCCGAAGACGAAACGCCGGGCGGAGTTGGTGGTCATTGCTAATGGCGAGGCCGCCGATCGCCGCGTCGTCCTCCCGCGGAACGAGCGCCACCTGAACTTCGGCGAACGCTGGACTTACGCGCCCGCGCCGGAAGCGAACGATTACATCAAGCTCAAAGCGAAGTACGAGCTCTTCATCAACGGCAAGTTCGTGAAGCCGAAGTCGGGGCGCTACTTCGAGTCAATCAATCCCGCGACCGAAGAGAAGCTCGCCGACATCGCCGAAGCCAACACCAAAGATGTAGCGGCGGCTGTCTCATCTGCGCGCCGCGCCTATAAGAGCGTCTGGCGCAAAATGCCGGGTCGCGAACGCGGCAAGTATCTCTATCGCATCGCGCGGCTAATTCAGGAGAAAGCGCGCGAGCTCGCCATCATCGAGACGATGGACGGCGGCAAGACGATCAAGGAATCACGGGATATCGACCTGCCGCTCGTCGCCGCTCACTTCTTCTACTACGCCGGTTGGGCAGACAAACTCGATTACGCCTTCCCCGGCCGCCGCGCTGAACCGCTCGGTGTGGCCGGCCAGATCATTCCGTGGAATTTCCCCCTTCTCATGGCGGCGTGGAAGCTTGCGCCCGCCCTCGCCTGCGGAAACACCGTCATACTCAAACCGGCCGAGACGACAAGCATTAGCGCAATGCATCTTGCTGAGGTTTTCCAGCAGGCGGAACTCCCGGATGGCGTCGTGAACATCGTCACCGGCGCGGGCGAAACCGGCAGGGCACTAGTCGAACACCGCGACATCGACAAAATCGCCTTCACCGGCTCGACCGAAGTAGGCAAACGCATCCTGACCACGGTCGCCGGAACAAAGAAGAAGCTCACGCTGGAACTGGGCGGCAAGGCGGCCAACATCATCTTCGAAGACGCGCCAATCGACCAGGCCGTTGAAGGCATCATCAGCGGAATCTACTTCAACCAGGGTCACGTCTGCTGTGCCGGCTCTCGTCTGCTCGTGCAGGAAGGCGTCTTTCCCAGTGTCATCCGCAAGCTGCGCGATCGCATTTCCACTCTGCGCGTCGGCAACCCGCTCGACAAGAACACCGACATCGGCGCGATTAACTCGCGCATGCAGCTCGAAAAGATTTGCGAGCTGGTCGACAGCGGACTCAAACAAGGCGCAGAGCTTGTCCAACCGCGCCTCCGTCTGCCTGCTAAAGGCTACTGGTATCCGCCTAGCTTCTTCACCGGCGTCACTGCATCGCACCGGATCGCCCAGGAAGAAATCTTCGGCCCGGTCCTAAGCGTCATGACGTTCCGCACACCGGAAGAAGCGATCGAGCGCGCGAACAACACTCCTTATGGCCTGAGCGCCGGTGTCTGGACTGACAAAGGCTCAAAGATCTTCAAGATCGTGAACAAGCTTCGTGCCGGGGTAGTCTGGGCCAACACCTACAACAAGTTCGACCCTACTTCTCCATTCGGCGGCTACAAAGAAAGCGGCTTCGGCCGCGAAGGCGGTGCCCACGGCTTGCTGCCTTACGTTACCCTTACTTAAGGCGAACGAGGTACTGCGCGGATCAGGCCATGTTAACAGCCGAATCCGTCAGGAATCGCTGATCTCGTAGACTCGAACTACAGGGCTGGTACTGCCGCCGATCGGACGCTCTGGCTTGGCTTCGAAAAGGAGTTTTCCAGAGGAGAAAATCTCCTCATAACGCGCACGGCGACGGTGAAACTCGTCACGCTCCGCCGCGCTGATCACATGCTCGCTGAAGAGGCGTGCGTAAGCTTCGTCACAAGTGACGACGTGAGTCACACCCTGCTTGCGCAAATCAGCCAGTGAGCCGAGATCGGTCACAAAGAGATCGCGCGGCGTAACGAGCTTTTGTGGCAGGGCCCCATAGGCGGCCAGAAACTCTGGATCGGAGATGTTCAAATGTGTAGGCCGGTCCTGTGCAATGACCGCTGACGCTGGCAGGTTATCCCGTAACCAGGCGCGAACCTGGAGCCGCGTCTCATCCTTCAGTTCGTGATACATCGCGCGGGCGGGCACGATACTCGTCGCAATCAGTAACGCCGAGAGCGCTGTGGTAGCGAGCCAGCGCAAATCGGCACGTTTGAGAAACGCGGAAAGCTCGGCAATGGCGAACCCAGTCATCGCGTACGCTGCAAGAGTCACGGGTAGCAGGTGGCGATCGAGCAGGAAGCGCGAAAGGCTTAGCAGAAGCAGGTAAACCGCAGGGCCAAGTATAAGAAGCCTCATGGCGCGGCTTAGGCGGTGCCAACGAACAAGTGAGTGGGCAAAATAACCAAGCGCTATGATCAACACGGTTACGTTAGCCTGAGCCAAAAGCATCCGCCAGACGGGGCTGCCGAACAGGATCGGGTTGGCAAGGCCGTGGTGACCGGCAATAGGATGGGCCGCTTCCGTACCGAGATTGGAGAAGAAACGCAGCGGATTAACCACAACGAGGTAGTTAATAGCGCACCAGCAGGCAGTGAGCGCGATTGTAAACGTGCGACGCGCGCCGGGCTTTCGCATTTCGCGGTCGGTGGAGTGAAGCCAGTAAACGAGCGGAATAGCGAGCAGCCCGATGTACTTCGCGGAAGCAAGCACACCAGTCGCAATGCCCAGAAGAGCAGCGCTGCGTCGTGTCCCTTCACGTCCGTTATGCCAGAGAGCCAGCACAAATGCCGCACCGCCGAACACAAGTGCGGTATCTTCTTTCATGTAGTGAGCGAGAAGGAGTAGCTGTGGGCAAGACAACGCGCCTACTCCAACCGCGATGGCAGCAGGAAGGCTTCCGGCGAAGATAACGTAACCGACTAACGAAATGAAGACGATCGCACTCGCAGCGAATACCGCGGAGATGTCACGTCCGGTAAACACGATCTGCCGGATCGATTTAGTCTCATTGAGCACGCGGCTGACAAATTCAGTGGCAGTGATGAGCAGAAGTGGTTGACGATAGGTCGGCCGCCGCTCGATCACCTGAGTAGCTTTAGGCGGTTCGTCGGCGTGGAACTCTGGCGGAAATGTATTGTGGCGAGTGTAAAGAAAGAGGCCGGTGCAGAAGAGAACGACACACCACGCAATCAGGAGACCGCGCTGAGATATCACTGGTTAGCCAAAACGATCCGGTTTGACTGCGGTCATGTCGATGCTTGGCGCGCGTCCAGCCAGTAGCTCACTGATGAGGACGCCGGTAATGGGCGCAAGTGTAACACCGAGCATGGCATGGCCGCATGCCGCTGTGAGGTTGGTGTAACGTCCGAAACGACCGATGTAAGGCATACCATCCGGTGAGACTGGCCGATGACCAAACCATGGCTCGATACCTGCAAAGTCGTCGCGCTCCATATCGGGGAAGTAGCTGACTGCAGCATCGATGATCTGCTCGACACGCTCGGCGCGGACGTTATCGCTGTGTCCGCTGAGTTCCATGGTTCCACCAAACCGCAGGCAATCCCCCATCGGCGTAAGAGCGACGCGACGTTCGACGAGGATGTGTGGCTTTGTGAACTTAAGTCGCGGGTGCGTAATCGTGAGACTGTAACCTTTGCCAGGCTGCATCGGCAGGCGCAGACCGAGATCGCGCACTGTGTCAGCGGTCCAGGAACCGGTCGCGATGACGTATTCGTCTGCTACCAGCTCGCCCGTGTTCGTCTTAACGGCCGTGACGCGGCCGGGATCGCTGCGCCAGCCAGCGACGGTGGTGTTCCAGCGCAGTGCTACGCCTTGCTCTTTCAACAACGCGAGAAGAGTTGGGACCAATTTCGAAGGAGTAAGATGGGCATCAATCGGGAAATAGACAGAGCCGATAGCGTCGATCCGCACGTTCGGCTCCATTTCCGCAGTTTGCTTTGCGTCGAGGATGCGCGCTTCAATACCAACTTCGCTCGCGAGCCGACCAAGTCCGTGCGTTTCGTGCTCGAGCGCTTCTGCGGTCTGACAAAGGTTGAGCAGGCCTTCGGTGCGAAGCTCAAATGGGTTACCAGTTTTCTCAGCCAGCTCGATGAAGAGTTCACGCGCGGCGAGGCAAAGATCGCGTAGCACCGGAGCAACGCGGCGGGTGTGTTCCGGCGTACAATTCCGGGCAAACAACCATCCCCAGCGCATCAGCTCCGGGTCCAGTCGCGGCTTGATATAGAAAGGGCTGCGCGAGCTGGTCATCCACTTCAGTCCCTGCCAGACCATGCCCGGCGCGGAGATGGGTGCGACGTGACTCGGTGATACGTAGCCGGCACTGCCGTGCGCGCACGATCCGGCTCCTTCACCGTTTCGTTCGATTACGGTCACGGCGAATCCTTCGCGGGCGAGGTAATGGGCGACGCAAAGGCCGACGATGCCGCCGCCGCAAACAATCACGCTCCGCGCTGTCATTGCTGCCCGGGCGCTCCAGCCTTCGCGTCGTAGTAGAGAAGCACAAACGAAGCAGCCAGAAGCGGTCGCAGCAGAACGTGGAGCAACGCCGCCAATGCGTTGGCACCAATTGTCAGCGCGTCATGACGTGGAGCAGTGGCGAGTTGTTGCGCCAGCTCGATTGCCTGATTCGGGTCCGTTACGCCGGCGAAGCGGACGAGGACGAACGGCAGCTCCGCCAATATGGCGCCAGCCAGGAGCAATAGCAGCCAGACTGACGCGACGATTCCGCCGCGATACAATGGTCGATCGAGCGGAAGTTCATTTTGTCGGCTGCGCGCGAGGCGTTTGCTTTCTCGTAAGGCATCGATGCCACGCAGCTCGGTCAGCGCGCCGGTTTGTTGCCAAAAGAGAAAGTTAATGAAGAGCCGCGCGTTCATGTAGACCATGAATGCGCCGATTACGAAGATGAGCAGGACAGACAGAACGGAAGGCTGGCCGGCGAGCGACAGCACCGCGGCGAACGGGACAATTAGCCAGAATACGAAGCAGCCGTAGACGAAGATCGCGAGCTGCAGAAGGCGCGCCCAGAGGCTGATTGCGTTTCGGAACAGATCGCGCAGAAGCGGCCGCTGACCGTGTGCCACACCGTCAGCCACGAGTTGCATGCCAGCCGCGCTGATCGGCCAGAGCACGATGAGTAACACCGTAAGCGCGATCGCCGCGGGACTTATCGGAGGCAGAGGCGGTGTCGGATTATCGACCGTTGGCATCGTGAATGGCACCATCTCCTGCAGGAAAAACGACGGCACCGCAGTAAGCAGCGCGAGCACGAGAAATTGCGGGAACCCGCGCACGTAAATGCGAAATGTGGCGCGAATGATCTCGCTCCACGTTCGGCGCCGAATCGCCGCGTCAACTGGCGCAGCGGGCGCCGGAAACAGTTCTTCGACCGTGCCGGCGAGCTGCCATTCGGACGAATCGGGGCGGCGAACTTCGTTCGTGGCAATCAACCGGCCTTCTTCCTGCCACTCGCGCAAAGTCGGGACATCGACCGGCCCGTATTCGCGGTCGGCTACGCGCACGATCCAGTCGTCGCTCATCGCGGTCTTAGATAAACCTCTGCGCTGTCATGTCGAGCCCTTCAGGTTCTTCAAGATCAACTCGACACGCTCGGAATGACAGCCAACGTAACCTCGTGAAGCTGCTGTTGATTGACGGCCACTACTACGTTTACCGCTCCTTTTTCGCGATCCCGAATCTGTCCAATTCTCGCGGCGAACCGACGAACGCGATCTTCGGTTTCACTAAAACGCTCCGACTCATGATCAAGCATCTCCAGCCGGAGCTCGGCGCGGTGTTCTGGGATGAAGGTGTGCCGCAGAAGCGCGTCGAACTGCAGCCAGCCTACAAGGAGACGCGAAAGGAAATGCCGCAACCGATGGTGCCGCAGCTCGACTACATACAGAGCCGACTGACCGGTTTGCTCGGGTTCAAAAACATCTCGCTGCCGAACACCGAAGCGGATGATTTGATGGGTTGCTACGCGGTCGCGGCATGCAAGCGCGGCATCGAAGTTGTCCTGGCAACGAATGACAAGGACCTGTTCCAGCTCGTCGGTCCATGCGTGAAAGTTTACTCGACCGCAAAAGCTGACCTCGCCTCGCCCAAAGATGCGTTCGCTCTCCTAGGCGAATCCGAGGTGACGACGAAATGGGACGTGCCTCCAAACCTGATCGGCGATGTGCTCGCGATCGCCGGAGATAGCGTCGACAACATTCCCGGGGCGGGCATTGGCCGGAAAGCGGCTGCGGTGCTGTTGCGCGAACACGGCGGGCTCGATGCGTTACTCAACAATACCGCGGCCGTTAAAAGTCAGCGCACCCGCGAAAAGCTGGTCGCGGCGCGCGAGCAGATTCTGCAAAATCGAAAAATGGTCGAGTTGGATTGCTCGACCGAGCTGCCGCTCGCGATCGACGACCTGCGGATCACCCCAAGTTACCCCGAGCTGATTGACGAATTACAAAAATGCGAGTTCAAATCCCTGCTCGAGGAAGTCCGCCAGGAAGCGGCAAAACTCGAGACGCGGCAGCAGGCGGAGCTGCTGCTGTAGGCGGAAAGCGTCCAAGCCGTGTCATGTCGAGCGCAGTCGAGACATCCCCGTTTCGCGAGAGTCCTCGACGCCGCTCGAAATAACGGGTTCAGGCTGGAAATTGCTCGTTTTGGCAGAATTTTTCGAACGCCGATCCAGTCCCGCTGTCGAATGTTACAGGTTAAGGCGATTTGGGCGGCGGCACGTTGGTCGTATTTGGATTGTTTCTCCTTGCGTGCGCCGCCCGAATCTTTTTCCGCTCGGAAACGCCGCGCGCTCCCGACCTGAATGACCCCAGAACCTCACGACCCGATCGCCATCGCGCTGGCTGAGGATATCGGTTCCGGCGACGTCACGAGCCGGTATTTTGTCGATGCGGATCGAACGGCTCACGCTCGAGTTATCGCCCGCGAACCGGCGATCGTCGCCGGAACTGCGACCGCCGCCGAGGTCTTCCATCGGGTTGATCCGCACCTCAGTATAAGAAGTTCGACAAGCGACGGCACTCGCATTTCTCCAGGCGACCCGGTGATCGAAGTCACAGGTGCGGCGCCATCAATTCTTACGGCTGAACGTGTAGCGCTGAACTTTCTGCAGCGACTCAGCGGAATTGCGACGCTGACCCGTCAGTTTGTCGATGCCGTCGCCGGTTCGCGCGCGAAGATCCTGGACACCCGCAAGACCACGCCCGGATTGCGCACCCTTGAAAAGGGTGCGGTTGCGGCCGGAGGCGGAACAAATCATCGATTCGGACTCTTCGATATGGTTCTCGTGAAAGATAACCATCTCGCCGGATCGGACCTGGCCGAACTGTCGCAACGGATCGCAAAAGTCCGGCGCGAACGCCCGGACATTCGGATCGAAGTTGAAGCGGATACGCTCGAGCAGGTGCGTGCTTTCCTTGAAATGCACGTGGATGTGATCCTTCTCGACAACATGAAACCGGAGATGATGCGCGAGGCGGTGCAACTGCGCGGTGTCCGTGCCGTGCAATTCGAAGCAAGCGGCGGCGTTACATTGCAGACGATCGGCGAAATTGCCGCCACCGGCGTCGATTTCATTTCGATCGGCGCGCTCACTCACTCCGCGCCAGCGATCGACTTTTCACTTGAGCTGACCCATGACGCCGCTTGATGCGGCGGCGATTCGGGACGGCGCCGGTGCACAACTGATCGGGCACGAAATAATCGTGGTCGACGAGACCGCCTCGACCAATGATTTGCTCTTCGAGAAGACCGGCCTCGCGAGCGCCGAAGGGCTCGTGATCTTCGCCGAATCTCAAACCGCAGGACGCGGTCAACGCGGCAACCGCTGGATTTCTTCGCCCCGTCTTGGCCTCTGGTTTTCGATTCTGCTCAGGCCGCGCCTCGGACTCGGCGAATCGCAACGTCTCACGAGTTGGCTGGCCGAGCGGATTGCCGCGACTGCGCGCGCGCAGTTCGCGCTCGACGCGGTGGTAAAGCCCCCGAACGACGTGTATGTCGGCCCTTCAAAAATCGCGGGCGTGCTCGTCGAATTGCGCGCGGTCACCGGCGCGCCGCATGTGGCGATCGCGGGCGTCGGCATCAACGCCAATCAAGCAGCCGCCGATTTTCCTGAAGAACTTCGCGGACGCGCTGCGTCGCTCCGAATGCTAATCGGCCACGAGATCGATCGAAACGTTCTCGCGAGCGCGTTGCTGCGCGATCTTGATCAGACTTATCGCGAAGCGTTCGGCTGAAACTGCTGCAGCGCGCGCAACTTGGCGAGCGCACGACCGCTGTCGATTTGCTCGCGCGCCATCTCCAAACCGACGCGAATATCCGAGGCGACTCCCGCGACAACGAAACCGCCGGCCGCGTTGACCAGCGCAAGATCGCGCTTCGCACCGCCGATACTGCCATCCAGAATTCCTTCCAAAATTCGCGCATTCTCCCGCGCATCGCCGCCATACAGCTCTTCAACGCGGGATTCACTCAAACCAAGCCAGCGCGCATCGATGATGCCATTGGTCAATCTGCCATCGGCCAGCTCGGCCAGAGTGGTGATGCCGGCAGTTGAAATATCATCGATCCCGCCGGCATCGGTGTTTCCGTGCACGATCCATGCGCGCTTGCGGCCGAGCAATCGCAGTACATCGGCAAAGACCGACGTCAGGCGCGGTTCGTAGACGCCGACGAACTGGAGGGTCGGCCGCCCCGGACTGAGCAGTGGACCGAGCAGGTTGAAAATAGTGCGCTGCCTTGCCGCGGCCAGCCTCTGACGAAGCTCGGCCAACGCGCGAAACGCCGGATGATATCTTCGCGCGAAAACAAATCCGAGACCGCAGCGCTTGAGCGATTCACGCAATTGTGCCGGCGCGAGATCAATTTCGACGCCGAGGGCTTCGAGCACATCCGCGCTGCCACAGCGTGACGTTGCACCGCGATTGCCGTGCTTCATCACGACAACATCCGCCGCAGCGAGGACAAACATCACGGTTGTCGAGACATTGAAAAGATCGAAGCCGTCGCCGCCGGTGCCGCAATTGTCGAGCATCGGACCAGGTAGAGCCGCCTGATCGATTTGCGGATCGATTGCGCGCGCGAGCAGCTCGTGGACGAACGCAACAATCTCTTCGGTGCTCTCGCCTTTGCGGTGCAGCAGAATGAGAAAGTCCGCCTTCTCCTCGTCAGGCGTCTCGTCGGAGAGCAAGGCGGCAACCGCCAGCCTGACTTCGGAACTACTCAGATCACGCCCGTCGCGGAGCGCGTTGATCAGCGGCGTCATGCCGCCGCGCTGCGGTTCATCTCACGCAACCATTCGTCATACACCTGCGGCGAAATCTCCGATGGTTTGATTTCGCTCCGACCGCCCCAGAAAACGTTCGTGTAACTCACCGGAATCCCGCAGGCAGCGAGATGTTGATCGATCGCGCGCTTATGATCCAGAAGCAGTTGTTTGTCCGTCCCGTGTGCAACCGCCATGATGTTGACGTCGCGAAACTCCGGACCGGCCTCGCGCCAATAACAGTGGGTCAAGATATGATGGCGGCCGACTTCGCCACCCGTTTCTATTTCGCGGCCGGTCGGCACCGCCCAATGAAACAGACCGTTGAATCGTGTGACGCGGAGACCGCCGGCCGACGGTTTGACGTGCTCAAGAAAGGTGGAGAAGCGGCCGATCACGCCACGCGCATTGAGTGATTCGGCGACGCGATAGAATTCATCGAGAGAAACGCCGGCTTCGGCAGCGCG
>JBJMWW010000156.1:0-3000 GCA_045809945.1 Chthoniobacterales bacterium
GAATCGTGGCAGCGTGCGACATCTCGATGAAACGCGCGGGATTTTCGATGCAGGAACGGGAGCAGGTGGTCGAGCTGCTGAAAATGTTTGGATTACCGACACGTTTGCCGAATGAGGTCACGCGCGACGTCGTGTTCGATGCGGTTCGCTTCGACAAAAAATTCTGCGGCGGCGAAGTGCGTTTTGTCGTCACACCGCGTTTGGGCGAAGCGCATTTGTCGCGCGATGTCACGCTCGACGACATTCAAGAAGCAATCGCGGGCCTTTAGTCGCGCGCCTTTCGAACCGACCGACAGTATTCTTCCAAGCCGTCAGCGACAGCTTTCGCGTATTCGCGAAAAATGCTCGGCCGCTGCACACCGTTTAGATCACGCGTGCCGTCGTAGTCACCGGCCTGCACGCGGGCGAACACTTCGTTGCTGTTCATGACGTAGGGCTCGAAATAAACGACCGGGCAGCGATAAAGCCGCGTGGCGAGAAGATTGCGCGCGTAAACGTACCCGCTCGTGCCGACCTTCGTGACGGTGTCCGTCGTGTACTGATACGGCGGCAGACCAGTCTGCTGCGCGAAAACGCCGGACATTTTGTCGGCCAGTGGCAGCTCCTCATCGAACGCGCGACTCAACAGTTTGCGCAGCATTTCGAAACGCTGATCGT
Source organism: Chthoniobacterales bacterium (assembly GCA_045809945.1). Classification (GTDB taxonomy): domain Bacteria; phylum Verrucomicrobiota; class Verrucomicrobiia; order Chthoniobacterales; family UBA10450; genus CADDYX01. The sequence continues at coordinate 658 of JBJMWW010000156.1, forward strand.
CGAGCGCGATTTCGTCCGGCAGGTACGAGCCATTCACGAGCATGTGAAAGTGGGTGAGGTCAGTCAGCGTCGGACTCTTCGGATCGCCCCACGGTTCGGCGTTGAAGTGGAGGCAGATCACGAGATCAGGACGCAGATCAGCGTTCACTTTGCGGGCCCGATAACGAATCTCGCTCTGCCTGTAAAAGAGCAGCTCGCTTTGCCATTGCAGGCTGTTGGGCTTCGTTGCCTCGTCACCCGCGACGTATTCATCGATCGGATTTTCGACACCGTTCTTCTTCAGCACGGCACGGGCAACGACGCGCAGATCGTCCGGCCGTTTTGGTGTGACCGGCGCATTCTTGCTGCGGACAAACGAAACCTCCGCGCCAAGCTCGCGTAGTCGTTTCGCGAGCAGTTGCGCGACGAGCAACGTCATCTCGCCTTCTTCAACGGGCTTGCTCTCGCCGATCTGATACCAACGTTCTTCCATCTTCGCCCACTTGCCTCCCAGATGGCCTGGATCGAGTGCGATTCGGAGATGACCGAGCGGTTTGTCCGTGCGCACCGGCCGCAGCGTTTGGATGAAGTGCCAGTAACGCGGCGGCTTACGCGGCTTTTCTTTGGCGAAACGCAATGTGAACGTCGCGTTCTTTTCGCGATCAGTCACGATTTTCGCGTCATCGTTGCCGACCCGGATCAGATCGTCGTAGCCGCGCGTCGCGTAGACGTTTTGCAGGAGCCGAACGAAATCGTCGTGCGTGATCGTCTCCTGATATTGCTCGAGCGTTTTCCAGTCCGGCTTCGTCGCGAGCGGGCTCAGATTCGCCGCCGCAGCCACTGCCGCGACTGCGAGAAATAGACCAAAACCGAGACGCAGACGAAGCATTGGAATTCAGGTTCATTACGACGATGGTCGCGCGATGCTAACGATTCTTTTCCTCGGCGATATCGTTGGCGAGCCGGGCCGCAGCGCGGTGACTTCGCAGTTGCCGCGGCTGCGCGAAAAGTTCGGCGTCGATTTCGTCATCGTGAACGGCGAAAACGCTGCCGGCGGGCGCGGAATCACGGGCAAGATCACGATCGATTTGTTGCGCGCCGGCGTGTCGGTCGTGACGACTGGCGATCACATCTGGGACCAGAAAGATATCGTGGCCTTCCTGCCGACAGAACCGCGGCTGCTGCGTCCGATCAATTACCCGGCAGACACGCCGGGGCAGGGGAGCGTTGTTTTGGAAACGACGAAAGGAAAAGTCGGCGTGATTAATGTCCAATGCCGGACGTTCATGCTTCCGATTCTGGAGAATCCGTTTCGCGCCGTGGCAGACGCAGTCAATGAAATGCGAAGCGAAACGCCGGTTATTTTCGTCGATGTGCACGGCGAAACGACGAGCGAGAAAATCGCGATCGGACGCTTTCTTGATGGCAAAGTTTCGGCTGTGATCGGCACACACACGCATGTGCAGACGGCAGACGAACAAGTTTTTTCCCGTGGCACGGCGTTCCTCTGCGACGCAGGAATGTGCGGCCCGGTGAATTCAATTCTCGGTCGAGCCGTCGAACCGATCGTGCAGCGCTTTATCACAAATGTTCCGGTGCCTTTCCCCGTCGCTGGCGGCGAGGTGCGTCTTCGGGGTGCCGTGATACAGGTAGACGAATCGAACGGTCGCGCGATTTCTATTGCTCGCGTGGATGAGGGGGTCGAGATAGCGCCGCTGCCCGATGCGCGCACGGAACAACCGCGATGCGATTCGGGAAAAGCAAACGAACTTGCCTCGCCGAAAGTTTCCTAATCAACTAGACGACAACGAGCTATGCGACTGACACGAACACACCTGACAATGTGCACCGCCGCGATCGCGGCGTTCATTTGCACGACTGCCGCGATGGGCGCGGAAAACGCCGAAGCGGCCAAGATTGCGCACGACGCCGGAGAGGCGGCCAAGGCCAAGGACTGGAACAAAGCGGTGGAGGGATTTCACCGCGCGACCGAAATGGATCACAAGTACGCCGCGAATTATTTTGCTGCGCTGGTTCAGCGCGGCGCGGCGTATCGCGAGCAGCAGAAGTTTCCAGAAGCGATCGCCGATTTCACCGAGGCTTTGAAGATCAAAGCGGGTGACGCTGACACGCACGAACGTCGTGCCTATGTCGAGCTGCAGATGAAGGATTACGATAAAGCGCTCGCCGATTACAGCGCGTCACTAAAAGCCGATCCGAAAGAAGCGCGCGTCTATCTACTGCGCAGCTATGTCTACGAGGTGAAAGGCGATTTCAAACCGGGCATCGCGGATTGCGACATGGTGCTGAAGCTAAGTCCGGGAAACCCTGAGGCGACAGCGCGGAAGCAGCGATTAATGGCGC
>JBJMWW010000157.1:0-5264 GCA_045809945.1 Chthoniobacterales bacterium
ACAATAATACACTAAACGAATCACAAACGAAATCCCATACAATACGACGAAATGCGCGTTGCCGTAATCGAACGAGTAGTTGCGCTCCTTCTCCTTCGCCGGCGGACCATTTTGCGGCAGGCGAAAGTTGCTCAAATACCACGCGCCATTCGCCGTCTCGATGTCGTGATTGCCCATCGTGGGAAACGTCGGCACGCGCTGCATTGTCGCTGCGTAAGGGATGAACCAGAATGGATCGAAAACGCCCGGCTGTCCGGTGCCGGTGGTTCCATTCGGGCCGTAGGTGTTGTCGCCGACGGTGAGGAGCAAATCGGGATTAGATGCGGTGACCTGGTTTGCCACCTGAGTTGTCTGCGGATCGGCGAAGCCGAAGTCGCCAATCACAGCAAAGCGGAATGGCTGATCCACACTGCGCTGCGACCGAAATACACTCGTTGCGAGCACAACGCCGCCGCTGCGGATGCGATAGAAGTAGTTCTTGTTCGGCTGAAGATTCGGAATCGTCAGCTCGTGTTCGCGAACGAGTGTTCCGTCTGAGATTGTGCCGGCGGAGTAAGTCGCGTCGAAGCCGAAATCAACCGCGCTATCGGTCAGCGCATCTGTTCGCCAGACGATCGTCATCGCGCCGGCCGTCGGCATTTGTAGGTACGGACCGCGGACCAGATTCACTCCGCGATACAGCTCCGGGATGAGCGACAAATCACTACTCGTTAGGCTCACATTGTGACCTTCGATCGCGAGCACATTCGTCCCGGCGACGAGCAGCGCGGGGTTAATCGCCATGAACTCTTTCTCCTGCGGAGTTCCGCTCGCATCGCCGCGCGAAGCTTCGTGACTTCCCGCCGCCGCCGTCGTGTTGCTGATCGTGCCGGCAGGCATGTTCCGGCGCCCGATTTCCACGCCGTTCAGATACGCGACCAAGCCGTCGTCGTAATCGATCGCGAGCGTTAGATACGCGATGTTTGCCGGATCGGGGACAGCGAAACTCCTCCGAATGTAGACGGAGATGTAGTTGTTCTGCATGTCGGCGAAGACCGAGCCGTCATCGCCATCTCCATATCCGAAGCCGCTCGGTGATGGTCCGCCCCAGCCGGAGTCGTTGTAGGTGATCTGCGTCCAATTCACGCCGCTCTGCACCGGCGGGAGCGAGGAGCCTTTGTAGTAACGCCACGCGTCTCCCTCGCCGATCAGGCGTTGTGCGTACGCAGACGCGGCTGTGCACGCGATGCACAGCACGAGTCGCAGGATTATCGCGGAACTCATTCAGCACGCCCGGCGAGCTGCGCGATGCCACGCTGCTCGAGGCGAAAGACAGTCCACTCGTCCATCGGCTTTGCGCCAAGCTTCCTGTAAAAGCCGATCGCCGGTTCGTTCCAATCCAGCACCGCCCACTCCATTCGCCCGCAACCCCGCTCGTCCGCGATCTGCGCCAGCCTAACGAGCAAGGCGCGACCGTAACCCTTCCCCCGCACATCCGGCCTAACGAACAGATCTTCGAGATAAAGACCGGGCCGGCCGAGCCAGGTGGAGAAGTTGAAGAAGTAAATAGCAAACCCGACCGGCTGCTCATTCTCCAGCGCGAGCAGGACGTGCGCGGCTGGCTCGGGACCGAAAAGAACCTCGCGCAATCCTTCTTCTGTCGCGATCGCTTCCTGCGGCGCGCGCTCGTATTCAGCCAGCTCGCGGATCAGCTGCGCGACGACAGGGACGTCTCCCTGCGCCGCGGGCCGGATGAGGAATCCATCAGACATGCGGCACCATCGTGGGCTCTGCTGCCTTGACAAACCTGAGGCGGCGGGTGCATCGATGGCAGCGCAACTTTCGCCAGCGCGCTGCTGTTATGAAGAACATGTCTCGTCTGCTTTTTGCCGCGCTCGTCTGCTGCGCCGCACTCGCGCTCGCGCAACCGCCGCCGCCGGGCGAGGAAGGCACGCCGGCAAGCAAGTCCGCCGGTGGTGATGTCGTCGATTTCAAACTGCTCCTGCCGATTCTGCCAGAGCCGCCCGATGGCTGGAAAGCTGAGGAAGCAGAAGGTTCAACCGACGATCTCGGCACGGCGCAGATCTCGAGCGTGCATCGCGACTACACGAAAGATGAGATCGGTGACGCGCCGACGGTTTCGATCAGCATCCTCGATTCGGTCGCGAGTCCTGAGTACGTCGAGTCCACCACCGCGGGCTGGAAGCTGAATGAGACGACCGCGGATGGGTACACGAAGTCGGTCAACGTCGACGGCAGTCCCGGCTTTGAGACGTTCGAGAAGGACGATAAGCACGGCACGCTCTGGCTGCTGGTCGCGCGGCGTTACTTTCTCCAGATCGAGACGACCGGCCAGGATCCGCAAGCGCTCCAGGATTGGCTCAAGCGGATCGACGTGAAGAAGCTCGCGGCGACGAAGTAACTGCTCGTTAGGCAGCAAGTCGCTAAAACAGAACCACCGCGCGGTAAAACCTGCGGGAGCCCGGAATCGGATCGGTGATCTGAACCGAACTGCCGGTGCCAACAATGTTCTGCTGTAAGACAGTCCATCCATTCGGGAATCGGATATCGTCATTCTCCTCGACGCGGTAGACGCGGCCATTCACCGTCGGAATCGTGATCGTGACACCGCCGCTCATCGGGTCGCGCGTGACACTCGTTAGGCGAAACACGCTGCTCGCGTTTCTTGGATCGGTTCCGGCACGGTATTCATCGAGATTCGATTCGCCGTCGCCGTCACTATCGAGCACCGCGTCGCCGGGATCGTTCGGATTCAAACCATTCGCGATTTCGTAGCCGTCGGGAATTCCGTCGTTGTCGCTGTCGATCGAAGCGCAGACGTAGCTGGTCGCGTAGATCTGCACGGTATCGATCGTCCACCCGGTGCTTCCGGTGCTGTTATCGCTCGAGAAACGCCAGCGCAATTGCACATTCTGGCCGCTCGCAGCGGGCGGCAGATTGACGATCACCTGGCCGGTTACCGTGATCGATCCACACCACGCGCGGCGGCCGACCAAGGTGCTGCCGGTCGCGCTCGCACTGATGGTCGCGCCATAGCCGCCCTGCACGAAAAATCCGCCGGCGGTGATAATGTCGGTGAAAGCCGCACCGTTGATGCTGATCTCCAGCACGCCACCGTCAAAAGGCGTCTCGGTGGTGTAGCGATGCTTGAAGGAGAGCTGCTGATTGCCTGCCGGAAGCGCGATCGTCGGACTAACGAGTGTTGCTTCCGCGGTGGTCACGATATCCGCCGCCTGAGCGCCGTTTCCGGTGTCGACGCCCGCGGCAGCGACCGTCTTCCACGCGGCAGTCGAGCTTCCGCTCAAAGTCGTGGTCCACCCCGCAGGCAGCGCCGGGGCGATCACACCATCGAAGTTTTCAGAGAACAAGATCGTGTTTGAGCCCTGGCCAACCGCTAACGGGATGGTCAGGTTCGCGACGCCGTTATCGCTCGTGACGACGAACGGAATCTGCAAGGTGGTGCCGCATGTGGTCGTTACTGGGACGTGATAGGCGAAGGTGTGCGAAGCCGTCGCGGCGGCCGCGATGCTGCCGTAGCTCACGGTGTAGTTATCAAGTTTCGCGCTGACGTTGTTGTCCGTAGCCGTCAGGCGATTGGTCAATGGAATCGTGATCACGATATCTTCGCCTGGTTCCGCGATGCCATTGTTGTTGCCTAACGAGTCGCTAAGTGTGATCGCGCCGGCGGCACTGCTCGGATAGTACGATTCGACCACGGTCAGGAAAGTCGAACCGGTCACGGTCGCACCCGCGCCAGCCCCACGCGTCGCGAACGCACTGCGGATATCCGGGACGTCGTCGCCGGCGAACCCCGCATTATCCGCCGCAATGATCGTGTCGCGTGCCTGCAGGATCGTCGGGCTCGAGACATCGAGCTTCATCGCATCGGTCACGATTTGCAGCGCGCGCTGATTACCCGTGGCCCAGCCCAGCCGCGTGATCAGGCGGGCGCGCATCTCGAGCAGCATCATGCACCAGATCGTGCCGATGTTGTGCACCTCGTTCGCGGTGATCCCGATCACCGGGCTCGGCGCGTAAGCGGCATCGTTGAGCGCGTTGATCTGGAGAAAATCGATATCGCCGAAAGTGGTCGGATTATGGGGGCGACCGTTCGCGCCGAGGTTCGACTTCACCGAATAAGGAAAACGGCGGATGCCGTAATAATAGTTATCCGTGAAGGTCGGACTGAGCAGGTAAGTGACGTAGCCGCCCGACGGATAGACGCCATTCACATCCTCATCCGGCCCGGAGAGCAGACAACGCGCGTAGTAATCCGACCAGCCTTCGCCCATCCCGCCGGAGATCTGAGTCGCCAGGCCGCTCCCGTTGTTGTGCAGGCGATTCGAAAGGCCATGTGTCAGCTCGTGCAGGAAAACCTCGCCATCGAGCGCACCGTCGCGCTGTGGTGTCGGTCCGGTGAAAAGATACATCTGCATCCGGCCGGAAGATCCATCAGCCGGGGTGGAGAAGTTCGCGTTGTTCGTCCCGGAAAAATCCTGCACCTCCGCGAGCACAGGATCATTTCCGGTCCCGCCGCGACTGAAGTTGTTCGTCTGAAAATTCCGCGCCGCCTCGGTGAAGCCTAACAAGTAGAGCCGATCGTGATAGACATTCGACCAGTAGAACAGGTTTGTGACCGCGCCATTGCGCGAACCCGTAGTCGACGGTGAGTCCGTCCCGCCCGGCGCAGGGTTGTAGGCAAAATCAAAAACGCGCGTCGGCGAACCTGTTGCCTGTCCGCCGGTGTCGATTCCATTTGGCGAAACCAGATCAACACCGGCGTTGACGTTATTCCCGGTCGTGACATTCCCGCCGTCGGTGATCCATCCCAGGCTGTTGAATGTGTTCGGCGGTTCATTGCCGATCAGCGTGACCGAGGTGCGACTGATCGCCGCCGCTTGGAAATTCATTCCCGGCAATGCGCTGCTCGGCGACGCCGGCGCCGGATTGTCATTTGTGTAAACCGAGTAGGTCGCGGTCTGCGTTTGATGCGCGGTGATGTTCTTGCGCCAGAGCAGCGTGCCGTCGTTCGCGTCGACGATCACGGTGTAGGCATAAACGTCCTCCCACAGCGTCATCGTGTAGGCGAGGGTCGCCACGCCCGGCTGGAGCGGAAAGTAAATCAAGTTCGGCTCGATCTTGCGCGCGAAGACGCCCTCTCCGTTCTCACCTTCCTTCAGCGAATAGCCGATCGACGCCGCGCCGCGGACCGCCGCCTGGTTCAGGCTCAGTTTTGGACTTGTCGTTAGGCGCGAATAATCCAG
>JBJMWW010000158.1:0-10032 GCA_045809945.1 Chthoniobacterales bacterium
CCGGCAAAATTGGTGAACCGCTGTCAGTCCGCCCATGATCGCGTGATCGCCGACCTGCACGTGACCGGCGAGCGTTCCGTTGTTCGAGAACACAACGTTGTCACCGACTACGCAATCGTGGCCGATGTGGCTGTAGGCGAGAAAATTCCCGCGGCTGCCGATTTGCGTTTTCCCACTCGACTCGGTGCTACGATTCGCGGTGCAGAATTCGCGAAACGTATTCTCGTCGCCAATCTCCAGGTAAGTCGGTTCGCCGGCATATTTGAGGTCCTGCGTCGTCTGACCGATCGAGCAGTAAGCGTAGAACTTATTGCGCGCGCCGGCGCGCGTCGGACCCGCTAGCGTGACATGATGCTGGAGCCAGCAATTGGCGCCGAGGACGACATGCGGCCCGACGATACAGTACGGCCCGACGATTGTTCCTGCGCCGAGTTCGGCGCTCGAATCGACGATTGCCGTTGAGTGGATCTGCGCATCGCTCATCGATCGAGAAACGTGAACATGAGTTCTCCTTCTGAAACGATGTGGTCGTTCACCACGCAGGTGCAGCGCGCTTTTGCCAGGCGATTGCTGCGCGCTTTGATCACTTCCGCCGTGATGAAAAGTGTGTCGCCGGGCATGACCGGCTTGCGGAATTTCACTTCATCCGCGCTCATGAAATATCCGATGCGACTCGCGCTCTTCGCCATTTTCATGAGCATAATGCTCGCGACCTGCGCCATGGCTTCGACCTGCAAAACCCCCGGCATCACCGGATGACCGGGGAAATGGCCCTGGAAAAATGGCTCGTTGATTGTCACCGTCTTCATCCCGGTAATTTTCGTGTCGCCTTCGAAACCGAGAATGCGATCAACCATCAAAAACGGATAGCGATGCGGCAGGAACGACATGATCTCGTTGATGTCCATACTGCCTTCGCCGGTCGGAATCGGGCGCGGCTGAAGAATTGGCGCGACCTTCGCGTATTCACGCGATAAAGCGCGGGCAAGCTCGGTATTCGGTCCGTGTCCCGGCTTCACGGCGATGACGTGCGCGCGCAAACGCTGACCGAAGAGCGCGAGATCGCCGACCACATCGAGGATCTTGTGCCGCACAAATTCGTCACTGAAACGCATCGGCTCCTTGCTCAAGACCGCGTCACCGCGAATCACGATCGCGTTCTCCAAGCTGCCACCTTTGATCAGGTTTTTGTCCATCAACTGCTCGACGTCCTCGTAAAAAACGAAGGTGCGCGCCGGCGCGATTTCGCGTTCGAAAATCGCCGGCGTAATTTCGGTCGACATGAATTGCGTGAACCGTCCATTCGGGCCGGCTTGCGTGCAGGAGACGCGAAACTTGTCGTCCGGCAGAACTACGAGCAGAGAGCCTGACTTGGTTTCGACGTGTATCGGCTCACGCGGCTCGAAGTAACGGCGTGGCGCTTCCAGTGGGGCGGTGCCCGCGTTCTTGATCAATTGAACGTAGGGCGCAGCGCTGCCATCGCCGATCGGTGGCTCATTCGCATTCATTTCGACAATCGCATTGTCGATTCCCATCGCGGAAAGCGACGCCAGAACGTGCTCAACGGTGTGGACGCGGACGGAACCTTCGCCCAGGGTGGTTGCGCGCTCGACTGTCTTCACGTTGTCGATCCGCGCGTCGATTGTCGGTTCGTCCTGAAGATCGGTGCGCTTAAATTTGATACCGTGATCGGCGACCGCCGGTAGCAGACGGAGCGTGACTTTGTTTCCGGTGTGTAATGCCGTGCCGTTGAGGCTCGCCGGCCTGGCGACGGTATGTTGAAACTCCGCCATAAGTTGCGCGCTTAGTAACAGAGAATTCGCGCTCTGGCTAGCGGCGTGGGTCGGTCCTGGAAAGTAACAACGCTGTTACTATTGCGCGCGTGGTGAATCGCCCGGCTTCTCGTACAAAGGAAGTCACTCAGTTCTTCAATCCTATGATGACGCGAAGATTTTCAATTGGAGTGGCGTTCGTCGGATGCGTTTTGTTGTTCTGCAGCGCAAACATCGCACCCGCGGCCACCGTAAACGTGCAGGTCGGGCCGGATGGAAGCATGTCGTATTCGCCCGACCCGGTGAACATTCACCCCGGCGACACGGTGCACTGGATCTGGGCCTCTTCGAACCACAGTGTCACCTCCTCGACCGCGGGAGAGTCCTACGATTCGGACGTCCACAATCCGACGTTCACCTTCGATCATACCTTCAATTCAACCGGCTCCTTCGACTACTTCTGCAAATTTCACGGCCAGGCGTTCATGAACGGCACGGTCGTCGTCGCGGCCGACTCAACGCCGACGCCAACACCGACTCCGAGCGCAACTCCGACGCCCACCGCGACTCCGTCGCCGACCCCCACATCTACGCCGACACCGTCAGCCACACCGACGGCAACTCCCATTCTGCCACGTGTGCAGACCGGCCCGATCCGTATCGAGTTACAAACGGTCGCGAGTGGTTTGCAGGCACCGGTCGATTTGGTTTCGATCAACGACAACTCCACTCGGATCGTCATCGTTCAACAGCGCGGCAAGGTCGTGCTGTTGAAGAATGGTCATGTCGCGGCGACGCCGTTTCTCGACGTGTCGGCGCGACTCGTGCAGTTCGATTCAGCGCATCCTGATGCGATACCAGGGCCGCACTACGATGAGCGAGGTCTGCTCGGCATCGCCTTTCATCCGGACTTCGCCGATTCTAGCAAGCCGGGCTTCCGAAAGCTCTACACGTTCACCAATGAACCCGTATCCGGCACCGCGGATTTCACCGTGCCGATGACCGGCGCGTTCGACAATCAGGTTGTGATCGCGGAGTGGAAGGTCTCGGCGTCGAATCCCGATGTCGTCGATCCTGCGACACGACGCGAGATTCTGCGCATCGATCATCCGCAGTTTAATCATAACGGCGGACAGATCGCGTTTAAGCCGGGCGAACCCTATCTTTACATCAGCATCGGTGACGGCGGCGCCGCGAATGACGTCGGTCCCGGTCACAACCCGGCGACCGGCAACGGTCAGGATACGACGACTGTGCTGGGCAAGGTCCTGCGCATCGATCCGGTCGATCCGGCGCTGACAGCGGCGAGTAATGATCCGGTGAGCACAAACGGCAAATATCGTATTCCGGCGTCGAACCCGTTCATCGCGCACTCGCCGTCGGCTGTGCCGGTGCGTGAAATTTATGCTTTCGGTTTCCGTAATCCCTATCGCTTCAGCTTTGATCAACCGTCCGGCAAGCTGGTCCTCGCAGACGTCGGCCAGGATCACGTGGAGGAAGTCGACATCGTGGAGAGTGGCAAGAACTACGGCTGGCACCTCAAAGAGGGGACGTTCTTATTCGATCCGGCCAACGGCAACGTGGCTAAGGATCCAGCTCCCGATCCGGACTTAACTAATCCGATCGCTCAGTATGATCACGAAAGCGGCATCGCGGTGGTGGGCGGCTTTATCTATCATGGCAGCGAGCTCCCGGCGTTGGATGGCATGTACGTGTTCGGAGACTTCACGAGTGCGTTTACCAAGGCCGATGGCCACCTCTTCTACTTGGACAAACTGAACGGCGGCACCATCCGCAAGTTGCGCATCGGCTTTGATGAACGCGATCTCGGCCGGTGCGTGAAAGCGTTTGGTCGGGATGCCGCGGGTGAAATTTATGTCCTGGCAGACTCAAGTCTTGGGCCATCGGGCAATGGCGGCATCGTCTATAAGCTCGTGCAAGCACCGCCGACTCCGGCGCTGCTCAACCTCTCGACGCGGATGGACGTGCTGACGAACGACAACGTGCTGATCGGCGGTTTCATCGTCGTCGGCAGCGCGCCGAAAGCGATGATCCTGCGCGCCCTCGGGCCTTCGCTCACGTTCAACGGGCAACCGATCGCCGGCAGGATGCAAAACCCGACGCTCGAGCTGCATGACAGCACCGGAAAGCTGATCGACTCAAATGATGACTGGCAATCGAGTGCGCAAAAACAGGAATTCATCGATCGTGATATTGCGCCGCCCGATTCGCGTGAGTCGGCGCTATTCGATTCCCTCCAGCCTGGCGCATACACCGCGATCTTGCGCGGCGCCAACGGCGACACCGGGATCGGCTTGGTCGAGTTGTTTGACGTTGACCAAGCCGCATCCGCCAATCCGGCGAACATCTCAACGCGTGGTTTCGTTCAGACCGACGATAACGTGATGATCGGCGGATTCATCATCGGGGGCACCGGCCAGAAGCGCGTGCTCGTGCGCGCGATCGGGCCGTCGCTCACCGGCCAGGGTGTCACCGGCGCTTTGCAGGATCCAATGCTCGAGCTGCACGACAAAGACGGCGCCCTTTTGTTGTCGAACGATAATTGGAAGTCGCCGCAACAAGCTGAAATCGAGGCGACCGGCATTCCGCCGAGCGACGACCGCGAATCGGCGATTGTAACAAATCTCGGTCCATCGAATTACACCGCGATCGTGCGCGGCGCGAACAACAGCACCGGTGTAGCACTTGTCGAAGTGTTCCAACTGCCGCAATAACGTGACCACCAGGATCCAGCGTCCAACCGCCGCGGTTGTCGCGGCGCTCGCTGCGTTGTTTGTCGCCGCCCACCTGCGCGCTGCGACCGTGACGGTCACGCTCGAGGAGGATCCTAACTATTACTACGTCACCGTCGCGTTTTCGCCTTCCTCAGTTACGATCAACGTCGGCGATACCGTACAATGGCAATGGAATTCGGGTCCGCATAGCGTGACCTCAGGAACGCCGGACCATCCCTCCGGCTTGTTCGATTCGGGTATCCAAAACGCCGGCCATTCCTTTTCGCATACGTTCACCGATCCCGGTCAGGTGCCGTACTACTGCATGGTGCATGGTTCGATGATGACGGGAGTCGTAAAGGTCGTCGCGCCGAGCGTCACGCCGGCGCTATTGAATTTGTCGACTCGATTGCGCGTCCAGACGGGCGAGAATGTCCTCATTGGCGGATTCATCGTGAACGGCAGCGCGCCGAAACGGATTGCGATTCGCGGCCTCGGTCCATCGTTGACCGCGAACGGTCAACCGATTGCGGGCACATTGCCGAATCCTTTTCTCGAATTACACGATCAAGCCGGCGCAATCGTGAGTTCGAACGACGACTGGCAAACCGGTCCCGATAAACAGGAGCTGACCGACAAAGGCCTTGCACCCGCCAGTTCGCTGGAATCAGCGCTGATCGCGAGCGTGAATCCGGGCAACTACACCGCGATTTTGCATGATGCCCACGGCGCGAGCGGCATTGGCCTAGTAGAATTGTTCGACATCGACCAGGCGGCTGCGTCCGCCGCGGTGAACATCTCCACGCGCGGCTTCGTCGAGACCGGCGATAACGTGATGATCGGCGGCTTCATCATCGGCGGATCCGCCTCACAACGCGTGCTGATTCGCGCGATTGGACCATCGCTGGCGAGTTCCTCCGTCACTAATGCGTTGCAAAATCCGATGCTGGAGCTGCACGACGCCAACGGTGCGTTGACTAACGCCAACGATGATTGGAAATCGACGCAACCGGAAATCACCGCGACCGGCGCCGCGCCGAGCGATGATCGCGAATCCGCGATCGTCGCGACACTCCCGCCCGCTGGCTATACAGCAATCGTGCGTGGTGCGAACAGTTCGGTCGGTGTCGCGCTAGTGGAAGCCTACCAGCTTTCGAACTGATCTAAGCCGCCGCGAGCTGCGGTCTCTCGTCGAGCGTCCAGTCGACTGCGATACGACGGCGCTGCGCGAAGCGATCGTGATAAAACAACTCGCGGTTCCTGCAGCCGTGTTCGTGCACGAGCCGCGTCACCTTCACGTCGCAGCAACAATATTCGGCGATTTCCATCAGCCGCCCTTCCCGCCACCAGCGGATCGCGTCGATTCCGTCAGCGATCTTCTGAACTCCAAGGGTCGCGTTTGCGATAGCGTCCAGTCCAACTCGATGGCCGAGACGCCGCTCGAGATCGAGCAGCAGATCGACCGTCGGTAGCTCGGCGCGCAGATCGAGAATCGTGTAACCCATCAGCACGTCATAGTCGAAATTCAGGACGTTGAAGCCGACGACGAGATCAGCGCGACGGAGCCGTTCTACCAGCTGCTGCGCCTGTCCTTCAGAGAAGATTTCGTAGCGGCCGGTCGCGCTGCTGAACGTCACGCCAACTGACATCCGCATGTTGCACTTACGGTCCCAGCCACCGGCGTCGTTCGCGGTGCGTTGCGTTTCGAGGTCGAAATAGACGATGTCGCGCGGCATCCGTGATCTTCAGCAAATCGCGAGCATCACTTCAACTCAAAATCGCCGGCATCGAACGCCATGATCTGGTCGACACCGGTAACCGCGAAACAATCGGTCGTATCGCCGTCGTTTTGGCAAAGCTCGAGCGATTTGTCGCCGCGTTGGCTGAGGGACACGCTCATGATGTCCTGCGCCTCGTCGACTGTGAAAAGAGGAAGCCCGTCAGTCGTTTGCAGGAAACTTCCCTCTTCGTCGAAGCCGGCAAGCAGATCGAGCGCCTGGTGTTTTGCGCCGGACAGGGGATTCACGGCCAGTTTCACCGAAGCTTTGTTCGTTCCGCTCGTCGCGCCGGTGACCTGCGCAACGTGCAAATCCCCAACCGCGAAACCGCGCGCACTATATTTTCCCGGCGGCATCTGCGCGCCGGACTCATTTTTGCCATCCCACGTCGTGCGCAGCGCATCGGCCGCAACCTCGAATTCGGCGAGTTCGGCTTCACGATGTAGGACGCGGACGAGCTTTCCATCGCGATCGTAAATCCCGAGGCTGATCGTCCCTTCGAGCGGTGGTGGAAGGAAGCTGATCTTGACCTGTGCATGCAGTGTCGCGACGACCACAAGCAGAAATGCGACGACAAGCTTCATCTAGACGTAGTAACGCCAATTCACCTCGGCGAAAAGGTTGTCGCGCGTTTCGCATGTGGCGAGGAACTGCTCGTCCAGTTTTCCAGCCGTGAACTGCTCGTGTAAGCGATTGAAGCGCAAGAGGTGATCGGTCGCGCGTTTCGTGGCGTATTGCGTAGCTGTTCCGGAATTGATGAGGAATGCCCAGTCACTCGACTGCGCGAGAAGCAACTCGCGCGCGAGTTGCTTCAGGACGCGGTCGTCCGATGGCGACGCATTCGCAGCGTAACGCCGTGCCAGTTCAACCATGCGACGCGCCGCCGCATGCAGGTGCGGATACATCCAGGCGCTTTTCTCATTCAGCCAGACTTCGAGATAACCGTTCGCGCCCCAGCTCGATGCCGCGGGCGTGATTGTCTGCTGTGTCGGATATTGGGCGAGGTAATCCGTTGGACTGGTCAGCGCGAATTCATTTTCTTCAGCCACTTTGCGAATCAACAACTCGAGGAATTGCACGCCTTCGAACCACCAGTGGCCGAACAATTCTGCATCGAACGGCGCGACGATAATTGGTTCGAATCCTGAGCCGCTCAGCTCGTGCAGTTGATCCCGACGCGTTTCGAAAAAATGCGTGGCGTGGGCTTCGGCCGTTCGTATCGCCGCCTCCGGATTGTAGAGTTCCTTGTCCTGGCCGGCACCGGTCACGCGATGGTATTTGATTCCGGTAAACTTCGGGCCGTTTGCGACTCGCAGATAATCGAGCGGCAAATCGAAACCGATGTCGCGATAGAACTCACGATACGACGGATCACCCGGATAACCTTCGCGGGCGCTCCAGACCTGCCGGCTCGATTCACGGTCGCGCGCGAACACCGCCGGCCCGGCAAGCGTGTAGCACGGCGCATAAATCGCGCGACGCGGCCTCGGCGTTCCGAACATCAGCCCGTGTGCGTCGAGAATGGTCCAGCGAATATTCGCTTCCTGCAGCCGCTCGTCGAGATGTGGTGAATACGCGCACTCCGGCAGCCAGAATCCGGTGGGCTCAAAACCGAAGGCGCGGGCAAATTCATCCCGCCCGATCAGCACCTGCGCGCGAATTGCCTCCGGCGTTTGCTCGTAGAGCGGGAGCACCGCGTGTGTCGCGGCGCAACCGATCAGTTTCAGCGCGCCCGCTTCGTGAAATTCGCGAAGCTGCTGCAGCAGGTCGCGATTCCATTCGTAGGCGAATTCGCGCCGGCATTCGCAGAAGTTGTCGTAGTAAAATTTCGCGAGCGCTTGCAGCTGTTCGTTGTCGTGCGTGCGTTCGATTTCGCGTTCGGTCAGATCGATCAAGCCATCGAGATGCCGAACGTATCGATCGCGTAATAGCTCGTCCTGCAGCATCGCCGTGAGCGGCGGCGTGACCGACATCGTCAGCTTGAACGGCACCGCATCGCCGACCAGCCGACGCATCATTCGGATCAGCGGAATGTACGTCTCGGTGATCGCCTCAAAGAGCCATTCCTCCTCGAGAAAATTCTCGTGCTCGGGATGACGCACGAACGGCAGGTGCGCGTGCAGAATCAACGCGAGGTAACCGCTCGGCATCGTCGACTCTGGCAGCGTGTCGCGCCGCCGCAAGACTCCTATGTCTTGGGAATGGCGGCGAGAAACTCGCGTGCGCGCTGCGAGAGCGCGTCCCAGTTGCCGCTCCGAATTAATTCCGGATCCAGAACGCTGCCGACTGCACCCACCGCGACGGCGCCGGCGCGGAACCAGTCGCCCACATTTCCAGTGGTCACGCCCGACGTTGGAATAATTGGAATATCTGGCAGCGGACCGCGCATGGCCCGCAGATATTCCGGTCCATTCGCGACCGCCGGGAAAATCTTCACGAAATCGGCGCCTAACGAATAGGCGATGTACACTTCGGTCGGCGTGAATGCGCCCGGGATGCAGACCACATCGCGCTCCCGCGCGGCGGCGATCATCTCGGGCAAGCTGCATGGGCTGACGAGGAACTGTGCGCCCGCATTGACTGATTCGTCGACCTGCTCGGCGGTGAGAACGGTTCCTGCGCCAAAGCAGAGGTCTGGCCGTTCATCGACCAGCCGCGCGATCACGCGGGCCGCCTCTGGAACGCCGTAGGTAATCTCAACGAGTTCGAATCCCGCCTCGATCACAGCGTGCGCGGTATCCAGCGCCTGGTCGACAGTCGCAGTGCGGATCACTGCAATGGCGCGCACCGCTTTGATCCGTTCGACGACGGCGTCTTTGCTCGAATCGCTCATTGTAGCCGTTGGCCGCGGCTGACAACCGCGGCTACAGAAATCATCAGAGCGTGCGGCAGAAATCCTGGAAGCGATCGAGACCTTTTTTGATGATGTCGATGCTCGTCGCGTAACTCATGCGAATCACGCGATCGTCGCCGAAGGCCGCGCCCGGCACGACCGCGACATTGGCTTTACTCAGTAATCGATCGGCAAAGTTCTGCGAGGTCAGGCCGAGCTGGCTGATGTTCACCAGCATGTAAAACGCGCCCTGCGGCTTTGCCGTGGTGATGTTCTGAATCTTCGTCAGCCGGTCGTACATGTAATTGCGACGCAGATCGAATTCTTCGCGCATATCGGCCAGCGGTTGCTGATCGCCTTTCAAGGCCGCGAGACCGCCGCGCTGCACGAACGACGCCGGGTGCGAAGTGCTGTGGCTTTGAATCGAGTCCACTGCTTTTGCGACTTGCTCAGGCGCGGCGAGATAGCCGAGCCGCCACCCGGTCATCGCGT
Source organism: Chthoniobacterales bacterium (assembly GCA_045809945.1). Lineage (GTDB taxonomy): Bacteria > Verrucomicrobiota > Verrucomicrobiia > Chthoniobacterales > UBA10450 > CADDYX01. The sequence goes on from JBJMWW010000158.1 coordinate 9,611, forward strand.
ACGCTTTGCTGAAGCCGTTGATCGTGATGGTCAGGTCGTAAGCTTCCTTCGAAATCGAGGCGACGCTGACGTGCTGCGCATCGTCGTAAACGAGCTTCTCGTAAATTTCGTCACTCAGGATGTAGATGTCTTCTTCGGCGGCGACTTCCACGATCGCGGCGAGCTCGTCCCGCGTATAAACCGCGCCGGTCGGATTGTTCGGCGTGTTCAGGATGAGCATTTTGGTGCGGGGCGTCATCGCATTTTCAAAATCTTCCGCGCGCATTTTCCAGGAGTTGCGCTCCGTCGTTGGCACTACCACCGGTTCCGCGCCGGCGAGCCGTACCATGTCGGGATAGCTGACCCAATACGGCGAGGGGATCAGTACTTCATCGCCAGGCTGACAGGTCGCGAGAATCGCGTTGTAGCACGCCTGCTTCGCG
>JBJMWW010000159.1:0-4601 GCA_045809945.1 Chthoniobacterales bacterium
AATGTGGCCGCGCAACGCGGGTTCGTATCCGGGATTCGTCTTCACGAATCCGCCGCTAAGTCTCGCTTCAGGGCATTTCGGCCTGGGGCACGGCAGCGGGGCGCATGCGCCGGACGAGTATTACGTGATCGAGTCCGCGAACCGGAAGATCCAGGGATATGACGGCGCGGTGATGTCGTTCGTTGAATATCTCTACGAGCTAGGGAAGTAGGATTACTCCCGAGGTAGAATGGCATCCAGAATGGCTGCGTAGCGCGCATCGCTTCGCAGCGGATCTAGCAGGGGAGTAACCGTCATTTCGTAGGCAAACCGGTTTCGCTCGGCCATAGCCTTGGCAAGGCAGGCGAAGGCGGGGTCAAAATCACGAAGGCGTGTGTAAGCGATGGCGTATTCGGCGGCGGCTACATACTCACCTGCGTTAGTCCTTGCGTCTAAGCGCGCAATCGACTGTTGTGCGAGTATACCCACGGCAGCGGCGAAGCCGGATTCGTTGACAACGCTTTCGAGTGTTGCCGCCAGTGCAGGCTGCCCGTTAAGGATGAAACCTTTGCTCCATTCCGTGACTGCGTCTGTTTCCTTACCTACCGTCTCATAGACATATCCCAGCCACTCATGGGCGAAGGCATAGTTGGCGTCCAGTTCCAGCGCAGTCTTGAACTCATCGATGGCGCGGTCGTAATCTCGTATGAAGTAGAGCGCTCGCGCCTTGTTCACATTCAATCGCGCCGAAAGTGGCTCTAGTTCGATCGCGCGATCGATCTGTCGAATCGACTCTTCCTTGCGCCCGAAGAAGAATAAGCAGAGGCCGTAGTGAACATAAACCTCGGGGAACTTTGGATTCAACTCGATGCCGCGACGGAAAGCGCGCTCGGCGGCGGTCCAGTCGCGGTCGCGGTAAAGTTTAACCGCAGCGAGTGGGTTGTAAGTCTCGGCGAGCGTCGGATCGAGGGCGAGCGCCTTGTTGACCAGAGTTTCTACCTTTGGCCATGTGCCGTCAGGAGGTAGAATTCCATTAGAGCAGCAAAAGGCGTAGTAGACGGCCAGCCCGGCGTGAGGCAGTGCGTAGCACGGATCGAGCGCGATGGCCCGCTCGAAGTAATCGCGACATTTCTCGAAATTCGGCGCGAAGAACTTGTTCCAGTAGTAAAGACCTTTGAGGTAGAACTGATGCGCTTCAGTACTTTCGGTAGGACGCGCGAAGAGAGCTTCGCGCTCTTCGCCGCTAAGGCGAGCCTTCAAAGCGTTTGCTACCCGCTCGGCAATCTCGCTTTCAACCTCAAAGATATCTGTCAGCGTGCGGTCGAATCGCTCTCCCCAGAGATGAGCATCCGTCGCCGCGTTGATCAACTGGACATGGACCCGGATGCGGTCTCCGGCTTTTTGCACTGAACCTTCCAGGACGTTAGCCGCACCTAGCTGGTCCGCAATGTCGCGCATACTGACCGAGACTGTCTTAAAGCGCTGCGTAGAAGTGCGCGAAATGACCTTCAGGTCAGCTATTTTGCACAGCTGAGTGAGGATTTCCTCCTGTATACCTACGGCGAGGTAGGCGTTATCCGGTTCGGCGCTAAGATTCTCGAAAGGCAGAACGGCAATCGACTTTGTGGCGGAAGGGTTGTCTTTCTCGGAAAGTGCTTCCTTGCTGCGTGACTTGTTAGGCACTTCGGAGTTGCCGATGTCTGCGCTATAAACGTTAACCAGCGCCATCCGGTGGCCGTGTTTGACTTCGCATTCGCCAAGGTCGTGGAGGAGCGGATTCCACCTTGGCAACGGACTAAGATCGTCAGCGACTCGTTTCGATAAAAGGATATGGCCGGCATCGCCGCAGTCCATGACGCGCTGAGCCATGTCTACTCCCGCGCCGGCTACGTTCCATTGCTCGTTCACGTCGCGCACCCTGCTGACGGGCCCACTATGAATACCCATGCGAATGGAGATAGCGGGCTGATCTTTAAGCGCGGCGCTGATTTCAAGAGCCGACTCGATAGCAGCTTCTGGCTCATCAAAGAAAACGAGAATCATTCCATCCCCGGCGGGCACGCGGATAAGCTGCCCCGTCTCTTCTCCGCGGCGAAAACGGCGTGTGCTTTTCACCACCCGGGTAAGCTCACCCATTACCTGGATTTGCTCGGTGATAAGTAGCTTCGAATACCCGACCACATCCATCATCAGGACGTGCGCGATTTCGATCTTCGGCTCGTATGCAGCCGCGCTGCTCACAGCCCTAAATGAAATTTGGAATGACCGTGCGGTCGAGCACGAAGTCTCAACTTCGTCCTCCGTCGGTTTGTTCCGCTGGCGGGGCTAGCTTTTCAGCTTCGCGCTCAGCTTAATCTCGGTGCCGGTCAGTGCTTTTGACACCGGGCAGCCGGACTTTGTCTTGTCGGCCTGCTGCTGAAATTCCTTCTCGTCGATGCCGGGGACCTCGGACTCGTTCTGCAACTCGATCGTCGTGATTCTCGGACCACCTTCAACCATCTCGAGTTTCACATTCGCCTTCGTGTCGACACGCTTTGCCGGGTGACCGGCCTTCTCGAGATTTGCGGAGAGTGCCATCGAAAAACAACCGGCCAGCGCCGCGCCGATCAGCTCTTCCGGATTGGTGCCGCTGCCTTCTTCGAAGCGCGACTTAAATGAAAACGGCCCTTCATACGCGCCGCTCCCCAGTTTCATCGAGCCTTTGCCTTCTTTCAGTGTGCCTTCCCAAACTGCGGTTCCAAGTCGTGCTGGCATAATGTGTTCTCCTTCGATTTTCGGTGAGCGTCTCCGTAGTCGCTAGCGCGCGAGAGTGCAACTAAAGGTCGGCCAGCCGCATCTCGTTCGTCGCGACGAAGCCCATCTTCTCGTAGAGCGGGCGACCGGCCCCGGAAGCGTGGAGAACAAGCCGATCGAGCGGCTGCTCGCGTGACCACTCGACGACGCGCTGCATCAACTGCATGGCCACACCGCGACGACGCCACTCCGGCTCGGTGAAGACGTTGATGAGCAAGCCGAGTTTGCCTTGCGTTACGCCAACGGTCTGGCCATTTACTTTGCGCGGGGACGGCAGCGAATCGCGGAGCAGAACTCCCGCGCCGGCGATGATCTTGTCGGCGTCGTCGGCAGGCGCGGCGAGCCAGCCGACATATTCGTTTCGCGCGATCGCATCGCCGAACTGGGCTACTGCGCGTTCCCGAAGCGGCTCAGCGAATTCATCCGGCAGATCGCCCATGTCGCGCCACATCCCGACGCGATGCGCCGCGATCATCGGCGCATCGGCTGGCGTGGCGAAGCGAATCTGAAATTGCGACACGACATGATCGTCGCGCGCCTTCGGCGTCTGCGTCAACGCAGAGACGAATTCTTCGCTCGCCAGCTAAGGGATGTAGGCGAGGCTCCGGCCGAGGCGCGACCGCGGCACTGGTTCGGTTGCGGCCTCGACCGCGGGCGTTGTTTTGTTCGCGGCGATGAGCGGCGCATTCTGAGTGCGTGTGAGGTTCGTGCGCACGACCGCGACAGATTGTGTTCGCGGCGTCGAAATCGAATTGCGTAAGGCAGACGTTTTCCGCGCCGGCGGCGCGATCGATACGACAGTGGCAGCCGCGGTCGTGACGGTGGGTTGGGTTTTCTGTGTTGCGGTGGCAACGAGAGATCTCGCAGTGGCAGATGGTTCCTTAGACGAATCGACGGTTACCGTCATGAAGTGCGGATGATGTTTCGCCCAAGCCAGCGCCTGGCCTTTCGTTTCAAAGAAACGGTCGATCACAATCGCGTTCCGTTCTGCGGCCGTCCGTCCCGCACGAAGCGCGGCGCGACGGCTCTTCACGTGGCCGCCGGTATCAACTGCGACGAGCGTGTCGCCGTCCACGCGCACCTTGCTTCCGTATGGAATGCGGCGCGGATCGACCGCGCAATGTCCGCTGCGCAAGCGCGCGCCGGAAGCCGCGACGTGTTTGCGCGTCCAGTGATCTGACCCGCCGCCGCCGCTAGCCCAGTAAACCGTGACGCGTGCGAGCATCGATTGCTCGGCTGCGACCGCCGCGGCGCTGAGAAGGCAGACTCCACCTGTAATAATAAGGAAACGTTTCATGGATTTCGAGGTCCCAGCATCGACCTATAAAGGAGCAGGTCGCGGCCCAGCCCGACGGATTCGCGGCCTGAAAATTATTTCCAAAAAACGGCGATGCCACGGCCGTTGGCTCGTTGCAGTTCAGGCGCTTACAGAAAAACGACTGCTCAGTCGGCCCGCAGCGCCTGGACCGGATTGAGCAAAATCGCGCGTCGCGCCGGTATGAGACAGGCGAGAAACGCAGCGAACGCGAGGATCCCCGCGGTGCCGGTGAGAAGCAGCGGATTGTGCGGTGAAACCTCGTAGAGCTGCGCGGTGAGCAGGCGTCCGAGCGCAACTGCGGCGATGATTCCGGCAAGGACGCCAAGCAGAACCGGCTTCATGCCTTGGCCGACGACGAGTCGCAGGACATCGCGTGTTTGTGCGCCGAGCGCCATGCGCACGCCGATCTCGCCGGTGCGTTGTTCAACGGTGTAAGCGACGGCGCCGTAGATGCCGACGGTTGCGAGCAGGAGCGCGATCCCGGCGAACGCGCCGAGTAAGGTCATGATCA
>JBJMWW010000160.1:0-12825 GCA_045809945.1 Chthoniobacterales bacterium
CCAAGTGACGGCATTGGCAAATGCATCGCGCGAGACAAGAGTCGGAAAGAACGAACTGCGCGCAGCCCACGCATAGGTGCGCGCGATCCCGCCGAGGAAAAGCAGCGCGTAAATCAGCGGAATCGAAAGATCGTCGAAGTGAAAGGTCTGCTGGTGCCGTTCGAAGATGGCGGCGATCGCAGTGAGGGATGCATTCGCGTTCCGCAGGATCGGCCACGCCGGAACACGCAGATGATTGAACGACACGAACGCGAGTGCGAGCGAAGCGAGGAAGCTGAGCAGTTGTGAAACGACGATGATATGTTTGCGACTGATTCGGTCGGCGAGATGGCCAGCGGGCAGCGAAAGCCCGACGACCGGAATGGCGATCACCAGACCGACCAGACCGAGTGCGGTGGCGGAGTGGGTGCGCGCGTAAATTTCCCATTCGACCGCGACCGCGAGCATTTGCCGGCCGACGAGCGAAAGCAGATTGCCGCTCATATAGAGGCTGAAGTCGCGAGCACGAAATGCCGCATACGGATCGTGGCGCGGCGGAGCCGCTACTGCTGCCGCACCTTCCGCCGGACGCGTGTCGAGAATTGGCGGGTCACCTGGCGGAACGGATTTGTCGTCGGGCATCGGCGCGGAGCACGTTAGGAGTGGAAAGCACCTCCGCAACGGTTGGAGCCGCGGTCGTTGGCCGCGGCAGCGCATGAATTCAACCGCGCCCGATGGACGCGGCTAGAGATCAGTTCTGCAGATTGTAAACTTCGACCAGCGCGACGCCGCTGCCGCCGTTGGCATCTCGGACCAGCGCGGTGTAGGCGCCGGATGGAAGCGACGTCACGATCGCGGATTCGTTTTCGTTTGTCGGCGGGACGCCGGTGCCGGTGATCTCGTTCTGATCGCCATCAACCCAGTTGTCGTTCGTCGCGATCAACGCGCCGTTCGAATCGCGCAGCTCGAGAGTTGGATCGGCAATCGCATTGCCAACGCCTGATGTAGCGAGCGACGGCGCAATGGCGCGGACCAGGACGCGCGTTTCGCCGCTCGTTCCGCTGACGATAAAGCCGCCGATTATTTCTTTGTTCTCGAGCGTGACCGCACCGCGGGTGCTGATGTTCGCAAGTTGCGACGGCGAATCGCCGGACAAATCATAAACTTCCACGAGACCCACGCCATTTGCACCGCCGGCGGCGCGCGTGACGGCGGTATACGCGCCGGGGTCGAGCGTGCGGACGATCGCCGCTTCGCGCTCGTCCGTCGGAGCGATGCCGGTACCTTCGATTTCGCTCTCCTGCGTCTCTTTCCAATTGTCGTTCGTCGCAATGATTGCGCCGCTTGCATCGTGCAGCTCGAGAAATGGATCGGCCAGCGTGTCGCTTACGCCGGCTTGTCCAAGTGACGGGCCGAGCGCGCGGACAATCACTTTCTTCGCCGTGTCTCCGGTGATGATAAAGCCGCCGATCATTTCATTGTCGGCATCGCCAGCGGTGACACGCGTGGAAATATTGGCGAGTTTCTCAGCAGCAATCTTGGGAGTTGGCTGGAAAAAATTGCCAACTCCGGTCGCGTCGCGGGGGAACTTTGCATACGGCATCCGCGCGCCGAGATAGCCGAATTGATCCGCGCGAATACTGATCGGCGCGAGAAAATCGTGCGTGCCGGCCGCGCCAACGATGTCGTCGTTATCCACACCATCACCGCTGATGCCGACGGCGCCGATCAGTTGTCCATTTCGATAAAGCGGGAAACCACCAGGGAAAATCGTGATGCCGTTTGGGAAGCGAGGATCGTCCGGCACGCCGGTACGAAGGACGATATTCGGCACCGCCTCGCGAACAAAGCCCGTGAAGAATTCCTGCAGACCGTAGTACGGCCCGGGATCCTGCACGTCGAGCCCCGGCGGATAATGCGATTGCGCGAGGAAGCCGACAGTGCGCGTCGATTCCGCGAGTGTGTTCGATGAAAAACCGAGCGCGGTGCGCGCTTTCTGCACCGCCACATCCCAGCTAAACAGCGTCGCTTCTCCGGTGCGGAATGCGCCGATCACCATCGGCTTGGCACCGGATTGACTTGGATTCGCCACCACGGTGATGAAGACTTCCATCGACACGCCGATCGGCAGACGAATGCCGGCTCGCGTAGTGCGCGCCCGATCGGCGGCGTAGTTAATGATGCCGCGCACCTCATCCGCAGTCAGGCGCGCCTGACCGTTAATCGTCCCCGGGGATGGATCATCGAGAATTGGCTGGCGGATTTCGCCTGCCAGCCCGCCGAAAGTCGCTCGTGGATATGGGAAAGGCGGAGGCGTGTCGCGGATTGGATAATTGGTGGAGGCGTTGCCGACGAGGAGCGTCCCGGCAGGGCTGGTTGTGCTCGCTACATAAGGCAGCGCGATGCCGTTAATGTAAACGTGATCGGCTGTGATCGCCGTTGGCGGCCCGAATCCACGCTGGCCGGCGAGCGCTATGTCTTCGTCCTTATCGTAACCAGGGATGAACGTGAAGGGGTTCTCCGAGCGTAAGGTTGTCGGCGAGGCTGGATCAGTGATCAACGGACCGGGAACTCCGTCGCCCGTCACTCCGACGGCACCGATGTGCACGCCATTTCTATAAAGCGGTACTCCGCCGGGCGAGCCGTCGAGCGAGCTCCCGAAGACCGGCTTGATGGTTAGCCCTGGCTCGGGGCTGAAGCTGATCACGCTGCCCGGTGCGCGGAACTTGTTGATGTCGGACGAGAACAAGTTCGACAATCCGACGCCGACCAGCGGACCGGGCGAAGTGTTTCGCACGCCCGGCGGAAAATGCTGCTGAATGATGAAGCCGGCGGTGCGGGACGTGAACGCGTTTTGATTGCTGCTCAAATAGGCAGCGGTGCCCGCTTTCGATACCGCCGTCGCGACTTCTTCCGGCGTCGGTTCGCCGCCGCGCATGACCCAGACGCCGAGAACGTCGCCTTCGCGATCGACCACGGCGATGACGCTGTTCGGCGAAATCTGCGCCGCACGCGCCACGCATTGCGAAATGATCAACTGCACGTCGGCAGCCGTCAGGGTCTGTGCCCGCGCAGCAGTTGCCGCAGAGCACAATCCAAGCGCAGCAGCAGCGACACGGCGCAAGTACATGGGGAGTGAATCGCTACCAGAGGGTCGACGCATTGACGATAAAAATCAGTCGACTGCGACCCGTTCGCCCGAGGGGAAACCAAGGGTTTGCTTGCAAACGCAGAACGCTTTCCGGCATCCTCTGGCTCCCTATGCCCCGGCCTCGCCGCATATCGGTTCTCGCGGTAACCACGGCCGTACTTTTGTCGACTCTGCCCGTTCGCGGCGACGACCCGCTCGTCGAGGTAAACGGGAGAAATCATGCGCGGCCGACCGTAGAGATCGTTCCCGATCGCAAACCAAAGCGGCGGCACGTCGAAGCTCGCCCGTCCTCCGAAATTTCTCCCGACGGAAAGGAATCCCGGCCCGTCACGCTCGAAGTGAACGGACGGCGCGTCCAAAGCACATTCCACTACTCGCGCCGGTTCCTGTTTGGGCAGGAACAAATTCTCGATAGCGAGCCGCCACTGCCACCGTCGGCGTTCAATCCCGATCCGGGCAATCCGAACTTGGCAGAGCCAGTCCCCGAGCCGCCGGATCTGTTTCCCCCGATCCTGCCGCAGCCACCGGAATACGGCGAAGAAGCACTGCCCCGTTCGTTAGGCCTGCCGCGCACAGGCGTTCGCGAAGTAACTCCAGAGCGACGAAAACTGCAGTACGAGACTTATCCGGAATCCAGTCGTGGTGAAGGATTGCTTCCGGGCAGCGAACCGGTGCCGAACCGCTGGTTCATCGGTTTTGGCCGGTGGAAGCGTTACGCGGATCCGAGTGCGGAAACCACCTACGTCGCCGGTGGTTTGCGTTTCTGGCATCCGTATTTGCAGAGCAAGCTAAAGGCGGACGCGCCTATCATCGGTCAGGATATTTTTCTCAATCTGACGCTGAACGAATTTGCGCAGTTCGAAGGCCGCCGCCTGCCAGTCCCCAGCGGCGTGAGTACTGCGCGGCCCGAAAGCTCCGAGTTTTACGGGCGCAGCGATCAGTTCTTCGCGTCGAGCGATTTTTCGGTTGGCGTTGATTTGTTCAAAGGCGAGACCGCATTCAAGCCGGTCGAATGGGCGCTGCGATTTTTGTTCGTCGCGAACCAAAACGCGATCTACGTCCGCGAAAACAATATCGTCGATCCGGATCCGCGCGGTCCGGGCTATCCGGGACCTTCCGCTGTTCCGGTCGACCCGAACCATCTTCAGGATTTCGGTGGCGGATTTCGGCGGCTGCCGGGCGATCTCGAATACACGCGCTACACGCATCGGGTGAAGGACTGGTACGCGCTCCAGGAAGCGTTCGCCGAAATTCACATTCGTGATCTGACAAACAATTATGACTTCGTCTCTTCGCGCCTCGGCATTCAGCCGTTCGTGAGCGATTTCCGCGGCTTCATCTTCAACGACTCAAACCTCGGCGCGCGCATCTTCGGCAACTACGACAACAACAAGTGGCAATACAACCTGATCGGGTTCGACATGCGCGAGAAGGACACCTACTCGGGCCTGAACGAATTCGATTCGCGCGACCAGCAAATCCTGATCGCGAACGTCTTTCGCCAGGATCTTTTCGCCAAAGGTTACACCGGCGAGCTGAGCTTCCACATGAACCTCGACGGCGGCGATCGGCATTACGATAAGAACGATTTCATCACCCGCCCGGCGCCGATCGGCGCGGTGCGAGATCATTACGTGCAATCATATTATCTCGGCTGGACCGGTGACGGTCACATCGGAGCCCTCAACATCTCGCACGCGTTCTACGAGGCGCTCGGCGAAGACGGGTTTAACGGAATCGCGCAGCGTCGCGTCGACATCAACGCGCAGATGGCGGCGGTTGAGTTCTCCATGGATAAGGACTGGCTACGGTTCAAACTTTCCGCCTTTTGGGCGAGCGGCGACAGCGATCCGCGCGACGGCACTGCGACCGGTTTCGATACGATTTTCGATCGGCCATTCTTTTTCGGTGGGCCCTTCAGCTACTACGTCCACCAGGGATTCAATCTCGGCGGCTCGTCTGTGAACTTTAAACAGGGCGATAGCCTGGTGCCCGATTTGCGCACGAGCAAAAGCGAAGGCCAATCAAACTTCGTTAATCCCGGCGCCTCGATCATCGGCTACGGCATGGACGCGGACATCACGCCAAAGCTGAAGGCGTTTCTGAACGTGAACTACATCTGGATGAACGACACCGAAGTCATCAAGCAGGTGCTCTTCACCCAGAACGTGCGCAATCCTTTCGGACTCGACGCCAGTCTCGGCTTGCAATGGCGACCGCTGCTCACGGAAAACATCGTGATCAGTGCGGGATGCGGGTTTCTGGTTCCGGGCGAGGGCTACAAGGACATTTATCGCGCGAATACGCGGCCGGTGCCGGGCTACGATCAACCGTCGCCCGGGCACGTGGATGATTTTCTAATCAGCGGGATTGTAACGGTGACGCTGACCTACTAGTGAACAAGCGCTGGCTCGTTCTCTTTCTGCTTCCGTGCGCCGCTGGCGCACAAGAAGGCTACGGTCCGCCGACAGCAATTCCGCCTAACGAATTGCTCACCCACGCTGCAGGTCGACCCGCGCAGAATCGCATCGATCAATCACAGGCCGCAGCGGACGCGAAAAGCGTCGGCTGTTTGCAATGTCACGCCGGTGTCGAGCCGATGCACAAAAATGTGCAAAATGTCGTGCTCGGCTGCACCGATTGTCACGGCGGCAATCCCGCACGCGGCCTGACGAAAGAGGTCGCGCACGTGCTGCCGCGCAATCCGCAGTTCTGGAAAACGTCGGCCAACCCACCGAACTCCAACGTCTGGATGAACCATGAGTCAGCCGAGTTCATTCAGTTTATGAATCCGGGCGATCTCCGCGTGGCAGAGAAAACGTGCGGACTGTGTCACGCCGCGATTGTGCATAACACGTCGCACAGCATGATGCGCACGGGGCCGATGCTCTGGGGCGCGGCGCTCTACAACAACAGCGGATACAATTTAAAGAACTACGTCTTCGGCCAGGCCTACGGGCCGGATGGCGCGCCGCTCACGCTGACCAACTACACGCCGGTCTCGCACGAGGACACGATGCGGCATGGCATTCTGCCTTTCCTCGGACCGCTGCCCCGATTCAATCTTAGCCAGCCGGGAAACATTCTGCGCATCTTCGAGAAGGGCGGGCGCGTGCCGCTCGGTCTCGGGATTCCAACAGAAGACGAGCCGCCTGGTCATCCCGATCGCCGTTTATCCGAGCGCGGGCTCGGCACGTTGAACCGCACCGATCCGGTCTTTCTCGGTCTCCAGAAAACGCGACTGCACGATCCGTTGCTCGATTTTCTCGGGAGCAACGATCATCCGGGTGATTACCGGTCGAGTGGCTGCTCGGCGTGTCACGTCGTTTACGCGAACGACCGTTCACCGACGAACTCCGGCTGGTGGGCGAAGTACGGCAACCAGGGTTTGAGCTTCACAGCCGACAAGACCATCCCGAAAAACGAGAAAGGTCATCCGATCATTCACCAGTTCACGCGCTCGATTCCGTCGAGTCTTTGCATGAACTGCCACATGCATCAGGGAAATCTCTTCGTGAATCCGTACGAAGGTTACACCTGGTGGGATCAGGAAACGGACGGAGAGCTGATGTATCCGAAGCAGCAGCACGATCCGACCGAAGACGAACTGGTCATCAAAACGCAGGAGAATCCGGAAGCGGCGGCTGCGCGCGGACTGTGGGGCGACAAGGCGTTCCTCGAAAAAGTCTCGGAGTTAAACCCGCAGATGAAACACACGCAGTTCGCCGATTACCACGGACATGGCTGGGTCTTCCGCGCGATCTTCAAACACGATCGCAAAGGCAACTTCCTCGACCTGCGAGACAACATCATTCCGCACGACGATCCGCAGAAGTTCAAAAAGGCGGTGCACTTGAACGACGTGCACATCGCGCACGGCATGCAGTGCGGCGACTGCCACTTCGACAAGGACGTGCACGGCAACGGGATGCTTTACGGCGAGCCGCGCAACGCGACGGCAATCAATTGCGTCGATTGCCACGGCACGGTTTTCGCGCGGCCGACACTCGTCACGACGGGTAACGCGGGTCAGATCGACTTGCTGCGCACAAGCAACACGCCGTTCGGGCCGCGCTTCACCTGGGAAGGAAACACGCTCTGGCAGCAATCATCGATGTCGCCGGACATGCGCTGGGAAATTCCTCAGACCATCGACACGATCAATCCTGCCTCGTCGCACTACAATCCCAAGAGCGCCTATGCGAAGACGCTGCATCGCGACGGAAAGACATGGGGCGCAGTTCCCGGCGCGTTGAATGCGGCGGTGCTGGCGCCGGACGATCCCGCGCGCAAACCGATGACGAACGACCCCGGCTACGGAGACGATCCGGGTTACGGCGAACGCCGGATAAAACTCGCGCACGACAACAGCGCGATGGATTGCCAGATCTGCCACACGAGCTGGGCGACGAGCTGTTTCGGTTGTCACCTGCCGATGAAGGCCAACCAACGCGTGCCGCAGAACAAATTCGAAGGCGTCACGGATCGGAACTACACGACCTACAATCCGCAGGTCGTGCGCGACGATGTTTTCCAGCTCGGCATCGACGGCACAGTGAAGAAAAATCGGATGGCGGTCTTGCGATCATCGAGCGCGGTCGTGGTCTCGTCGCAAAACCAGAATCGCAACTGGGTCTATTTCCAGCAGCAGACGTTCTCGGCCGAGGGTTACAGCGGACAGGCCTACAATCCGCACTTCGCGCATACAACGTCGAGCGTCGGCACGACGAAGAACTGCACGGATTGTCATTTATCGGCTTACAACGACAACAACGCGTGGATGGCGTCGCTGCTCGGGTTCGGCACCGGCACGGTCAATTTCTTCGGTAAATATTCCTATGTCGGCAGCGGGCCGGAAGGATTTCACGCGGTCGTGTGGACAGAGAGCGACGAGCCGCAGGCCGCAATCGGAAGTCACCTGCAAAAGATCGCCTACCCCGCGAACTACCAGAAGCACATCGAGAACGGCGCGATGCTCAAGGAAGCGTACGAACACAGCGGCAAAGACATTCAGGACATCGTGCTGCGCGGTGAATATCTTTACACCGCGAACGGCCCCGGCGGTTTCGAGGTCTTCGATGTTGGCAACATCGACCAAAAAGATTTCAGCGAGCGCATCGTCAGCGCGCCGGTTTCGCCGCTTGGTCAGCGGACGCGGATCCATACGAAATATGCAACCAGTGTTGCGCTGCCAAGCACACTCGCGCTCGATCCGCTGCGCCTGCACAATCCAGACAACGAAGAGCAGCCGATCGGACTATTCTACGGCTTCGTATACGTTTCCGATCGCGAGGAAGGTCTGGTCAATGTGCTCGTCGCCACGCTGGTCGACGGCGATCCGAACAACAATTTCCTCAAGGAAAGCGAAACGGTCCGGTTCAACCCCGACGGTCTTCTCACTGGCGCATCGTTTGTCACTGCAGCGGGCGAACGCCTCTACATGTGCACGCCGCGCGGCATCTACGTCATCAACGTTCACGATCCGCTGCATCCGCAGATCGTTGGCGAATACACCGGTAATTTTCTCCGCAATCCGAAATGTGCTGCCGTCCAGTTCCGCTATCTCTTCGTCACTGACGACGAAGGCATGAAGGTGCTCGACATCGACGATTCAGATCGGCCGCGTCCGATCGAGCGCGCGGTGGTAAGATTGCGTGAGCCGCAACGGCTTTACGTCGCGCGCACCTACGCATACGTGGCGAACGGCAGCGACGGCCTCGCCATCATTGACGTGGAAAATCCCGAACGTCCGCGTCTCGATCAGATGTTCAATGCCGGCGGCGCCATCAACGACACACGCGCGGTGCAAGTCGGAAGCGTCAATGCATCGCAATTTGCGCTTCTTGCCGACGGCCGAAATGGATTTCGCGTCGTGCAGTTGATTTCGCCAGATACAGTTCCCGGCGCGCAAGGCTTCAGCCCGCGACCCAACCCTCATCTCATCGCGACCTACCCAATGAAAGGCGAAGCGATCTGTGTCTCCCGCGGGCTCGAACGCGACCGCGTGGTCGACGAAACGGGCGGGCAGACGGTTGTATTCGGCCGGCGTGGCGCGCGTCCATTCCACCTCGATGAGATGGCGCGGTTCTATCGCCAAAGCGAATTCACCGACGCGAAAGAAGGGCCGGCGGGGCGAGGCGGTCTTTACCGGGTGGAAGACGTGATGAATCGCAACGGCATTCTGGAAACGCGGGCCGGACGACAACTTACCCCAGTCGCGCAACCAGCCATTCCGCTGCGTCCTAACAACAACGAACCCGAGGTCGAGCAGACTCCGCTCCAGCCGCCAGACCTGCCGCCGCCTTAGCGAATCGGGCGAAGCGCGATGCTACGAGCGTGCGGGCATGAAATTTGCGGCGCAACGCGGCGGTAATCCGCCGCCACATGGTCGCTACAAATACAAATTCTTCGCTTCAGTTTCCCGACGATCCGCGCAAATGGGACGGCTGGAGCAAGTACCGTTCGTCGAACCCGTACGAACGGCTCTGCCTCGATCCCCGAAGCCATCCGACGGACGAGCAGATTCAACTCCACTGTGCGGCGCTGCTTCAATGGTGGAAGCACAAGCTCCCGCTTAAAAACCAGCCAAGTAACCCGCTCGCACAATTGCTCGGTCGCGGCATCGACGAATCCTCGCGCTACCTGATTCATGCGCGGATCGAGTTGCTCGATCCGGAGCGGCGGCAAGCTGTCGATCACGAACTTTCGTTGCAAGCGCACCAGGAAGCCTTTGCGGAATTCGAAAAATTCGTCGGCTTCTCAATCTCGAATGGCCGGCTCACCGCCGAAGCCGAAGCCAACCTGATAGAGTTCGGCCAGCGCAACGGAGTTACTGACGAGCAGATTCAGAGCTGCATCGAGAACCAACTGCAACAGAGCGGCGGGCGTCGAATCGCCGCGACGGAATCGCCGGTCACCCCGGCGCCGACGCCGACTCCGGAGCGCCCGCGTGGCAACGCGGAGTATGAGTTTGATCGCATTCTCCGGCTGAGCAGTCTGGAGTTGTCGAGCGCAACCTACAGCGTTCGCGCAGTTTTCGCCGCAATCGCAGAGAACCTCGGCATTGAACTCCAACGCGCCGAAGACCTGCTCGACGCGTTCCTCGAAAATCAGGAGCTCGCGCTGGCGAAGATGTCACCGGAACAGCCAACCGCGGGTGAGCGAGATGCCGTGTTACGTGGTCGGCACGTAACGACACAAACAAAGCGGCCTGCGCAACCGAGCCAGGTAGCTCCACCAACTGTTCGCCCAACGTTCCCGCGCACCTTCGCAAACCCGGTGTGTGCGACGATGATACTGATTCCGGCAGGCGAATTTGTCATGGGCAGCGACGCGACCGACGCGCCGCTCAACGAGCAGCCGCTCACACCTGTGCGACTGAAAGAGTTTTACATCTCGCAGTTTCCGGTCACCAACACCCAGTACGAGCAATTCGATACGCAGCACCGGCAAAAGCGGATCGCCGGCGATGATCATCCGGTGGTGCACGTCAGCAGTATCGACGCACTTAATTTTTGTCGGTGGCTTGGCGAGCAGGACGGCAAGAAATACCGGCTACCTACGGAAGCTGAGTGGGAATTTGCGGCACGCGGACCGGACGGGAGGAAATACCCGTGGGGAAACCACAGCGGGCGCGCCGATCTGGCGAACTTCGCCGATGCCAGTACAACATTCCCGTGGCGCGACGCGAACTTGAACGACGGCTATGCGGAGACCTCGCCGGTCGGGGCATTCCCGCTCGGAGCGAGCTTTTTCGGGCTGCACGACATGGCCGGCAATGTTTGGGAATGGTGTCTTGATTATTTCCAGCCGCTTGCCGGCACTCCGAGACAGAACCCGCGTGGCGCGCAGTCCGGCACCAAACGCGTTTACCGCGGCGGAAGCTGGAAGTCGCGCTTTGCGAATTTACGGGCAACCGCGCGCGCTTGTAACGCCGCGAACTACTCCTGTAACGATCTCGGGTTCCGCGTCGTGTGCGAGTGCGAACCGCCGGACGCACAGGTCGTAGCAAAAGCTTGAATAGTTGCGCGCCGGTTTCGTTCTATAAGGCATGAACAAAAACGCATTGTTAGCTCTGATAGCGGCTGGATCGCTCGCGCTCAGCAGCGCCGCCTTTGCCGGCGCCAAAACTTACCAGGTCACGGGCCCCGTGGTGGACGTGAACGATAAAATGATCACCGTGATGAAGGGCAAGGACAAGTGGGAGATGGATCGTGCGTCCGACACAAAGGTGAACGGCGACGTCAAGGCTGGCGACAAAGTAACGATCAACTACACGATGACCGCGAAAGACGTCGAGGTGAAGTCCGGTGGCAAGAAGGACGAGAAAGCCAGTCCTTCAGCTTCGCCGAAAAAGTAGCAGCCAGTATTCGTTAGGTAGCGGGTGGCTAGCGCCGCCCGCTGCCTCCAAACACCGAACCTAACAAACCGCGCACGACCTGGCGGCCAACCTGGCTGCCGATCGCGCTCGCGGCGCTCCGTGCGACGGTCGTTGCCATGCTGTCGTAGCGGCCGCCGCGCGGTCCGATTCGCGGCTGGAATGCCGCTGCGGCGCCTCCTAGCACTTGCTCAAACAACGACGGTCGCGCCGCCTCTGGAACCGAAGCTCCGGGCGTAGCCGCCGGCGCCGCTGCCGCTTCCACTTTCTGACCGGCACGCGCCTGAAGCTTCTCGTAAGCAGACTCCCGATCGATCGTTTGTTCGTAATGTCCTGCCAGGACTGACGAGCCAACAATTTGTTTACGCTGCTCGGGTGTGATCGCTCCGACCTGGCTGCGCGGCGGAACGATCTTTGCGCGCTCGACCACTTCCGGCGTTCCGTTTTCATCCAGCATCGAAACGAGCGCTTCGCCGACGGCCAGTTCCATGAGCACCTTCTCCACATCCAGTTTCGGATTTTGCCGAAACGTTTGCGCCGCAGCGCTGACCGCTTTTTGGTCGCGCGGCGTGAACGCACGCAAGGCATGCTGGACGCGATTTCCGAGCTGACCGAGCACGACGTCGGGAATATCGAGCGGATTCTGGCTCACGAAGTAAATGCCGACGCCTTTCGATCGAATCAATCGCACCATTTGTTCGATCTTTTGTTCGACCGCGGGCTCGATGTCGGCAAAGAGCAGGTGCGCCTCGTCGAAAAAGAAAACCAGCTTCGGCTTCTCCGGGTCTCCAAGTTCGGGCAACCTTTCGAAAAGCTCCGAGAGCAGCCAGAGCAGAAACGTCGCGTAAACTTTTGGCGATTGTTGCATCAGCTTTTCCGCGGCGAGAATGTTCACTACGCCACGACCGTTTTGCGTCTGGATCAGATCGTCGAGATTGAGGGCAGGTTCGCCGAAGAACTTGTCCGCGCCCTGCGTTTCCAACGCGAGAAGGTTGCGCTGAATCGCACCGGCGGATGCCGCTGAAACGTTGCCGTATTGCGTTTTAAATTGATCGGCGTTATCGGCGACATACTGCACCATCGCGCGAAGGTCCTTTAGATCGAGCAGGAGCAAGCCGCTCTCATCGGCAATCTTGAAGACCATGTTCAGCACGCCTTCCTGCGTGTCATTCAGGTCAAGTAACCGGCCTAACAACAGCGGCCCCATTTCAGAAACAGTCGCGCGGACGGGATGACCGTTCTCGCCAAATACGTCCCAGAATTCGACCGGGCACGGTTCGCCTTTGAAATCGGCAATGCCAAGCTCCTTCGCGCGCCC